>NZ_VJZZ01000010.1 GCF_009659535.1 Aggregicoccus sp. 17bor-14
CTCCAGGCCACTCGAGGCAAACTCGGCCACCAGTTGCATCCACTCCTCAGGTCCAGGTCGTCGCATGCGCCCAAGAACGCGCGTGCACGCCCATCCTCAGGACGCCGGCAATCGGGCGGTTACGGACGACGAGCAGTAGCGATTGTTACCCGCCGACCGGCTACGCGTGGAACAACGACGACTGCAACGATGCGAATGCGTCTCTCTGGACCCCAAGCACCTTCTACAAGGATGCGGACGGAGACGGGTTCGGCAACCCCGCGATACCTGGAAGCTTCTGCGGGCAGCCCTCGGGCTACGTCGCAAACAACACTGATTGCAACGACGCCAACGCGGCGATCAATCCGAGTGTCACAGTAACTTGCGGCTTCGGAGCGTGTCAGCGCACGGGTGCTACCTGTCAGAACGGCGCGCAGTGGACCTGTAGTCCCTGGCCAAACAAGACAACTGAAATTTGTGATGACCAGGACAACGATTGCGATGGCACTGTCGACAACGTGCCGGCCAAGGAATGTGGGACTGGGGCATGCAAGCGGTTCGTTCCCGCATGTAGCGCCGTCTGTAATCTTGACCCGGCGACGGGCAAGCCAGACTGCAGGCTGGGCACGCATAACGTCCCCAATTCCACTGCCTGCGTTCCCGGCGCGAAGGGCATCGAGGACTGCAACGGAATCGACGACGACTGTGACGGAGTCGTCGATAACAATCCGGGGGTGATGCAGGCCCTTAGTTTGACGAAGAACTGCACGAATCTCCTCGGCTGTAGCCGTCCTGGTATGCACGCTTGTCTGCCCACGAAGGTTTGGGATGTCTGCAGAGGATGCAGCGGGACGGCATCGTGCACCACGGAGTGCAACGAGAAGTCACAGCAGACGTGCGATGACTCCTGCAACGTAGTTCCCGGGACCTGCCAATCCCTACTCGAGACCTGTAATAATTGTGATGATGACAGGAACGGCATCCCCGATGATGGCCTGATGTGCTCGGGGTGCGGACTGTGAGCACGCGCTCAACTTCGTTGCTGCGGCTGCTGTCATCGATGGCGCCGATGTCGGTGCTCCTGCTCGCGCTCACAGCTTGCGAGACACCGCCCGGTGATGCGCCGAGCGCCGTACCTGCGCCGCCGCGCCCGAGCATTCGGGCCCACGAGCCGCTCGCGTTCCACGGCACCGCGTCGAAGGCGTTCGGCGAGGACTGCACGACCTACGGCCGTGCCGAGTGTACCTCGGGGGTTTGCATCCACGCCCGCCCCGTGCGTGACGCGGGGTACCTCTGCTCCGCGCACTGCACGGTCGATTCCCCGTGCCCCGGCGATTGGCAGTGCCTCCAGTCGCTGCCCGGGGCAGACCAGGGCGTCTGCGTTCCCCCATAGCGCGCCGCAGCAGAACCTGCTCGCGACTTTCTCGTCGGCTTCGCCCCCGTGGTGCTCTTCATCCTCACCTCGGGCGAGTCCGCGATTCGTTCCTTCGCCTCTTTGGACCTCCTATGGATGCCAATCGTTACTTCGGGTCTGCCGTTAACTGGTTTCTGCGCCGCGGTGCTGTCGGGCGAGTCGGCCTGCTGCTCCCAGCAGTAATCCTGCTCTGCGGGCTCGGTGTGGCCATCGCCAAGCTTCCCGACGTACCCCCTGACGACCCGTCAGATCCAACGGCCAGTTCAGGTGGCTCGGATACCTGGTCTGCTTCACTGGCCGGGCTGGAACCGAATCCCCCCGCCGGAGGCTCGCGACAGTTCGGCCACACTGAGTCACCCGTGTCGATCGGCTCCCTAGAGCCTACGTATCGCTCGACCGATTTCACTGTGCAGACGAGCTTCGGCGCGTTCCAGTTCACGCGCAGCTACGCATCTTCGGAGAAGGCATGGAAGGTGCGCCCCGATACTCCAGGGCAGCCGCTCTACCGCCTCGAAGGGACTCCCTTCGGCAATGACGGGGCCTCTCTGCACTGGTGGCACAACCTCTTCAGCTTCGTGGCCCTGAAGCCTGGCTACTTGCCGCACAGCAAGGAGGACCCGGCCCCGATTGACCCTCGCTGGGCGCTCCGCGACGTGGACGGGAAGTTGTCGGAGTTCACGGTCTGCTCACCCGCCCCTTGCTGGGCAGGCACGAAGTTCCAAGGAGTGACCATTGAGGGGGCGAAGGCAGAGGAGCGCCTCTACTACCTCGGTGGCGGCGGTGGATTCATTCTGTATCGGCCCGAGGCGCGCTACCACTTCGCTAAGCGCTACGACTACCAGACCCTCGATCGCACCGGCGCGGGTTCGGTGCCCGTGGACGTCTACACGTACTTCCTCACTCGTATCGAGGATGGCCAGTACCCAGCCACCGGGGGCCTGCCACGCAATCGACTGGTGCTCTCGTACGACCCTCCCTCCAGCGCGACGGGCGACTGCAAATTTGGCGCACCCCGCGTTCAAAGGGCGGACACGCCAAACCAGACCTACTTGCAGTTCAACTACGAGGAGCTGCCCTCCTCGTCAGCAGAGGGCTACGGCGAGTGTGTGCTCCGCTCCGTGGAATTAAAATCCGCCGCGGCGGATGGGGGGAGCTCGGGCTCCACCTTGGTCAGCTACCAGTACTGGCAGCCGTCGGGTACCGGTGAGAAGGCGGGACGAATCGCCGGTGCGTACTTCCCCGAGACGGGCCGGCGCGTATCCTACTCCGTGGGCACCCCCCAGGCGCCCCAGTGGTCCATTGCAGCGGACGACGTCACTGTCAGCACCGCCACGCTGCGCCCCGACGGAGGAACTGTCGCGGTGCTGGCCTCCGAGCAGCGCAGCGTCCAGGTGGCATGGGAGGACAACACCACCTACGACGGACAGCGGCTCTCGGTGACGTGTGGGGCGGGCGTCCTGGGGCCTCCGACTGCGCTGTCGGTCTGCTTTCCCCACCAGAACCAGATGTTTACCGAGCTCAACGCAACCCGTGGCGACAGCACGCTCGCAACGGGAGCCACGGTCAAGAAGACGTTCCAGGTCAACGCGAGCGGGGCGGGGCCGCTCGTCTCCTCCGAGAAAACAGTGTGCACGGGGGCTTGCGCGGCCCTTGGGACGACGGAGACGGAGGCCATTTGGCAGTGGAATGGAGGGCCGGACGGTGTCAGCGAGCGCCCTCTTCCTACTGCGTACCGCGACAGGCGCTCGAACTGGACGTGGTACACGAACAGCGTTCCGACGAGGTTCCCGCTCGACGCCGGTTTCGAGGTTCCGCAGGAAACGACGGTCGTCAACGTGGCTGGCGTGCGCACGACGAGCTTCGAATACGACTATGGCTCCGAGGGGCGCACGCCCCGTGCGTACGAGCAATTCGCTGTCAAAGTGATCGATGACAGTGTCGACGCAGGAGCGAAGGCGGAGACCTTCCGCCGTTACGACCTCAAAACGAATCGCCTCGAGGCCGTCATCCGCACTGGATACACGAGGACGCTCGTCAACGGAGTTCCCGGTGAGCTCAACCCGCGGTCCGTGGCCACGCTTTACTACACCTACCGCAAATGCTCGGGCGAGACGCCGGCGCAGGCGGACCCCTTGGGTCGGACGGTGGAGGTGCACGGCCCCTGTTTCGTGAGTGGACCCGATGCCACCGAGTGCGAGGTTCCCGAGTCATCGCAATTGGTCGAAGAGCGCAGCGCGTTGGACGCGGCAGACGGCGGCTCCGTGTTCAGGGGATATGTGCCGGTCACCCAGTTCGACTACTACAGCGGTGACGCTGAAAATGAGTTTAAAGCGAACCGGCTGTCGACCAAGACCGTATTCGCACGCGCCAACGGTAGGGATTGCCGAGCGGCCACTGGACTGGTGACGCAGTACACGGACTACGACGCCCGAGGCCGCGTGCTCGCGAGCCTCGACCCTAACGGCGCCAGGTCTACAGCCACGTTCACCTCTCTTTCCGGAACTGAGGGCACCTACGAGAAGTCGACGGCCATCACGGCAGTCAACCAACCGACTACGAAGACTCGCTACGTCTACGATGGAGCGCAGCTCCGCTACATTCAGTATCCCGCCGGGCACTACGAGGTGTTCTGCTACCGTAAGGGCGGCGGGGTGCCCTGCCAGGGCGAGCGCTCGGATAAGCTTCAGTGGAAGGCCACGATGCCGAAGCCGGACGGCGCCGAGTTCTTCGAGAAGACTGAGTACACGTACCAAGCAGAGCAGCTAGCCAGCGAAAGGGTGCTCGACGGAACGGGAGCGGTACGCACCGTGAAGCAGTACGCCGCCGACCCATTGGGTCGACCCACGTACGAGCGCACGGGTGAGGGGACCGGCGCATACGCCTCGGTGGCGCTCTTCAACGTCGAGGGGGCGCAGGTAGGAATCGGCGCGGCCTACAACGCTCCGCCCGACCTGTGTGGAGGATTGCTCGGCATCGATGCCAAGGCGTCCGATAAATGCGCGGGCCTTGGCTATGACGCGGCAAACCGTCTCTCGGCTCTCGAGGAGTACAGCGCGTCGGGCGGTCCATCTACCCGCACCACGATTACGTACGACAGGCAAGGGCACGTGTCACGAGTGGTGCCCCAGTGCAACTCGGCCTCTGGCCCATGCACGAGCGGTGGCGTCGCCTACGTGCATGATGACTTCGGCAACGTCATCGAGGTCACGGCCCCGTGGACAGGAGCGGCCGGAGCGCCCGGGACGTCCCGCTTCGAGTACGACGCAGCGGGCACCCTGATTCGCAAGCGTACGCCAGGGATGGCGTCAGGGGAGTACCTCGAGTACGGCTACGACGGGATGCAGCGCCTTCTGCAGGCGCGCCGGCGGTATGGGGTGAATGGCAGTTCATGGGAGAACCTCTACTGGTTCGAGTACGACGACTACCCGACGGGTGCGCCCGCCAATTGTATCGGGGCAAATACGAAGGGGCGCATGGTGCGCCGCAACGACTCCTTCGGCGACACGTGGTTCAGCTACGACGCCTGGGGGCGCGTCGTCTGGGCGCGCAGGCAGCGCGTGACGGGAGAGGCGTGTTCCAAGATCCGGACTCGGAACACCCCCAATAGTGAGTTCACGTACGACGCTTTCGGACGCTTGAAGTCCGAGGTGTATCCGCACGGCCGGAAGGTCTCGTACGCGTACTACGAGCTGCCTCAAGGCCATCCCGAGCGGCTGAAGAGCCTGTCGGTGGATGGGACTTGGGACCCCACTCAACCGACAGTCACCCTCATCCAGAACATCCAGTGGGAGCCGTACGGCGGTCTCCGCGGCTACGAGATGAATACCTTCGCCGCGCCGGATGGAGTTAAGGCCGCCACGGTGGAATACCTGCCCGGGGACGCCTACAACACGGCGGCGGCGAGCTGCGCTCGCACCCGCCCTAGCACCACGGACAGGACGGGGAGGTTGCGTGGCCTCTGGGTCTCGCGAGGGGCCTATACCCCCCTGAGCCCGAGTGGCAGCGGCGACATCTTCAAGCAGACCTACGCGTGGAGTGCGGACCAGCTGGCCCAGACCGAGACCTGCCTGCTGGATACGGCCGGTGCGCCGCGCACCGTGCGCTTCGATGGCCCCACCAAGGGATATGACCAGCAGCTGCGCTTGACCAACGTCACGCGGCCTCCGGGGGAATTCGGCACGAAGGGAGGAACGCTCGGTCGCCGCGCCTACCAGTACGCGGGTAATGGCAACCGCACCGAAGAGACCCGCGACTGCTGGGGCTTCCAGGGGACGTATTCCGGAGACCGGCTGCTGCATTGGGGCGTCACGAGCTCGCAGTGCAACAAGGTCTGCGGCCCATCCCGACTGGGCTACGACTTCACCTACGACGGCGACGGCCGAGTGGCGCAGAAGCTGGGCGCCGTTGACAGCTCCGGTGGCTCCAGTTCCTCGCTCACCTTCGACGCGAGTGCCGACGGTGCCCACGCCGCAGTCGGTGCCGTCTACCGTTCGGTCAGTGTCAGAGGTGGATCGAGCTACGAGTACTTCTACGATGCCAATGGCCGCCGGCGTCTCAAGCGCTACATCGAAACCGCCGCTCAAGGAGAGCCGCCCATCGAGGACGAGTACTTCTACGATGGCGACAAGCTGCTCGAGGACAAGGGGAGACCGAGGCAGAACGATGCGTCCGGCCAGGCGCTTGACGAATACCTCTGGCTCGACGGCCGTCCCGTGGCCTTCCTGCGCTCGTTCCTCAACGCAGACTTCACCCGGTCGCCAGACACCAGCACCCAGTGCGCTCGCGATGGCGAGGATGCGGCAGCGTGCGGCGTGTACTTCATCGTCACGGACTACCTGAAGAAGCCAGTCCTCGTTCTGAACGCGAAGCGGCAGGTGGCCGGCTCAGCGGACTACGAGCCCTTCGGGCACGTGAATCGCGTCACCGTTGTGTCGGACTCGGCCTCGCTGCCTGCGCCACGAGCGAAGCGTGTCCTCGCGTACATCCAGCAGCCCGTGACGCCTCGCACAGCGGTGGACATCCGTGCGCGCTTTGCCCTGGTCGATGCGCCCTCTGGCTGGGGAGTGGGCGCCTACTTCTCGGACATTTGGGGGAACCGGCTCGGGAGCGGAGACGCGGTGACTGGAGTTCCACACCAAGGCAAGAAGGAGAGTGCTTGGACTGCCATGCCGAGCAACGGCATGGTGCACTTGCGTTACACCGGACCGGACGCCCTCGGCTCTGGCGCGGCGGCTCCGTACGCAGGCCTCGTGCTCGAGGAGTACGAGTACCGCCGCTACGAGGCTGGGGCCCAGCCCATGTGGACCCCCCTACGCTTCCCCGGCCAGTACCACGACGCCGAGACCGACCTCTTCGAGAACTGGAACCGCTACTACGACCCGAGCATCGGGCGGTACTTGGGGCCGGAGCCGATGTACAACAACCCCGGGTGGGTGCTCGATCAAGCGCGCAAGGGGCATAGCGCACCGGTCTACGCGTATGCGCTAAACAACCCAGTCGGATTCACGGATCCAGACGGTAACAACGCTTTCGCAGTGTGCCTCGTCGCACCCCAGGTCTGCATCTCCGCTGCCGTAGTGCTTGAAGCAGCTGTAGCAACTGCTTGGACTGCCATCGCCGCCGCGGCGGTCAGCCCAAGGGCGGCGGGCAAGTATATGGACGACGGGCCGGCATCGACACGTCGATATGATCCCAAAGCGGCCATTGAAGCGCGAAACGCGGCTCTAGAGGCTCGGGCCAAGGAGGCAGATCGTCCGAGCACCCTGGAACCGGGACCACATGCTGGCGAGGGAGTTGAAGCTCGAGGACCTGAGCGTGACTTTACTCAAGAGGAACGAGATGCGGTAAATGCCGAAGGCGCAGACAAAGGTTGTCATACGTGCGGAACGAAGGATCCTGGTACTAAAAGCGGAAACTTCATTCCCGATCATCAACCACCAAGTGCAACGGTGGAACCCGGCACGCCTCAGAGACTGTACCCACACTGTCTTGAATGCAGCCGGACTCAGGGAGGCGAAGTTGATGCAGAGCTCAATCGGAAATAGTGGGCAGCGCCAGTGGGTTTCTTCGGCTGGCGGCCCTCTGGTCTTACTCCCAAGCTCGCTCTCCTCTTCGTGGACCGGTGCGAGGCAGCGTGGTGTTGCAGCTTCTGATGATTACGCCGTCGCCTGTCGTGTCTCGGGGTATGTCGGTGTTATTTCGAAGGATGGCACAGATGTGTTGGTGCTGGGGGACGAGCCGCTGCGCACGACGGCGCTCGCTTCGGATGTTCTGACGGGCTTTGTTAGGTGGGTGGCGGCCGAATCAAGCACTGCCGTGGAGGCGGCGATTCACGATCTCCGACCTGAGCAATTGGGCCCAGCTCTAGAAATGCATCGGTTCTCGGTCCAGGAACCAATCTGGAATTTGGCGGATGCTGGAGTGGATGGGAGGCACATCTCTGAGCGTGGCGCCATTCGCGTTGCGTTAGATCCGGGCATCTACGACGTTTCCGTGCACGAATACTTTCCGTCTCGAGCCGTCAGGCTGCTCGTGATTGTGTTGCGGCGCCAGTGAGAGCGTAAAGTAGGATTGTTCGCCCCCAGCGGAGCGCTGCAGTTGACGTATCCGAGGGGTCGTTTGCAGGCGTGTCCCAGTTCTAGCTAGAAGCGGGCAAGTAGTTTGACGCACGTAGGATCCGTCTGACCGCGGTGGCATCTAATGCGGCAGGGCTCGCAGCGTCGAAACGCGAAAATTGGCAATGGCCTTGACCGTCTGCTGAGGTGGGCAATCACCCGTCGACTCGTACCTGGACGAAATGAATCGCACCATTAGGCTACTGCCGACGCCTCGTGAGTGGTGGCGCTGCGGGCCCCCACGCGCGGTCGAATGCCACGGCGATACCTTGGCCCGCGCCGATGCACACGTTAACGATAGTATGATGTCCCTCCTATCGTAACGGCGCCGAATCGCATTGGGACGATGCGAGGCGGCAAACCTACTCCTTTCGCCCAATCAGCTGCTCCGAGAGGCTCACCCTGCCGAATCCGGCTCAGGGTCGTGCCCCGCTGAGCGTCGGGGGGTGCGCTCCGGCACCTTGAGCGCCACGGCGATCTCGCGCCAGCTCCGGCCTTGCTCACGGAGCCGGTGGACTTTGTCGAGGTCCACCTCGCGCTTGTGCCTACCTACCGCCTTGCCGCTCCGCGTGCGACCTGTCGCCTTCACACGCGCGATGCCCGGGCACACACGCGCTCGCTGGCCGCACGGAAATCGGTCGGTTTCCGCGCAGCGGACCCACGTCAGCCAACCCCTTGAGGTCACGTCGTCCGCGAGGTGCCGCCAAGGGTGGGGTTTTCCGTGCACCCAGCACGTAGGTACTCACCGAGGGTGGATGCCCCGACCTTCCATTCGGCGGCTGCCTTCCGTATCGACCAGCCCTGTGAAGTGACGAGAGCCGCCGCGCTCGCGAGCGAGAACTGCGAGGCGCGAGGACGCCCCAGCCGCTTGCCCTGAGCGCGGGCTCGGGCCAGCCCTGCTCGCGTGCGTTCGATGAGGCGGGTGCGCTCCTGTTCCGCCACCCAGCCGAAGATGGCCACCAGCAGCGAGCGCACAGGCCCTGTGGTGTCCAGCCTGGGCTCGCGCACGGACATCACCGGCACGCCCAGGTGGTCTAGCTCGAGCACGGTGTTGATGGCGCCCGGCATGGAGCGGTGCAGGCGGTCGAGCGCCCACACAAGCACGGCTTGGATGCGACCCGCTCGGACGTCCGCCAGCATGCGTTCGAAGACGGGGCGGGCCTTGGCAGCGCTCTCGGTCTCCTCATAGACCACAGGTGTGAAGCCTCGGGCGGCGGCGAGTTGATGGAGATCCACAGACTGGTTGCCCGTCGCCTGCCGGTCCGTGCTCACCCGCAAGTAGAGGGCAGCGCGCTTGGTGCCACTCAAGCCCGTGCCTCCGACTGGCACACTGTGAGCCAGTCCCCGACCCAGAGCACGTCACCGGCCTCGATGAAATCGAAGACGTAGCTCAGGGACATCGCGAGGCTAATGGTCTTGGTGGTGTTCTTGCGGTGCAGGGCGCGCATGGCGCTCAGCTCGCGGGAGATCTCCACGCTCCGCCAGCCCATGGCCCGTAGGTGCGTACGGCGCGCGCCGCACTCGGCAGCGGACGGCATCTCGCCGGCCCAGACGTCGAAGTGCTCGGCGCGACGGATGCGGGTGACGCGAAACAGGGTCGGCAATCGGCAGGCTCGTCAAAGCCCACCAGGTGGACGCCGCCTGGCGAAGCGCGAAGGGCCTGCCGCGCCGACAACGCGGGTGTGCAGGCCCACCCAGGATCCCAGCGGCTTAGACGATGACTTCGTATCCCTCGACCATCAAAGGTGGGTGACGGTCGCGACGTCCATTAGAGGGAGAGAGACGGCGCGCTACGGATTGGGCGGCGGCGCCGGGCAGACGCTGCGGTACCGGATGTCCACCACCTGGCCGCTGGTGGGAATCGCGCTCGCAGCGAACACCACCGAGTTCTTCGCGGCGTCGTAGGTCCACTTGGTGCGGTCCACGAGCTGCCCGGCCACGCGCACTGTCATCTCGTCGGTGCTCTGCGGCACCTGGGTGAGCGGGAAGTCCGCCTGCGGGCCGCCCGCGCGCTTCACGATGCCGTCCAGGAAGCTGCCGTAGTCGCCCACGCAGATGCTCTCCACCGCGCCGTTGGTGCGCTTGGCCACGTCGCTGAAGCGCGGCGCGCTGCCGCCCGCCGTGGTGCAGCGGCCGTCCGTGGGAATGAGCGCGTACACCGCGCTGCGGTGGCTCGAGCCCGTGCCCTTGAGGCTCTGGATGAACTGCACGTAGCTCTCGGTGCTGAAGCCCGAGTGGTCGTCCTCGTCCGCGAGCACCACCACGGCGGCGCGGGCCGCGGCGCGCAGGAAGTTCGCGTTGCCGTCGTTGGGCTGCGGGGTGCGCACGTCGTCCGCGCTGTCGATGAGCGGGCTGCTGAGCGCCTGGCGCATCGTCTCGAGGCCCTGCACCAGGTTGTGGCAGAGGCCCACGTCCAGGTTCTGCTGCAGCACCGTGGCCGCGTTCGCGTTGGTGCTGGAGAGGATGCGCGCGCGGCTGTTGTCCACGGGGAAGAGCCGGCCCGCCTCGCCGCCGTTCGCGCCGCCCGGGCAGGTGGTGCCGCGCTGCACGAGGCCGGTGGTGGTGACGCCCACGCGCACGTCCACGTTCGCTGCCCGCGCGCGCTCGAGCCACCCGGGCACCGCGGCCTTCAGCTTCGCCTGGGCGCTGTCCATGGTCGTCGTGTTGCTCACCACGAAGAGCACGTCGAGCTGGCTGTCGGTGCCCTGGGTGAAGCGGTCCATCTGGATGCCCTCGTGGTTCGTCTCGGCGAGCAGGGGCACCATGCGCGGCACCGGCTCCGCCTCCACCGGCAGGTAGAAGGGGCTGAAGTGCTGGCCCAGCTTGTTGCGCGCGTAGGCGAACTCGAGCTCGTAGCCCTCACCCGGCTGCAGGGTGCGCAGGCCGGCCGGAGGGGTGAGCAGGCTGAACTGGTCGCTGGTGCCCGCGCCGATGGTGCCGTCGTCCACCGTGACGGGGTAGGGGCAGGCGTTGGTGATGAGGGTGCGGCGCGGCTGCGGCTGGCAGTCGTAGCGCACGGGCCCGAAGTCGACGAAGGCCGGGGTCGCGATGATGCAGCTCGCCTGCGCCACCGCGCGCAGCGGCAATACGACACGCGGCTGGGTGGGGTTGTTCACCGTGAGCTCCAGCTCACCCTCGAAGGTGCCGGCCACCTGGGACTTGAAGGCGATCATCGCGCTGAAGCCCGTGTCGTACGGGGCCACGATGCCCGCGAGCCGCCCGCCCGGCATGGTGAAGACGCCGCCCGCGTCGTTGGAGATGTGGATGTCCTTGATGGCGCAGGTCTCGGGGCCGGTGTTGTGGAAGTAGAAGCCCAGCACCGCGCCGCGGCCGGGCGGCAGGTTGCCGAAGTCGATGCGCGGCTGCGGCAGCAGCGAGTAGGTGCAGGGACCCGTGGCGGTCGCGCGGCCGGTGAGCGTGATGGTGCGCTCGGGGTTGAAGGGGTCGTCCGAGACGAGGATGAGCGTGGCCTCGAAGGAGCCCGCGGCCGTGGGCTCGAAGTACACGCGCAGGTCCAGCGCGTCCGTGCCCGGGGCGATCTCGATGCCGCCGGTCTGGAGGTCCGGCCAGGTGCCGCCCGCCCACGGGTAGCTCGTCTTCCCGCGCGCCGGCGGGTCCACGCTGAAGTGCGCGATGCCGCCCGTGGCGCGCACGCCCTTGAACACGAGGTTGCCGTTGCTGCCGGCGTTGGTGATGCGCAGCAGCTTGCCCACCTTGCCGCCCGCGGGCAGCTCGCCGAAGTCCAGGCTCACCGGCGCCACCGCGAGCGTGGGCCGGCCGCCCGTGGCGTCCAGCAGCACCTCCGCCTGGCGCGGCTTGTCCGAGGCGTAGTTCACGGTGAGGGTGCCGGTGGAGGGACCCGAGTAGCGGGCGGCGAACTCCATCTGCACCTCCACCTCGCCGCCCGGGGGCACGGCCTGGCCACCCACCGCGGTGAGCGGGGTGAAGGCGCGGTCGCTGGTGGCGAGCTTGGTGAGGCTCACCGGGCGCCAGGTGATGTTGCGCGCGCGGGTGTGCGACTGGGTCACCTCGTGCACCGGAATCTGCTCGAAGGGCACGGGCGCGGGCACGAACTCGAAGGCGCTCGCCACGCTCTTGCCCTGCAGGCGCGCGGAGGTGGGGGTGCAGTCGTCACAGCTGCGCGCCTCGAGCCGCGCCGCCATGCTGCCGGTGTCGCGCGGGAAGAAGCGGGTCTGCACCTGCACGCTGCCATTGGGCGGCACGGTGACGGTGTCCGCGTCGAAGGGGTCCGCCTGGTCGCCGGCCACCTTGAGGGTGACGGGCAGGTCCACCGGGTTGGTCACGGTGACGGTGAGGGTGCGGTCGCTGTCCACCTCGAGCGTCTCGTAGTCCACCACCTCGGGGTCGAACTTGATGCGGGTGGGGGTGCCCAGGCCCTTGAGGCGCACCGGCAGCTGCCGGCCGCTCACGGCGCTGGTGGTGACCTGCACCTTCTCGGCGAGCTCCCCCTCCTTGAGCGGGTGGAAGCGCACCTTCACCACCTTGGACTTGCCGGGCTCCACCTTGCTCGCGCCGTCCATCAGCTCGGCGACGAAGGAGGGGTTGCCCGAGAGCTGCAGCACCTCCTCCGCGCGGAAGGCGACGAAGCCCACGTTGCGCACGTGGATGTCCAGCTCGCGCCACTCGCCCACGGGGACCTCGCCGAAGTCCAGCTCCGACTCGTCCACCGCCGCCGTCGGCTCCACCGAGCGGATGTCGTCGGGCTCGTGGCAGGCGCTCAGCGCGCCCACCAGCATCACCAGTCCGAAGAGACACCCCCTGCCCAGCCCCATCCTCATCGTCCGCTCTCCCGCCCGCCTGCCTGCCCGTACCGGTTCGTCCCGAGGGCGCACGCGTCACCGGCGCGCACACCGCTCGACCCCGCCCTCCCTAATCAAACGCCGTACCAGCGCCCCGGCGCCGTTTTCCGGTCCGAACTTCAAGGGGTTGGCTGGGCTTCGCTGGGGAAATCCCTGCACGTGGAAGCGCCTTGCCCTGGAGGGGGAAAGCGCGTTCCACACCTTTTTGCGGTCAGGGCTCTGGAGGGCCTGAAGGGATCAGGAAGGCCTCGAGCGCGCGGGCCACCTCGGCAGGTGCGTCCAGGTGGACGTGGTGCCCACCTGGGATCACCCGCGGGGCCTCCACGCGCAGCGCGGCGAGGCGCGCGCGGGCCACCGCATCCTGCGCGGGGTCCGGCACCAGGCCGTGGGTCGCGCGGATGACGAGCGCCGGGGCCTGCACCGCGCGCAGCACCGCGAGCCACTGCGCGTCGCCGCCCTCTGCGTCCTCGGCGTTGAGCCCCTGGCCGAAGTGGCGGCGGTGGCGCGGATCGAAGCGGAAGCCCACGCCGCCCCCGGGCAGCGGCGCGGTGCCGTGGCGCGCGAGCAGCAGCGCGGCCTCCGGCGACAGCGTGGGGTTGCTCTGGCGCAGGCGCTCGGCGGCCGCCTCCACGGAGGGGTAGGGCTTCTGGTGCGGCGCGCGCGCGAGGTCCTCGAGGAAGCTGCGCAGCCGCCCCACCGTGCTGCCGGGGCGGCCGAGCGAGGGGCCCAGGCTCTCGAGCAGCACGAGCCGGTTCACGCGCTCGGGCCGGGCTGCGGCGTACATCGCCGCCACCAGCCCGCCGAGGGAGTGGCCCACGAGGTGGACCTGCGCGAGCCCCACGCCCGAGAGCGCGGCCTCCACGTCGTGCAGGTAGTCGCTGAAGTGGTAGTGCGCGCCGGCGGGCAGGTGGGCGCTCTCGCCCATGCCTCGGAAGTCCAGCAGCACCAGGTGCCAGCGGGGGGGGAGCGCCTCGATCAGGGGATCGAAGCCGTGCCCGTGGTCGAGCCAGCCGTGCAGCAGCAGCACGGCCGGCCCCGTGCCCGGGCGCTCGCGCACGTGAAGCCGCAGCCCCTCGGCATCCACGCGGCGCGTCAGCACGGGACTAGGAGCGGGCTGCGGGGGGCGTGGCGGGAGCGCCGAGATCGGTGCGACCCAGCACCAACGCGAGCTGGCGCGCCTGGCCCTCGGAGGCGCAGCGGTACTCCTGCACCTTGCCGTTGCTCTTCTCGACGCGGATCACCCACACGTCGTCTTCCTTCGTGATCACCGGACGGCCATCGGACATGACGTGTCTCCCCGCGGGTGGCGCGGACGCTCTCCGCACCCACACGCGTTGGGGTCCAGCCTAACCCGGATACCTGCCCACAGCGAAATCATGACTTTCCGCCGAGAGTGGACAGGCACCGGGAGGGTTCAGGGCTCCGGCCACTCCCAGGCCGAGCGGTAGCCGCCCTCCTCCTGGATGCCCTCGATGAGCGCGGAGAAGAAGGGGTGGGCGCTCAGGGTGGCGGAGTCTCCCACCAGGAAGAGGTGGCGGCGGGGGCGGGTGAGGGCGACGTTGACGCGGCGCAGGTCCGTGAGGAAGCCGAGCGACTGGTCCGGGTTGCTGCGCACCAGGCTCACCAGCACCGCGTCCTTCTCGCGGCCCTGGAAGGCGTCCACCGTGTCCACCTCTACCTCTTGCGCGCCCTCTCCGAGCTGCGCGACCTGCTCGCGCAGCCGCTGGGCCTGCGCGCGGTAGGGGGTGATGACGGCGAGCTCGCGCGGGGAGAGGCCCGCCTGCAGGAGCTCCTTCACGCGCGCGAGCACGAGCGCCCCCTCACCGGAGTTGAAGAGCGACTGGGTGCTCTCCTCCACCTCCTCGTCGAAGCCCTTGCCCGCGGTGTCTAGGAAGAGCCGCTCGGGCAGGTCCAGCGCGCTGCCGGGTGTGAGCACGTCTGCGAGCGTGCGCGAGGCCACCGAGGGATGGGCGCGCAGCTCGCCCCCGTACATCTGCGCGGAGGGGAAGGCCATGATGCGCGCGTTCATCCGGTACTGCTCGCGCAGCAGCTGCTTCACGCCCTCGCCGTGGTCCTTCAGCAGGCGCTCGAAGAGGCTCACCGCGAGCCCCGCCTTCGCCGCCTCCTGGCTGAGCACCGTGGGCGGCAGCTGCTGCGGGTCTCCCGCGAGCACGAGGCGCGGCGCGCGCAGGAAGCCCAGCAGCGTGAGCGGCTCGGTGGCCTGGGTGGCCTCGTCGATGAGCGCGAGGTCGAACGCCTCCGGCGCGAGCACCGAGGACTCGAGGCTCGCGAGCGTCACGCACACCACGTCCGCGCGCTCGAGCACGCCGCGCACCGCCTTGCGCTCGAGCGCGCGCGCCTCGTCGAGCATCCCCTTGGCCTCGCTGGTGGAGGCGCGCGCCTTGCTGAAGCGCTCGCGGCTGCGGCCCTGGGTGCGCTGGCGCCGCGCGTAGCCGAGCAGCTCGTAGGCCTCGTCGAAGAGCTCGCGGCTGAGCACGCGGTCCGGGTGCTCCTCCACCACCACGTCCAGGGTGTGCGCCTGCAGCCGCGGGGACACGCGCGCGGGGTGGCCCACGCGCACGGCGCGAAGCCCTGCGTCGAGGCACAGCTCCATCAGGTGGTCCACCGCCGCGTTGCTCGCCGCGGTCGCGAGCACCCGCTGCCCGCGCGCGACGGCCTGCGCTGCGACTTCCGCAAGCACGTGGCTCTTTCCCGTGCCCGGCGGCCCGTGCACGAGGAAGAAGTCCTCCGCGGCGAGCGCGCGCGCGGCCGCCTCGCGCTGCTCGGGGTTGAGCGGGCGCTCGGTCTCGAGTGCCTGCGGCCGCTCGAAGCGCGGCGGCTCGTTGCCCAGCAGCACCTCGCGCCGCCGCCGCTCCTGGCCCTTGTCCAGCGCCTTCACGCGGGTGAGGGCCGCGCGCACGCGCTCGTAGGTGACGTCGTTGGGCGTGCGGTCGAGGCGCAGGAGCCCCTCGTGCACGAAGGGGGGCGGGGCGCGGTCGAAGGCGAGCTGCACGCGCAGGCGGGTGGCCCGCGAGACGAGCGCGCGCGCGGGCTCCTTCACCTCGGCCTTGCGCGGGTAGACGGCCACCTGGTCGCCGTTCTGCAGCGGGGCGGGCAGGGGCGCACGGTCCGCGCGCTGCAGGGTGACGAGGAAGCGGCCGCCCAGGCCCACCTCCTCCTCGATGCTCTCGAGGTCGAGGAAGGAGAGGCCCTGCTCGGCGCGCTCGCGCAGGGTGAGCGCGCTCGTCAGGGCGTGGGTGCGCTCGCGCTCCGCCTCGCGCTCGAGCGAGAGCAGGCGCTGCAGCTCATCGAAGAAGGAAGGGTCGCGCACGTGTCCTCCCTCTCCCTCTGGGAGAGGGTTGGGGTGAGGGAAGAGCGTTTACCTCATGGATCCTCTCGCCGGGCCACGAGTCTTTGCACCTGGAAGGTGTACAACCGAGGGCCCGTCATGCACTTCGTAGACCTGTCGCCCTACTCGTACGCGCTGCCGCGCAGCCTTCCTCGTGTGCTCAATGTGGGCTGGCTCTCGGCGGCGCACTCGTTTCCCGTGGGCGAGCCTCCATCCGGCTTCGCCGAGCGACTGCGGCGGTGTGTCGTCGAGTGCTCGGTGAACAGGATGCGCGGAGTCCACGCGTGCGAGCTCTGCGGCGACCCGATGGCGCGCCAGTCGGTGGTCATCGACTCCCGCGAGGTTTGGCTCGGATCGTCCGAGGTATGGCTGCCTGCTCCAGGGGGTGGCGCACTTGCCGCACCCGATCTGGTCATCCACTACGTGGAGGCGCACGACTACCTGCCACCCGCAGTGTTCGTCGATGCCGTGATGTGCTGGGACGCTCGCTCCGGTTGGAATCCTGAAGCGGTGTTCGAGGCCAAGACCCTTGCCGCGTTCGAATCGGAGCCGACACATGACTGAAGGACACGCCAAGACCATCGCCCCGGACGAGGTCCTGGAACTCCTCGCGGCGGCCTGCCCGTCATTCCTGGCTCGTTGGGAGGAACTCCGTGCGGACGACTCCTACGGTCCCGAGCGGCTCTACCCCGCACTGGGCTCGTTCGCGCGACACCTCGTCACGCTGCTGGAGAGCGGAGCGACCGGAGAGTTCGCCGCTGTCTTCGACGTGGTAGAGCGGTTGCACACCGAGGGCGACTCCTACGTCCAGGAGGCCGCCACGGTCGGTTTGCTGGAGGGGATGCAGAACATCGCCGGAGCTTCCAGTAGCCGGTTCCTGCCCTTCCTTCGCCCACAGACAGCGATGTGGTGGCACGAACTCAATCGGTTCTGGGCTGGTGAGGCTCCTCACGTAGGAGCGGGGACCAAACAGCGCCCGAGTTGACGTGCAGCGGCACCCGCCGGACCCGCCTTGAGGTCATATTGAGGACGCCTAAAGATCGTTCTCTTCCGCCTTGGCCACCTCAGGATTGATGAGACGCAAATCTCCTCTGTAGAGGAGAGCCAGCTTGTTGCCCGTGTCAGCCCGCGCCCACTCGAGGTAGATGTAATTCTTGTCGTGCGTGCCCCATGTGTAGATGGCGTGGAAGACGTCTTCGTACTTCTCCGTGGGCTCTCCGTATTTGCGCGTGAGCGCATCGCGAACTCGCCGGAACTCCACGAACCCACCGCCGCGGGTTTCAAACTCGATCGAAGCAGTCTGGAACCGACCGTTCCGTTCGAAGAGAAACGAGACGTCGGCGGCAATGCCTACAATCTTCTTCTCCACTGACAGCGAACCATTGCCTCCCTCCTCCGCGCCCGGGATCGCCTTCAGCACCTCGGCGCGAGTCATCCCGAATTTGGCAGCCTGAAATCCATCGGGAACGGGCTCCGCTGCAGGCGCGGACAAGGAGAAAAGCAGGGCAACTGCGGTCGACAAGGGGACGAGGGCAGGCTTCAAGTTGGCTTCCTCTCTTGAGAAAGTGTTGGCGCCGCTCGGACGCACGACTGAAACGGAGCATAGAACGGGAACTGCGGTTTCGCTCTGAGCGACCCGCCGCCGGTCTCCCTGCGCGCGCTCATCAGTCCAAGCTGATGCCGCGAGAGCAATGCTTGGACGCGAGTCATTGCAAGTGGGCGTGCCACACGACTGCAAGGCTCCCTCACGGTAGTCGACGTGCGGCGCTAAGCGCGGCGCCGCCAGCCCGCGAGCGTGTTAGAGGCCCGTCTAGGCGTCATCGAGAGAGGAGTTCGCGTGGCTGCGCAGAACGTTGCGGACCGGGAGCACGACGTCGTCGTCATCGGCAGCGGCCCCGGAGGGGAGGGCGCCGCGATGAAGGCGGCGAAGAGCGGGCTCTCCGTGGTGATGGTGGACCGCTACCTCTACGTGGGTGGCGGCTGTACCCACTGGGCCACCATCCCGAGCAAGGCGCTGCGGCAGTCCGTGCGCGAGGTGCTCGAGTTCCGGCGCAACCCGCTCTTCGCGGAGCTCTCGGACAACGCGCAGTTCACCTTCCCGCAGCTGCTCCAGGCGGCCAACCGCGTGGTGCGCAAGCAGGTGACGATGCGTCGCGACTTCTACCTGCGCAACCACGTGCCCGTGCTGCACGGCACGGGGCGCTTCGTGGATGCACACACGCTGGAGGTGACGGGCGAGGACCGGGCCGCCACGTTGCTGCGGGCGAAGGCCTTCGTCCTCGCAGTGGGCTCGCGTCCCTACCGGCCCGCGGACGTGGACTTCACCCACCCGCGCATCCGCGACAGCGACACCATCCTCGGGCTGAACGACACGCCGGGCATCATCACCATCTACGGCGCGGGCGTGGTGGGCTGCGAGTACGCGTCCATCTTCCGCAGCCTCGGCGTGAAGGTGAACCTGGTGCACAGCCGCGACAAGCTGCTCGACTTCCTCGACGACGAGATCATCGACGCGCTCAGCTACCACCTGCGCGAGCTGGGCGTCGTCATCCGCCACAACGAGGAGTACACGAAGGTGGAGACCACGCCCCACGGCGTCGTTCTGCACCTCAAGAGCGGCAAGCGCATCAAGAGCGACGTGCTCCTGTGGGCGCAGGGGCGCAGCGGGAACACGGACCTGCTGAACCTGGAGGCGCTCGGCGTGAAGCCCAATGGCCGCGGGCAGCTCAAGGTGGACGCGCACTACCGGCTGCCCGAGCAGCCGCACGTCTATGCCGTGGGAGACGTGGTGGGTGCGCCCAGCCTCGCGAGCGCGAGCTACGACCAGGGGCGCTTCGCGGCGACGCATCTCACCGACCCGAAGACGGACTTCCAGCTCGTGCAGAACATCCCGGTGGGCATCTACACCTCCCCGGAGATCTCCTCGCTCGGGCGCACCGAGCGCGAGCTCACGGCGGCCGGCGTCCCCTACGAGGTGGGCCACACGCCGTTCCGCAGCCTTGCCCGCGCGCAGATCACCGGTAACACCGTGGGCATGCTCAAGCTGCTCTTCCACCGCGAGACGCTCGAGCTGCTGGGCATCCACTGCTTCGGAGACCAGGCCTCGGAGATCGTCCACATCGGCCAGGCCATCATGAGCCAGAAGGGCGGGGCGAACACGATCGAGTACTTCGTGAACACCACGTTCAACTACCCCACCATGGCCGAGGCCTACCGCGTCGCCGCGCTCAACGGCATGAACCGCTTGTCGTGAGCGCGGGGCGGGGGCGACGCTCAGGCCCTCGCCTTGCGCGCAGGCTTCGCCTTCTTCGCGCCATTGAGCGCTGCCGCTTCGCGCACGAGCGACTTGAACGCTGCTGCGTCCACCTTCTCGCCCTCGCGGATGTCGATGGCGCGGCGCGCGTTGCCCTCGAGGCTCGAGTTGAAGAGCTTCGAGGGGTCGGAGAGAGAGGCGCCCTTGAGGAAGGTGAGCTTCACCACGCTCTTGTAGGACTCGCCGGTGCAGAGGATGCCGCCGTGCGACCACACCGGCGTGCCCATCCACTTCCACTCCTCGACCACGTCCGGAACGGCGTCCCGGATGAGCTTGCGCATGCGGGCCAGCGTCTCCCCGCGCCAGTCGCCGAGCTCGGCGATGCGCTGCGAGATGAGCTCCGAGGCCGACGGGGCTTCGCTCGAGACGGTCTTCTTCATGCGCCCACCGCGAGGGCGGGGGAGGAGGCGGGCGCGGCCTCGAGGCGGCGCCAGCAGGCGTACGAGACTGCCCAGAGCACGCCGGTGCCCACGGCCCAGCCCCACGACTGCGGCCCGTCACCCACCGCGAAGTGCGCAATGAGCGCGGAGACGAGGCAGATGGCGAAGCCCGCGTAGGCCCACTCCTTCAGGCGCGCAGGCACGGGCGCGAGCAGCACCGCAATGCCGATGAACTTCGCCCACGAGAGCTCCTCGCGGAAGTAGCCGGGGAAGCCGAGGTGGGTGAAGGCCTCCGCCACCTGCGGCAGCGCGAGCTGCGCGTATGCGGTGAATCCAATCTGCAGGCAGAAGAGCGCGGTGACGGTCCAGTAGGCGGCGCGAACGGCTTTGCTGGGGGGCATGATCAGGTCCTCGGGAAAGGGGGAGAGGGCTGCGTGGAGAGACCGAACTGTGCTGCGTACTCCTTGTGCAGGCGCTGCCAGCCGTCGAACTTGAAGGCGTCCATGCCGACGAGGCGGCCGAGGGGCTCTCCGGCGAGCGCGTGCTCGAGCACGTCGAGGCAGATGTGCCAGCCCGCGGCGCCCATGGCGATGAAGCCGCGGTCGATGTTGTGCCAGAGCGTGAGCCGCGTGCCCGCCTCCGCCGTCGGCTCGAGCTCCCAGCGCATGTCCTGGCTGCCCCAGGTGACCTCGAGCACGCGGGGGGCGTCTGCCCGCTTCACGCGGCTCTCCATGACCTGCGGCGTCGGAGTCCCGACGGTGGTGAGGTTCACGCTGCCGGTCGTCACGAGGCTGCGGTCCGAGTCATAGGGCGCCCACTCGCGCAGGTGCTCGGGCTGGGTGATCGCCTCCCACACGCGCTCGGGCGGGTGGCGCAGGTCGCGCACGAGCACCAGCGTCCACGCGTCTCCGTCCTTGCGGATCTCGGCACCGGAGGCAGCCCCCGGCGCGTATCGCTCACGTCTGATCATCGCTTCTTCTCCATCTTGTCGAGGTGACGCTCCAGCGCGTCCACGTGCTTCGACCAGTAGCGCCGGAAGGGGATGAGCCAGGCATCGATCTCCATGAGGGGCTCGGGCCGCAGGCGATAGAGGCGCCGCTGCGCCTCGACGCGCGCCTCCACGAAGCCCGCCTCGCGCAGCACCCGCAGGTGCTTGGAGACGGCGGGCTGCGAGAGCTGCAGCTCCTGCTCGAGCTCCCCCACGGAGCGCTCCGAGGAGAGCAGCAGCCCGAGAATGGCGCGCCTCGTGGGCTCGGCGACGATGGTGAACGATGACTCCATGGCCCGTATATAACCATCGGGTTATATACCTGTCAAGGCATGTTGGCGCCATCGGGCGACTTTACGTGTCGTGTGGTTGTGTTTACCACCCGTGAATATGCCCAGCGGGCCCCCGTCGAGTCGGGACGTCCGGACGGGGAGGGGCAGCAGATGACCTCGTCGGCCGGCGCTCCCCGTTGCTCCCGAGGCCTTCCGTGAACGCACTCTCCCGTTGCCGCACGACTGTCCTGCTTGCCTCTCTCGTCGCCGCGCTGACCGCTTGCGGCGGCAGCGACGACCCGCAGGACCCGGCAGAGCAGGGCTCGGACAACGCCTCGATTCTCGGCACCAACGCGGCCACCTTCGCCGAGGCGAACGAGACGGGTAACAACACCGAGGCCACCTCCGAGGCGACCAGCTACACGCTCGACGCCAATGGCCTGCGCATCTCCGGCAAGTTCGAAGCGGGCACGCCGAGCACCGACTACTTCCGCTTCCACATCGGCACCGGCACCCGTCTCGACGTCCAGGCCTTCGTCGACGGCGTGAAGCAGACGCAGGAGACCACGCAGGCGCGGCTCACCATCAACGCCCTCGTGGACGACGGCTACTCCACGCTCACCGGCTACGGGAAGTTCATCAACGCGGGGCTGCCGGTCGCGAACCGCGACTACGTGATCGGCATCAGCGGCAAGGCGGGCGCGAGCTACACGCTCGAGCTCAGGGCCGCGCAGTAGCTTCTTCGGAAGGGAGGATGGCCCCGGCAGCGCGAGGCCATCCTCCAGGTCACGCCTGCCGCAGCACCAGCAGCCGCGTCTCGGTCATGTCCTCGATCGCGTAGCGGATGCCCTCGCGCCCCAGCCCCGAGCCCTTCACGCCGCCGTAGGGCATGGTGTCCACGCGGAAGCTCGGCACGTCGCCCACGACGACTCCGCCCACCTCGAGCTCGTCCCACGCGCGCAGCGCCTTGGTGAGGTCCTGCGTGAACAGGCCTGCCTGCAGGCCATAGCGCCCGGCGTTCAGCTCGGCGAGCGCCGCGTCGAAGTCGTCGAAGGGCTGCAGCAGCAGCACCGGCCCGAAGGCCTCCTGCGCGCTCAGCGGCTCGTCGGCTGGCACGCCCTCGAGCACCGTCGCCTCGAGCAGCGCGCCCTTGCGCCCGCCACCCGCGAGCACCCGCGCCCCGCGCGCGACGGCCTGCGCAATCCAACCCTCCAGCCGCCGCGCCGCCGGCTCGTCGATGAGCGGCCCCAGCGTGGTGGCCGCATCCCGGGGATTGCCCGCCCGCAGCGCCTTCGCGCGCGCGACGAGCTTCTCCTTCAGCGGCTCGTAGAGCGACGCGTGCACGAGCACCCGCTGCACCGAGATGCAGCTCTGCCCCGCCTGGAAGAAGGCGCCGAGCGCGATGCGGTCCGCGACGAAGTCCAGGCGCCCCTCCTGGTCGCGGTCCACGATGCAGGCCGCGTTTCCGCCCAGCTCCAGCACCACCTTCTTGCGCCCCGCGCGCGCCTTGAGCTCCCAGCCCACCTTCTCCGAGCCGGTGAAGGACAGGAGCTTCAGCCGCTCGTCCTCGATGAAGGGGCCCACGTCCTCGAGCCGCGTGGGCAGCACGGAGAAGGCGCCCTCGGGCAGCGCGGTCTCCGCGAGCACCTCGGCCATCAGCAGCGCCGTCACCGGCGTGCGGTCCGAGGGCTTGAGCACGAAGGGGCAGCCCGCCGCGATGGCCGGCGCCACCTTGTGCGCCACCAGGTTGAGCGGGAAGTTGAACGGGGTGATGAACGAGCAGGGGCCCACCGGCACCCGCTGCGTGAAGCCGCGGTAGCCCGCACTGCGCTGGGAGACCTCCAGGTTCAGCACCTCGCCCTCGATGCGCACCGCCTCCTCGGCCGCGGCCTTGAAGGTCTCGATGAGGCGCGTCACCTCGCCGCGCGCATCGCGCAGGGGCTTTCCCGCCTCGATGCAGAGCGCGAGCGCGAGCTCCTCCGCGCGCTCGCGAAAGCGCCGCACGCAGTGCTCGAGGATCTCCTGCCGCGCGTACGGAGCGAGCTTGCGCATGGGGACAGCCGCGCGCACGGCCGCGGCGATGCCGGCCTCCACGGCTGCGGCGTCCGCCACGGCGACGCGGGTGACCACCTCGCCCGAGTACTTGTCCGTGACGGGGAGGTCGGCGTTGGGCTGCACGGGCCGGTTGGCCAGGTAGTACGGGTAGCGTTCTGCGAGCATGGGCATCCTCACTGTTCCTGGGTGTCGAGCGCGGCGCCGAGCGCGCGCGCGTTGTCCGAGTAGTCGATGGGCAGGTCGATGACGTTCACGCCGCCCTGCTCGAGGCAGCGCGCGAGCAGGGGCCCGAGCTCCGCGGCGCTCGAGGGGCGGTGGCCGCGCGCGCCGTACGCCTCGGCGTAACGGACGAAGTCCGGGTTGCCGAGCTCCATCCCGAAGTCCGGCAGCCCCATCTGGCCCTGCTTCCAGCGGATCATCCCGTAGCCGTCGTCGCGCACGACGATGACGGTGAGGTCCAGCTTCAGGCGCACCGCCGTCTCCAGCTCCTGCGAGTTCATCATGAAGCCGCCGTCGCCGCAGACGGCGAGCACCTTGCGCCGCGGGTGCACGAGCTTCGCGGCGATGGCGGACGGGAGCCCCGCGCCCATGGTGGCGAGCGCATTGTCGAGCAGCAGCGTGTTGGGCCGGCGGCAGCGGAAGTAGCGGGCGAACCACAGCTTGTACATGCCGTTGTCGAGGCAGACGATGCCGTCGTCGGGCAGGGCGCGCCGGACCTCCGCGACGAGCCGGGCGGGGTAGATGGGGAAGCGGTCGTCACGGGCGCCCAGCGCGAGCTGTGCATCCAGCGCCGCGCGCGCCTTCTCGAAGGGGGCGAAGTCCCAGTGCGCGCGCGGGCCCAGCCCCTCGGCGATGCGCCACACCGCGTTCGCGATGTCGCCCGTCACCTCCACCTGCGGGAAGTACACCGGGTCCACCGCGGCCGGAGAGAAGTTGAGGTGCACCACCTTGCGGCGGCCCTCGCGCATCACGAAGGGGGGCTTCTCGATGACGTCGTGGCCCACGTTGACGATGCAGTCCGAGGCCTCGATGGCCCGGTGCACGTAGTCCCCGTCGGTGAGCGCGGCGGTGCCCATCCACAGCGGGTGGCCCTCGTCCACCACGCCCTTGCCCATCTGCGTGCTGAAGAAGGGCATGCCCACGCGCTCCACGAAGGCGCGCAGCATCTCGGAGGTGAGCTTGCGGTTCGCGCCCGCGCCCACCATCAGCAGCGGGCGGCGCGCCGAGGCGATGGTGTCCACCGCGAGCGCGATGGAGGCCTCGTCGGCGACGGGGCGGCGGTGGGCGCTCGGGGGCAGGGGCGCGGCCTCGGCAGACTCGCGCGCCACGTCCTCGGGCAGCTCCAGGTGGGTCGCGCCCGGGCGCTCCTCCTCGGCGCGGCGGAAGGCCTCGCGCACCGCCGAGGGCACCTGCTCCGCGGACACCAGGGTGCGCGTGAGCTTGGTGAGCGGCTTCATCATCCCGACCACGTCGACGATCTGGAAGTGGCCCTGCTTGCTCGCCTTGATGGGCTTCTGCCCCGTCACCATCACCATCGGCATCGCGCCCAGCTGCGCGTAGGCCGCGGCGGTGACGAGGTTCGTCGCGCCGGGGCCCAGCGTCGCGAGGCACACGCCCGCCTGGCCGGTGAGCCGGCCCCAGGTCGCCGCCATGAAGCCCGCCGCCTGCTCGTGGCGCGTGACGACGAGCCGCATGTTGGCCGCCCGCATGGACTCGAGCAGGTCCAGGTTCTCCTCGCCCGGCAGGCCGAAGACGGGCCGCGTGCCCTCCGCCTCCATCGCCTTCACGAACAGGTCTGCTGCCTTCATCGCGTGTCCTCTCTTTCGCTGGAGAAGATCTAACCGGGGGCCGTGATTCGTCCATTCGTTTGATTCCATCGCATCGATAGACAGTGCCTATGATGGTGGCATGGAGCTCCGCCACCTTCGCTACTTCACGGCCGTTGCCGACACGCGGCACTTCGGGCGCGCTGCGCGCAGCGTGCACGTCTCGCAGCCCACGCTCTCGCAGCAGATAAAGCAGCTGGAGGAGGAGCTGGGCACGCCGCTCTTCGAGCGCGCGCGCACGGGCGTGCGCCTCACGCAGGCGGGCGAGCTGTTTCGCACCTACGCCTCGCGCGCGCTCGAGGACGTGGACGCGGGGAGGGTGGCGGTGGGCGCGCTGCGCGGGCTCGCCACCGGCGCGCTGCGCGTGGGCTACCCGCCGAGCATGCGCGGCATCGTGGTGCCCGCGCTCGCCACCGTGCTGCGCCGCCACCCCGGCCTCGCGCTGAGCGCCGAGGAGGGCGTGGTGCGGCGCGTGGAGCGGCGGCTCGCGGATGGCAAGCTGGACGTGGGCCTCGCGTACGCCCCGCCGCGCTCGCCGGACCTGGACGCGGAGCCCATCTTCGACAGCCGCCTCGCGCTCGTCGTGGCCCGGGGCCACGCGCTCGCGGGGGCGGAGTCGGTCAGCGCGAAGCAGCTCGCGCGCGAGTCCTTTGCGCTGCTCTCGCGCGGCCTGCGCGTGCGCGGCCGGGTGGACGCGTACTTCGCGGCGACCCGCATTGCGCCGCGGGTCACGCTCGAGTCCAACGCCGTGGGCACCGTGCTCGCCATCGTGCGCGCGGGGCTCGCCGTCACCCTGCTCCCCGAGCCGCACCTCACCGATGCCGAGCGCCTGGTGGTGAAGCGGCTCTCCCCTGCGCCGCGCACGGAGCTGGCAGCGCTGGTGTGGCGCAAGGGCGCGCCGCGCACGCCCGCGGCCGAGGTGTTCGCGGAGGCGGTGCGCGCGCGGGCGAGGGAGGGGAGGGGCTGAGCCTGCTCGGGCGCTGGGCCGCAACGGAGGGAGCGTCCGTCCTCCCACCGACCATCACCGTGTAGTTCGGGGCACAGTGCTCGCACCCTGGCGCAAGTGGGGTGTCGGCCACCCGCCGCCACCTTTGTCCTACGTGACCACCTGTGGAGGGGGGCGCGAGGGCTACGGGCCCGGAAGGAACTGGAAGATGGTGCGCAAGGGACTGCTCACGGGGGCCGTGCTCGGCCTCGTGGGAGCGGTGGCGGTGGAGGCGCGGGCGGCGCAACAGCAGGATGCACAGGTGCAGGCGGCGGAGGAGGGGGCGGGAGACGAGGCGCAGGCCAAGAAGGTGCTGGATGCGCTCCCAGGGGTGCTGCGCGGCACGCTGCGGGTGCGCACCGAGACGGTGGCCACCGGGATGACTGCCCCCCTGCTCGGTGCGGCGGCCCCCGGGGTGCCCGGGAGCCTCTTCGTGGTGGACCAGGTGGGCGTGCTGTGGCGCGTGGACCTGTCCAGCGGAGCGAAGGAGGTGTACCTGGACGTGCGCGACCTGCTGGTGAAGGTGGGCATCGCGGCCATCGGTGGGTACGACGAGCGGGGGTTCCTCGGGCTCGCGTTCGACCCCCAGTTCGAGACCAACGGGCTCTTCTACACGTACACCTCCGAGCCGGTGAGCGGCGACGCCGACTTCACCTTCCCGAAGGTGGGCGCGACCTGTGAGAAGGCGCCCTCGAGCCTCGCACCGGACCACCAGAACGTGCTGCGCGAGTGGCACGTGGCGAGCCCCACCGACGCGGCGAGCCGCCCGGACGCCACCAGCCGCGTGCTGATGCGGGTGGACTGGGGCAACTACAACCACAACGGCGGCATGCTGCAGTTCGGCGGGGACGGGCTGCTCTACGTGTCGCTCGGGGACGGCGGCGGAGAGGACGACCAGACCTGCCAGCTCAACGGCGACGGCAAGGCGACCATCGGCCACTCGCCCCTGGGCAACGGGCAGGACCCCACGCTCGTCTACGGCAAGCTGCTGCGAATCGACACGCGTGGCACCTCCTCGGCGAACCGCCAGTACGGCGTGCCCAGCGACAACCCCTTCGTGAGCGCGAGCGCGCTGGGTATCCGGCCGGAGATCTACGCGCTCGGGCTGCGCAACTTCTGGCGCTACGCGTTCGACGCGCCCAGCGGCCTGCTCATCGGCAACGACGTGGGACAGGGCGCCATCGAGGAGGTGGACGTCATCCGCGCCGGCGGAAACTACGGCTGGCGGCTGAAGGAGGGCACGGCGCTCTTCGACCCGCAGGCCTTCCTCGCCACGCCCGAGGGCGAGACGGACGGCACCCCGGTGGAGCTGTCGCCGGGCTACCCCGCGGCCGTGGTGGACCCGGTGGCGGAGTACGGCCACCAGCACCGCACCACGAACCAGGGCAGTGCGAGCATCGGCGGCTACGTGTACCGCGGCAGCGCCATCCCGGAGCTCGCCGGCCGCTACGTGTTCGGCGACTACTCGGCGGACGAGAGCAAGGCGGAGGGCCGCATCTACATGCTCGACCAGACCGTGGACCAGCTGGGCACGGGAGAGCAGACACCCACCCCGTCCACGCGCGCCCGGGTGGTGAACCTCACCTCGCGCCCGCTGGACATCTTCGTGGAGGGCTTCGCCCGCGATGCGAGCGGCGAGCTGTACGTGATGGGCAACCGCATGGGCATCCCCAAGGGGAAGACGGGCGAGCTGCGCCGCCTGGTGCCCGTGCGCTGAGGCGCGCACGCGTGGCGCGCGCTCGACCGAAGCTCGAGGGGGCGGCTGGCTGCAATGCCCGCCTCCCTCAGGCCGAACGCAGGGCCACGGCCGGGTCCACGCGGGTGGCCCGGCGCGCAGGTGCGTACGCGGCGACGAGCGCCACGGTGAGCAGCGCGCCCGCGATGGCCAGGTACGTCGCCGGGTCCCTCGGGCTCACGCCGAACAGCACGCTGGAGATGAGGTGGGCGAGCCCCAGCGCCGCCACCGTGCCGAGCGCCACGCCCGTCCCCGCGAGCCGCAGGCTCCCCCCCAGCACCTGCCGGCGCACATCCCCTGCGCGCGCGCCCAGCGCCATGCGCACGCCCATCTCGTAGGTGCGCTCGCTCACCGAGTAGGACACGACGCCGTAGACGCCCACCGCCGCGAGCACCAGCGCCACGAGCGCGAACGCGGCCAGCATCCGCCCCGCCACCCGCTCGCCGGCGATGGCGTCGTCGATGACCCGCGCGTAGGTGCGCACCTGGGAGGCGGGTACCTCGGGGTCCAGCTCCGCGAGCAGCGCGCGCACCTGCGGCGCGAGCGCCAGCGGGTCTCCTGCCCGTGCGCGCAGCACCAGCGACACCGTGTCCTCCTCTGCCAAGCCTTGCGCGAGCGGGCGCAGCAGCTCGGGGCGCGGCAGGGTGCGCAGCTGCCGGCCGCGAAGGTCCGTCACCACGCCCACGACGAGGTGGGGCACGTTCTGCGGCCCGAGCAAGAGCTGCTTGCCCAGGGGGTCCTCGCCGGGAAAGACGCTGCGAGCGAAGGCCTCGTTGACGAGCACCACCGGCGGCGCGCCCGCGCGGTCGCTCGCGGTGAAGGCGCGCCCGGAGACGAGCCGGACGCCTAGCGCCTCCAGGCCTCCCGGGCTCGCGAGGCGGAACTCCGCGGCGGGCTGCTCGGTCGGGGGCAGCAGGGGCCGGCCACCCACGTTGTAGCCGCGCGTTTGATAGGAGCCGCCGAGCGGCAGCCGCGAGAGCGCGCCGGCCCGCTCCACGTTGGGCAGTTGCTCGAGCCGGGGCAGCAGCTGCTCGAGGAACTGCTCCCGGGCCTCGGGCCGCGCATAGCGCGGACCGCCCAGCCCCACCTGCAGCGTGAGCAGGCCGCGCGGCTCGAAGCCCACGGGCGCCGAGCGCATCTGCACGAGGCTCTGCATCAGGAGCGCGGCGCAGGTGAGCAGCACCACGGAGAGCGCCACCTCGGCCACCACCAGGGCGCCGCGCAGGCGTCCCCCGGAAGGGTCCGTACCGCCCACCGCGCGCAGGGCCTTCTGCGGGTCCACGCGGCTCGCGCGCAGCGCCGGCAGCAGGCCGAACACGAGCGTGGTGAGCAGCGTGAGCCCCGCCGTGAAGGCCACCGCGCGCCCGTCCACCGCGGCCGCGAGCCAGCCGGGGATGGCGGCCGCGCGCTCTGCGGGCACGCTGTGCACCACCAGGTCCACGCCCCAGCGGGCGAGCAGGAGCCCCAGCGCGCTGCCGGCGGCCGCGAGCAGGAGGCTCTCGGTGAGCATCTGCCGCACGAGCCGCCCCCGGCCCGCCCCCAGCGCGGCGCGCACGGCGAGCTCGCGCTGCCGCAGGCTTCCGCGCGCGAGCAGCAGGTTCGCCACGTTGGCGCACGCGATGAGGAGCACCAGCCCCACGGCCGCGGAGAGGAGGACGAGGAAGATGCGCGCGTCGCCGAGGAACTGCTCGCGCGGGTGCTCGAAGGTGACGCTCCAGCCGGCGTTCGTCTCTGGCCGGGCCTCCTCCACGCGCTTGCTCGCCGCCTTCGCGAGCTGCAGGGCCTGCGCGTCCGTCAGCCCCGGCTTCAGGCTCCCCAGCGCGAGCACGCTCCCGGCGGGCGCGGCGAGCTGCTCCGCGGTGAGCGCGAGGGGGACCCACACCTGGGTGCCCGGCGGGTACTGCGCATCGCGCGGGAGCACGCCCACCACCGTGCGCGCCACGCCCTCCACCGTCACGCTGCGCCCCAGCACCCCGGGGTCCGCGCCGAAGCGCCGCACCCAGACGTCGTGGCTGAGCACCGCCACGCCGTCGTGTCCCGCCACGTCCTCCTCGGCGGTGAAGAAGCGCCCGAGCTCCGGGCGCGCTCGCATCAGCCCGAAGAGCTGCGGGGTGGTGAAGGTGACGCGCGCGCGCTCGGGCTCGGCTCCGAGCCGCACGGTGGAGTCCCCGAAGCCGTACGCCGCGAGGCTCTCGAAGGCGCCGCTGTCGCGCCAGGCGGCGTACTCGTACGGGGTGGCCTCGTCCTCCTCGAGCCCGCGCGCCGCGTTCACCCCGAACAGCTCCACCACGCGCGCCTCCCGCGGGAAGGGGAAGGCCTTGAACCACAGCGAGTCGATGATGGAGAAGATGGTGCTGTTGGCGCCCACCCCCAGGGCCAGGGTGAGGATGGCGGCGAGGGCGAAGCTGCGGGCGCGGGCGAGGCTGCGCAGCGCGTAGCGGGTGTCCTGGACGAAGGCGTTCATGGGAAGGCTCCGGGTGGCCTGGACTTGCTGCCACCTGCTCGCCCACGAACGAGCCCACGGGCGATTGCATCGCCCTCCGGTACGCCCCTCAGGAACGAGCCCTCAGGGCCCGCGCAGCCCCACCAGCCGCCAGACGCGGAAGGTGTGCACGCGCCGGCCCAGGTACTCGGCCGGCAGCGCCACGGGACCCTCCACGCGGCCGAAGCGCGCGGTGAGGGAGGCCGGGGGCTCCTCGTACTCGCTTACCCAGAGCGCGTCCTGCCCCGCGCTCAGCGGAGGCTCGGGCCAGAGGTCGTACTGGCTCACCCGCCCCTCGGCCACGCTGGTAGGCACGTGGGCGTAGTAGGCGACCTGGCTCGCCAGCTGGTAGCTCGGCGTCCACACCATCGAGGGCAGCGCATCCGGGGCGCCGGGAAAGAGCAGCTCCGGGTCCGCGAGCCGCTCCAGCGTGCGCCAGCCGTGCGCGCGCGAGAGCAGCACGTCGCGCTCCGGACGCACCACGGGGAAGAGGACGTGGCTCGCCCCGCCGAGGGTGATGAGCAGCGCGCCCAGGCCGGCGGCGAGCTGCCAGCGCCGCGAGGCCCCCGCGAGCCCCACGCACGCGGCCACGTACGCCATGCAGGGCCAGTTCGCCTCGCCGCGCGTGCGCAGCGCCGCGAGCCCGAAGGCCGCGAGCGGCACCAGCGCCGCCGCGCGCAGCAGCCGCTGCTCCTTCGGGCCGCGCAGCCCCCACGCGAGCGTGAAGAGGAAGAGGCCGGGCCCCGCCATCCCCACCTGGCCCAGGAGGAACTCGCCGAAGGTGGCGAGCCCGCCGCGCCCGCCCAGCCCGTGCTTCAGCTGGAAGCCGAAGCCCACCCAGCCGTGCTGGGCGTTCCACAGCACCACGGGCAGGAAGAGCAGCGCGCCCAGGCCCAGCGTCGCCCAGATGCCGCGCGGCAGGCGCCGCTCGCGCGCGGCCACGCACAGGTAGGCCGCGCCCAGGAGCAGCGCCGGGTACTTCGCGAGCATCGCGAGCCCCGCCGCGAGCCCCGCCAGCACCCAGCGCTCGTGGTGCAGCGCCCACAGGGTGAGGGCCCAGAAGAGCAGCAGCGGCGTGTCCGGCGTCACCCACACGCCCGCGAGCACCGCCGCGGGCACCACGCTGTAGAGCGCCGCGGCGCGCAGGCCCGCCGCGCCCGAGCCGTACACGTCCCGCGCGAGCAGGCCCACCACGCCCACGGTCGCCGCGCCGCACAGGAGCGCCCCGGTGCGCACGCCGAGCGCCGCGATGAGCCAGGCCACGAGGGGCGGGTGGTCGAAGTAGCTCCAGTCCAGCGCCTGCGCCCACTGCCAGTAGTAGGCCTCGTCGAAGTAGAGGTCCGTGCCCGCGCTCAGCGCCACGCGCACCAGCGCCGCCAGGCCCAACAGGGCCAGGAAGACGCCCTCCGTGGGGCGCCGGGACGGCAGGGAGGCGGCGGGGTGCACGCGAGGCGGGACAATGCTCAGCCTCCCGGGTGTTGCCTAGAGGGAATCGCCCGCCGCGTTCGCTCCCAGGGAGGGCTCGCGGGAGGGTTAGCCTGGTGCGCCCATGAACCGCCTCGCCCACGAGCCCAGCCCCTACCTGCGCCAGCACGCCGACAACCCCGTGGACTGGTACCCCTGGGGCGACGAGGCGCTCGCGCTCGCCCGGCGCGAGAACCGGCCCATCCTGCTGTCTGTGGGCTACTCCGCCTGCCACTGGTGCCACGTCATGGCGCACGAGTCCTTCGAGGACGCGGACACGGCACGCCTGATGAACGCGTACTTCGTGAACGTGAAGGTGGACCGCGAGGAGCGCCCGGACCTGGACCAGCTCTACCAGGGCACCGTGCAGCTGATGGGGCAGGGCGGCGGCTGGCCCCTCACCGTGTTCCTCACCCCGGACCTGCGCCCCTTCTTCGGCGGCACCTACTTCCCTCCCGACGACCGCTACGGCCGCCCCGGCTTCAAGAAGCTGCTCGAGGCGCTGCACCAGGCGTGGAACCTCAAGCCCCAGGAGGTGGAGCAGCAGGCGGCCTCCTTCCGCGAGGGGCTGGGCGAGCTCGCCACCTACGGCCTCGATGCCGCGCCCAGCGCACTGCAGCCCTCCGACGTCACGGCCGCAGGCGCCAAGCTGCTCGAGCGCGTGGACCCGGTGCACGGCGGCTTCGGCCGCGCGCCCAAGTTCCCCAACCCGATGAACGTGGCGGTGCTGCTGCGCGCGTGGCGCCGCTCGCGCGACCCCGCGCTCAAGGACGCGGTGCTGCGCACGCTGGAGAAGATGGCGCAGGGCGGGCTCTACGATCAGCTCGGCGGCGGCTTCCACCGCTACTCCACCGACGAGCGCTGGCTCGTGCCGCACTTCGAGAAGATGCTCTACGACAACGCGCAGCTGCTGCACCTCTATGCAGAGGCCGAGCAGGTGCAGCCGCGTGCGCTGTGGCGCAAGGTGGCCGAGGAGACGGTCGCGTACGTGCGCCGCGAGATGACCAGCCCCGAGGGCGGCTTCTACGCGACGCAGGACGCGGACAGCGAGGGCGAGGAGGGGCGCTTCTTCGTGTGGCGCCCGAGCGAGATCGCCATCGTGCTGCCCCACGAGCGCGCCGAGCTGCTGATGCGCCACCTGGGCGTGACGCCGCAGGGCAACTTCGAGAACGGCACCAGCGTACTCGAGGTGGTGGTGCCGGCCGAGCAGCTCGCCCAGGAGCGCGGCGTGGACGTGGCCCACGTGGAGCGCGAGCTCTCCGAGGCGCGCGCGCTGCTCTTCGCCGCGCGCGAGCGGCGGGTGAAGCCGGGGCGCGACGAGAAGATCCTCGCGGGCTGGAACGGCCTGATGATCCGCGGCCTCGCGCTCGCCGCGCGCGTGTTCGCGCGGCCCGACTGGGCGGAGCTCGCCTGCGGCGCCGCCCACTTCGTGCTCGCGCAGATGTGGGACGGCGAGCGTCTGCACCACACGCACCAGGAGGGGCGTGCGCGCATCGAGGGTTTCCTCGAGGACTACGGCGGCATGGCGTCAGGGCTCACCGCGCTCTACCAGGCGACCTTCAACCCCCGCTACCTCGAGGCCGCGGAGGCGCTCGCCACCCGCGCGGAGGCGCTGTTCTGGGACGAGCGCCAGCAGGCCTACCTCTCGGCGCCCCGCGGGATGAAGGACCTGGTGGTGGAGACCTACTCCATCTTCGACAACGCCTCGCCCTCCGGCGCCTCCACGCTCGCCGAGGCCCAGGTGGCGCTCGCGGCCCTCACCGGGCGCCGCGTGCACCTCGAGCGCGCGGAGCGCTACCTCTCGCGCATGCGCTCGCAGCTGCAGCAGAACCCCATGGGCTACGGCCACCTGCTGCTCGCGGCCGACAGCTTCCTGGACGGGGCCGCGGAGCTCACGCTCGCAGGCTCCCGCGAGGCCGTGGCGCCGCTGCTCGCCACGGCCAACCGCACCTACGCGCCCACCGTGGCGCTGGGGCTCAAGGACCCCTCGGCCCCCGTGTCCGCGCTGCTGCGCGAGGGGCTGGAGGGGAGGGATCCGGTGCACGGCCGCGCGGCCGCATACCTGTGCCGCCACTTCGCCTGCGAGCCGCCGGTGCTGGAGCCGGCGGAGCTGGCCGCGCGGCTCGCCTCCGTGCGCTGACGCGCTTCAGTGCTCGTGGCCGGGCGCGTGGGAGTGCCCGTGCTCCTTCTCCTCCGCCGTGGCGGCGCGCACCTCGCGCACCGTCACGTCGAAGTGCAGGGTCTTGCCGGCCATCGGGTCGTTGAAGTCGAGCACCACCTTGTCGCCCTTCAGCTCCTTGACGAGGAAGTCCACCTCGTCGCCGTCCGGGTCGGTGCCGGTGATGATGCCGCCCACCTCGAGCTCGAGGTCCGCCGGCAGCTCCGAGCGCGGCACCTCCTCCACGCTCTCCGGGTCGTACTCGCCGTAGCCGTCCTCCGGCTTCACCACCACCTGCAGCTTGTCGCCTGCGGCGTGGCCCTCGAGCGCGCGCTCCAGGCCGGGGACGATCTCCTCGTAGCCGTGCAGGTAGACGAGCGGATCGCCCGGCTCGCTCGCGTCGACGACGGCGCCGTCTCCGAGGTGCAGGCGGTAGTCGAGGGTGACGACGGTGTCCTGGGCAATCTTCATGGGGGCGGCTCCTTCGCGAGAAAGGGCGCACACTGCCTGCGCGAGCGCCCGCACTCAACCGTTCCTTTGCCCCGCGTGGGCCGCCGCCGCGGCGCCCGGAGCACGAGCGGGCGGGCTACGCCTGGGCGGGACCGGACGCGCCGCCCGGCGAGAGCACGGGCAGCTCCACCACGAAGCGCGCGCCCTCGCCCACGGCGCTGTGCACCTGGATGCGGCCCTCGTGCGCCTCCACGATGTGCTTGGCGATGTGCAGCCCCAGCCCCAGGCCGCTCACCCCGGTCGCGGCCGCCAGGCGCTCGAAGCGCTCGAAGACGCGGTGCTGGTGCTCGGGCGGGATGCCGGGCCCGCGGTCCTGCACCTCGAGCAGCGCGCGGTCGCCCAGGGCCTGGGTGCTCACGGTGAGCGGCGCCCGGGGCGCGTACTTGAGCGCGTTGGTGAGCAGGTTCGCGAGCACCTGCTCGAGCCGGTCGCGGTCCCACTGGCCCACCAGTCCCGGGGTGAGCTTCAGCTCCAGCGTGTGCCCGGCCTCGGTGAGCTGCTGCTCGAAGCGATCCACCACGTCGCGCGTGAGCTCGCTCAGGTCCACCGCCTCCCGCTGCATCTGCAGCCGCCCGGTGGCGATGCGAGAGATGTCCAGCATGTCCTCCACCAGGCGGCTGAGCCGGTCGATGGAGCGCTCGGTCTGCTCCACCAGGCGGCCCACGCGCTCGGGGGCGAAGGCGGCGGGGTCCTGCGCCTGGATGCGCTTGCGCATGTGCTGCGCGAGCATCTTCATGGAGGTGATGGGCGTGCGCAGCTCGTGCGAGGCGATGGACAGGAAGGTGTCGCGCGAGCTGATGGCCTCCTGCGCGCGCTGGAAGAGCCGCGCATTGTCCATGGCCACGGCGACCTGCCCGGCGAGCCCCTCCACCAGCCGCTCCTCGCGCGCGGTGAACACGCCCACCTGCGGGTGGCCGAAGAAGAGCCCGCCGATGACCTCGCCCGAGCGCGAGGTGACCGGCACCGCGAGGTAGCTGCGCACCGGCAGGTGCCCCTCGGGCATCCCGCGGCGCGGGTGGTTCTTGCCGTAGCGCGGGTCCTTCGTGATGTCGTCGCTGCGGATGGTGCCCTCGCCCTGGAAGGTGGGGGCGAAGACGGCGGTGTTGCGCGGCATCGGGAACTTGCTGAACGCCTCGCGCGGCACGCCGGAGAGCGTGTAGAGCATGTAGCTCTCTCCCTGCGCGTTGAGCACGTTGTAGAAGAAGGCCCCGAACGCGGCGCGGCTCAGCTGCGTGCCCGCATCCGTCACCCGCTGTACCAGCTGCTCCAGCTGCAGCTCGGCGCCGATGGCCTGCCCGGTGCTGTTGATGAGCTCCAGCGTCTGCAGCGACTCGTGCTTCTCCAGCAGCGTCTGGCGCAGCGACTCCTCGAGCTGCTGCTCGGCCGTGACGTCCAGCGAGATGCCGTCGAAGCGCTGGGGCTGGCCCTGCGCGTCGCGCGTGAGGCGGCCCGAGGTGCGCAGCCAGCGCAGGGGCTGGCCCTCCCCCGGCTGCACCCGCACCCGCAGCTCGTAGGGCTCGCCGTCCTCCAGGGTGCGCCGGCCCGCCTCGCGCACGCGCTCGCGGTCCTCCGGGTGCAGGCGTGCGACGAGCTGCTCGGGGGTGACGTCGCCCTCGGGCGGCAGCCCGTGCTGCGCGCGGAACACGGCGTTGCAGGTGACGGTGCGCAGGGGCAAATCGCAGTACCAGAGCCCCAGCCCCGCGCTGCTCACCACGTGCTCGAAGCGCTCCTGCTGCGTGCGCCGCGCGTCCACGTTGGTCAGCGTGCCCACCATGCGCGCGGGGCGCCCGGTGTCCGGATCGCGGTGGGCGCGGCCGAGCGACTGCACCCAGTGCACGCTGCCGTCCGGCCAGCGCACGCGGTACTCGTGGCGGTAGGGGGTGCCCTCGCGCACGCTCGCCTCGACCTGCGCCTGCACGCGCGCGCGGTCCTCCGCGAGCACCCGCTCGAGGAAGTCCTCGCGGCAGCGGCCGGGGAAGCGGCCGTCCGCGTAACCGAAGTGCTGGGCGCAGCGCGCGTCGAGCGTGACCGCGTCCGTGGCGATCTCCCACGCCCAGGTGCCCAGGTCCGAGAGCTCGAGGGCGAGCGCGCGGCGCTCGGGCTCGGAGGGGGGCGGGTGGGGCGGGGGAGGGGAGCCGGGGAACATCGCGGCACCTGACCTGACGGGGGCCCACGCGTCAACCCTCCTGCCTCGGCAGCCCCCTGTCCGGATGCTCGCCTCTCAACGCCTGGCATTGCCCCTGCGCGCCGGGGGGGTTAAGCCGCACCCCCATGCCCCGCCCCGCCTTCCTCACTGCGCTGCCCCAGCACGTCTCCGGCCTCATGCACGAGGTGATGCGCCACCTGCTGCGCCGCCCGGTGGTGGGCATCTGCGCAGTCGCTCGCACACCGGACGGGCAGGTGCTGCTCGTGCGGCGCGGGGACACCGGCGGCTGGGCGCTGCCGGGCGGGACGCTGGAGTGGGGCGAGACGCTGGCGGACGCGCTCCCCCGCGAGCTCGCCGAGGAGGCCGGGGCGCGGGTGCTGCGCGTCGGAAGGGTGACGGGCGTGTACTCCCGGCCGGACCGCGACTGGCGCTTCCACGCGGTCAACGTCTGCGTGCTGGCCGAGGTGGCGCCCGACTTCACGGGGGCGAAGAACGCGCTGGAGATCCGCGAGGTGCGGCTCTTCCCGCCCGACGCGCTGCCCAGCCCGCTGAGCATGGGCCACGACGACCTCCTCGCGGACGCGCTGCGCGGCGGAGACCCGGTGCTCGAGTAGCGCCGCGCCCCCCTGCACTCCGGGGTCCGCCGGGCTATGAGAGAGGGCGGGCTGCGGCACGCGCGCGCGCGCTATCCTGCGCGGGCAGCCCTCTTCCGGGAGACCCGCGATGGCGTTCGACTACGACGTGCTCATCATCGGCAGCGGCTTCGGCGGCAGCGTGAGCGCGCTGCGGCTGACGGAGAAGGGCTACCGCGTGGGCGTGCTCGAGGCGGGGCGCCGCTACACCCGCGACAGCTTCCCGAAGACGAACTGGGACGCGAAGAACTTCCTGTGGATGCCGGCGCTGGGGATGCGCGGCTTCCAGCGGATGACGCTGCTCAAGGACATCCTCGTGCTCAGCGGCGCGGGCGTCGGCGGCGGCAGCCTCGTCTACGCGAACACGCTCTACGAGCCGCTCGAGCCCTACTACCGCGACCGGCAGTGGGCCCACATCACCGACTGGCGCGAGGAGCTGGCCCCGCACTACGCGCAGGCCAAGCGCATGCTGGGCGTGACCGAGACGCCCTTCACCACGCCCGCGGACCGGGTGATGCAGCACGTGGCGAAGGAGCTGGGGGTGGAGGGGAGCTACCACGCGACGCCCGTGGGCGTCTTCTTCGGCAAGCCGGGCGAGCGCGTGAAGGACCCGTACTTCGGTGGCGAGGGGCCCGACCGCGTGGGCTGCACGCGCTGCGGCGGCTGCATGGTGGGCTGCCGCGTGGGGGCGAAGAACACGCTGGACCAGAACTACCTCTACCTCGCGGAGAAGCGCGGCGCCCAGGTGCACCCCGAGCGCGAGGTGGTGGACGTGCGGCCGCTGCCCGAGGGCGGCTACGAGGTGGTCACCCGCCGCCCCGGCGCCTGGCGCGACGCGCAGGAGCGCACCTTCCGCGCCGAGCAGGTGGTGTTCAGCGCGGGGGCGCTGGGCACGCTGAAGCTGCTCTTGCAGCTGCGCGCGGCAGGGCGCCTCCCCGCGCTCTCGCCGCGCCTGGGCGAGCTCACCCGCACGAACTCCGAGGCCATCGTGGGGGCGAGCGCGGGAGGCCACGACACGGACTACAGCGACGGGGTGGCCATCACCTCCTCCATCCACCCGGACGCGAACACGCACATCGAGCCGGTGCGCTACCCGCGCGGCAGCAACCTGATGGGGATGCTCTCCACGCTGATGGTGGACGGGGGCGGGCGCGTGCCGCGCTGGCTGCGCTTCGTGGGCACCATCCTGCGCCACCCGCTCTCCTTCCTGCGCTCGCTGTCGGTGCGCCGCTGGAGCGAGAAGAGCATCATCCTGCTGGTGATGCAGAGCCACGACAACTCGCTGCGCCTGCGGCTGAAGCGGGGGCTCTTCGGCGCGAAGCTGACGACGGAGCAGGGCCACGGCGAGCCCAACCCCACGTGGATCCCGGTGGCGAACGAGGCGGCGCGCATCGCGGCGAAGAAGATGGGCGGGCGCGCGTACGGCTCGTGGTTCGAGGCGCTCTTCAACGTGCCGACGACGGCGCACATCATCGGCGGCTGCCCCATCGGGGACTCGCGCGAGACGGGCGTCATCGACCCCTACCACCGCGTGTACGGCCACGCCGGGCTGCACGTGGTGGACGGCTCCGCGGTGACGGCGAACCTCGGCGTGAACCCGTCGCTCTCCATCACCGCGCTCGCCGAGCGCGCGCTCTCCTTCTGGCCGAACAAGGGAGAAGCGGACCTGCGCCCGCCGCTGGGCAGCCCCTACCGCCGCCTCGCTCCCGTGCCGCCGCAGCGTCCAGCGCTGCCGCCGTCCGCTCCGGCAGCGCTGCCTGCCGCCGCACAGGGCTGACGCGAGTCCTCGCTTCGCCACGTTTCCGCCCATGGGCATGGCCCGTGCTCATGAGATGCGCGGGCCATGCGCCTTCCGTGAAGCGTCTCGGGCGAGCGCGCGCGTAGCTTTCGAGCCAGCTCACCACCGGAGGCCCGATGACCCGCAGCGTTCTCCTGATTCTGTTCGTCGTGCTCTGGAGCCTGGAGGCCTTCGCGCAGTCGAACTCCGTGACAGGTACCGTCATGGACCTGGACACAGGAACGCCGCTGGCGAATGTCGAGGTATTCGCGTACCAACCTGGAGCTCCCGTGCTGTACCAGGTGCTCTCCGACGCGCAGGGAAGGTACCGACTCGTCGGGATGCCGGTCGGAAAGGTCTCGATCGAGTGCCACAGAGAAGGGTTCGAGTCGGTCTCACCCCCGATCGTGGTCGACCTGCGCGGAGGCCGCACCCTACAGGTAGACCGGGAGATGGTGCCCCTCGGGTACAACACCGAAGTGCTGCTCCCGCTCCCATCACCCGCGATCGACGTCGGGTCGAGTGGAACCGCGACCAATCTGGGCGGCGCCTTTCGCCGCCTCGTCCCATTGTTCTCGCGTTGAGCACCTCGCAGACGGCGGCATCCACCGCTCGACCCTGCACCACACGCGGCTCGACGCCGGACATCGCTCGTGAGACTCGGGGACATGGTCGCGCTGCTGCTCTCGCTCCTCGTTCGCTCGCCGGTGCTCGCCGCGACGCCTCCGCACCCTGCGACGGTCGCATGGCAGGCCCCTTCGCCCACCCTCGACCCCGCGGCTCGCGCGCTCGCCGCCCCCGACCCGCGCTCGCTCTACCGGATCTCTCCCGCGCGCGACGGCGCCCTCATCGCCGCGGGCGTGCTCACGGTGGCCGTCCCCTACCTCTTCCTCAACGGCACGCTCGACCAGCGCTGTCCCTGCGACCCGGCCGAGGTGAACGCCATCGACCGCGGCGTCATCGGCAACCACAGCCGCACGGCGACCGTCGCCGCCGACCTCACGGTGGGGCTCGCGGTGGCGGGGCCGGCCTTCGCGGACCTGGTGGACCTGGGGGTGGGGCGCACGCTCGGCGAGGACCTCACTGTGTATGCCGAGACGCTCTGGCTCAACGGCGCGCTCGTCGCGGTGACGAAGTACGTGGCGCAGCGTCCGCTGCCGCGCACCTATGCGGGAGACGAGGCGCTCATCCACAGCGCCGCGGGCTACCGCGCCTTCTACTCCGGCCACACGGCCACCACGGTGGCCGCGCTCACCGCCGCGGCCTTCACGCTGGAGCAGCGCTATGGCCCGCGCCTCTGGCCCTGGCTCGTCACCGCGGGGCTGGGGGCCTCTGTCGGCTTCGAGGTCGTGGCGGCGGGGAGCCACTTCTACAGCGACGTGCTGGTGGGAGGCGTGGCGGGGGCGGCCGTGGGCTACCTCGTCCCGCGCCTGCACCTGCGCGGCGAGGGCGCCGCCGCGCTGCGACCGCTGCCGGTGCGGGGCGGCGCGGGGCTCGCCTACGTGCGCGCGTTCTGACCGGGAGCCGGATCGAGGCCTCGTCCCCCCGTCCGGAGAGCAGGCGAGCAAGGCTTCGCAGGGGGCGCCTCATGGCCAGATTGCACCCAGGTGGAATGAACGCTTCACAAGGGGGAACCATGACTTTGGAAACCATTCTGGTCTGGGCAGTGATTGGCCTCGTGGCGGGCTGGCTCGCCTCGGCGGTGGTGGGCGGTGGCTACGGGCTCATCGGCGACATCGTGGTGGGTATCGTGGGCGCCTTCCTGGGCGGCTTCATCTTCCGGGCGCTCGGCTCGGGCGCGCCGTTCGGCGGCCTGGCGGGCACCATCTTCGTGGCCTTCGTGGGCGCGGTGGTGCTGCTGCTCATCTTGCGGCTGCTGCACCGCGGAACGCCGCGCAGGGTCTGACCTGAGCTGACCCGGGCGGCCCGGCGGCGCTGCGGCGCACCGGGCCGCCGGTTATCGTCTCGCGCCCGCAGCCACCGGTGGCTGCGCACGGAAGAGCGGAGCGAGACGCGTGGCGAGACGGCACGGAGCGAAGCGGCAGGGCGGAGCGGGACGCGGGCGGCTGCTGCTGGGGCTGCTGCTCCCGCTCGGCGTGCTCGCGGCGCTGCACTACTACATCGGCGCGCGGCTGCTCTCGGCGCCGCACGTGCCGCAGCCCTGGGCGGGGCTGGGCTGGGCACTGCTCGCGCTGCTCGGGCTCTCCATCCCCGGAGGCGCAGTCGCCACGCGCCGGCGCGGCTCGCGGGCGGCGCGGGCCATCTACCTCGTGGGCATCGGGTGGCTGGGCGCCTTCGGGCTGCTGCTGACGGGAGCGCTGCTCGCGCAGTTCGGCGGGGCGCTGCTCTCGCTCGCGGGCGTCGCCGCGGGGGCACGCGCGCAGGCGCTCGCGGTGGCGCTCGGCGTGCCGGCGGCGCTGGTGGTGGGCTTTGCCACCGCGCACGGACGTGCCCGGGTGGAGCGGCTGCGGGTGCCCATGCCGAACCTGGGCGCGGGGCTCGCCGGCGCGCGCATCGTGCAGATCTCCGACATCCACATCGGCCCCACGCTGGACCGGCACTTCCTGCGCCGCGTGGTGGAGCAGGTGAACGCGCTGCAGCCGGACCTCGTCGCGGTGACGGGAGACCTGGTGGACGGGAGCGTGGAGGCGCTGCGCGACGAGGTGGCACCGCTCGCGGGGCTGCGCGCCCCGCTGGGCGTCTACTTCGTCACCGGCAACCACGAGTACTACAGCGGCGGCGCGGCCTGGAGCGACGAGGTGCGGCGCCTGGGGCTCACGGTGCTGCAGAACGCGCACCGGGTCGTGGAGCGGGGCGGGGCGCGGCTCACGGTGGCCGGGGTGACGGACTACAACGCGGGCCACATCGACCCGGCGCACGAGAGCCGGCCGGACCTCGCGCTCGCCGGGGCGCCCGCGGGCGTGCCGCGCGTGCTGCTCGCGCACCAGCCGCGCACGGCGGAGCAGGCGCAGGGCCTGGGCGTGGACCTGCAGCTGTCCGGGCACACCCACGGCGGGCAGATGTTCCCCTTCATGTTCTTCGTGCGGCTGCAGCAGCCGGTGGTGCGCGGGCTCGCGACGCTGTTCGGCACGCGCGTGTACACGAGCCGCGGCACCGGCTACTGGGGCCCGCCCCTGCGGCTGGGGCCCGCGCCGGAGATCACCGAGCTCACGCTGGTGCCGGCGGCCTAGCCGTGAGCTCGCGGCGCATGGGCTGGCGCTGGCCGTAGGTGAGCGAGCGCCACAGCCACTCCGCGGGCCCGAAGCGGAAGTGCGCGAGCCACAGGTGGCTGAGGGCCACCTGCACGCAGAAGAGCCCTGCGATGAGCGGGATGCAGTGCGCGGGTGACAGCCGCCCGATGAGCGAGAGCCCGTAGCCGTAGAAGAGCCACAGGCTCACCAGCGTCTGCGTGAGGTAGTTCGTGAGCGCCATGCGCCCTGCAGGCGCGAGCAGCGAGAGCAGCCGCCGCGGCCCCGGGCGCTGGAAGGCGAGCGCGATGAGCGAGGCGTAGAGGGCCGCGAGCCCGAGGAAGCCCAGCTCGCGCACCGAGGGCAGGAGGGTGAAGACGGGCGAGTGCTCGTCGAGCACGCCGCGCACCGTGAGCACCCGGGACACCACCGCCGCGCCGTTGCCCAGGACGCCCAGCACCAGCCCCCAGCCCAGCAGCAGCCGCCGCAGCAGCGCGCGGTGCGCGGGGACGTCCTGGAAGAGGCGCATGCGGCCCGCCACGAGCCCGAGCAGGAACTTGCCCAGCACGGTGAAGAGGTAGCCGAAGAGCATCGGCTTGAGGAAGTCGTGCACGTAGATGTCCGCGTTGGCCCGCACCACGCGCGCGTAGCCGCCGGCCGCGAAGGCCTCGAGCGTGGGCGCCTTGATCGCGGCCGAGTGCTCCGCCGCCAGCTTCGCCGCCGCCTCCGCGGCCTCGCGCCCGTGCAGGAGCACCGGCAGGAAGCGCTCGCCGAGAGGGACGAGCAGGGGCGGCAGCAGGATGAGCGCGAGCGCGAGAGGCAGCAGCTGGCGCGAGGGGCGCGCGCGGAACAGCAGCAGCGCGAAGCCCGTCACCGCGTAGATGGCGAGGATGTCGCCGTACCAGAGCGCGAACAGGTGGGTGAGCCCGAAGAGCAGCAGCACGCAGAGCCTGCGCGTGTACAACGGCACCACCGAGGCGCCGCGGGCCTCTGCGCGCAGGAGCTGCACGGAGAAGCCCAGGCCGAAGAGGAAGGCGAACAGCGTCATCGCCTTGCCCGCCACGAAGAAGTTGAAGAGGTGGAAGGCGGCCGCATCCAGGGGCGAGCGCAGCCACGCATCCATGCGCGCCTTGGGCAGCAGCACCACGCCGCTGAAGTAGAGCGCGGCGTTGGAGAGCCAGACACCGCCGAGCGCGAAGCCGCGCAGCACGTCCAGCAGGGCGATGCGCTCGCCACTGTCCACGGGACGGGCGGCGGGAGAGACGGAAGAGGAGGGGCGCATGAGCGCGGGCAAGCAGAGCAGGCCCGCAGCGCCGGTCAAGGCGCGCGGCGTCGCCGCGCCGCGTGCCCAGCCTGCGACATCGCCCTACCGCGCGTGGAAGGAGCGCACCGCCTGCGCGAGCTCGCCCTGCACCCGCGCGTAGCCCGCTGCGGGCGCGAAGGCGAAGAGCTGGTAGAGCGCGCCCTTCTCGGCGCGCACCACGATCTCCATCTCCACCCGCTGTCCCTGCATCGTGCCCGCGGCGTGGACATAGCCGGGCTCGTCGGCGAGCGGAGAGCCTCCTGCCGGGAGCTCGGCGAAGTCGGGCGCTGCGCGGTGCATGTTCTCCAGCACCGCGCTGCGCACGCGCGCCAGGTCCACCTGCGCATCCGCCTCCAGCGGCTCGGCGAGGATCATCAGGTGCGCATCCGCGCTCGGGAGCACCAGCCAGCGGTCCGCGAGCGGGTTGTCCTTCGCGGCGGCCTCCTGGGTGCGCTGCAGCCAGCCACCTCCCGGCGGCGTGAGCCCGTACGGGAAGCGGCGCCCGCCGAGCTCCCCTGACGGCAGCGGCTCCAGCTCGCCCTGGAGGCTCATCATCGGGCCGGCCAGCAGGTTCGCTCCTGCGCGCAGCGCGAGGGTGCCCGCCGCGGTGAGCGCCGCGAAGAGCGTGATTGCCGAGAGCGCGACCACGCGGCGCACCCGCCCGCCTCCCCACAGCAGCAGCGCGAGCGCGGCGCTCACCACCAGCTGCATCACCACGCCCACCCAGTTGCCCTGCACGCCCAGCAGCACCGACCAGATCAGCGCCCCCAGCACCACGCGCAGCCGCGCCCAGTCCAGGTGCTTCGCATTGCCTGCGAGCAGCGAGCCGCCGATGAACAGGTCGATGACGCTCGGAGCGAGCGTGCTGCCCACCGGCATCCCGGCACTCGCCTCACGCGGGAGGAGCAGCGTGGCCAGCAGGTTGGTGACCGCCACGAGCAGCAGCGCGGCGCCCGCCGCCTTGAGCGAGGGCACCTCGGCGCCCAGCGCGTGCGCGTCCTCCGGAGGCAGCCCCGCCCAGGTCGGCTCCGGGGGCGCAGGCGCCACGGCAGCCGCTTCCGCGGCAGGCGCCTGCACCGCCGCAGCCTGTACGGGGGTGGCGCAGCGCGGGCAGGTGCCCTCGGGGCGCAGGCGGTGCTTCAGCTGACACGACGGACAGGAGACCCAGGCGTCCACGTTGTTTCCTCGGGAGTTGGCGAGCTCGCAGACTATCCCGGGAGCGCTGCGGAGGCCCAGAGGGGGGGGGGCCTTCAGCGCCGCTGCTGCAGCGCGAGCCGCACGCCCAGCCCCACGAAGACGACGCCCGTGAGCCGTTGCAGGAGCGCGCTGCCGCCCACCCGCGCCCGGCCCCAGCGCCCCGCGCCGCTCGCGGCGAGCGCGACGGCCAGGTTCACCAGCGTGCCCGAGGCGTTGAAGAGCACGCCGAGCAGGAGCAGCTGCAGGGGCACGCGCCCGCGCGCGGGGTCCACGAACTGCGGCAGGAAGGCGAGGAAGAAGAGCGCCACCTTCGGGTTGAGCACGTTGGTCACCACGCCCTGGCGGAAGATGGCCCACAGGCTCGCGGGCGCCACGCGCTGCGTCCCCGCGCTCGCGCCCGCGGGGCGCAGGATCGCGCGCAGGCCGAGGTACACGAGGTACGCCGCGCCGCCCAGGCGCACGGCGTCGTACGCGAAGGGCACGGCGAGCAGGAGGCTCGAGAGCCCCAGCACCACCGCAAGCGTGTGGAACACGGTGCCGCCCGCGATGCCCAGCGCGCTCGCCACCCCCGCGCGCCGCCCCTCCGAGGCGCTGCGCGCGATGACGTAGAGCATGTCCGGGCCGGGCGTGACGTTGAGCGCCAGGGTCGCGCCCATGAACAGCAGCAGGTTGGTGGGGTCGGTCATCGCAAGGGCCACCAAAGCGCTTTGCGCCGGCGCTGGCCAGGGGCGGGGCGTGCTAGAAGGGTTACATGAAGTTCAAGGCTTTCGCGTTTGCGCTGTTGGTCTGTGCCTGCGGGTCGGATTCAGGGAAGCCCGAGATCTCGACTCCGTACGCTGCGGAGTGCTGGGGGAATCCCTGCCCTGCCGAGGTGATGGTCGCAGACCAGGGCCAGGTGTGGTCCGTCGCCGCCGACGGCGAGCACGTGTACTGGGTGGGAGGCACGCCGCGCCGTGTGCGCCGCGTTCCGGCGGCGGGCGGCGTGGTGGAGGACCTCACGCCGGCCGAGAACGAGCAGCCCTGGAAGCTCGCGCTCGACGCGGGCTGGCTCGCGTGGACGATCGAGACCACCGAGTCGAGCCCGCTCTGGGCAATGCCCATCCCCCCGAATGCCACGCGGGTACACCTGCCCGGGGCCTTCTACAAGGACACGCTCGCGGTCTCCGGAGGCTTCGTCTACGCCGCCAACAACGACGGAGTGTGGCGGGTGAGCCCTGCGACGGGCGTCTCCGAGCGGGTGCTGGACGTGGGCGCCTCTCCGCTCGCGGCCGATGCGAGCGGCGTCTACGCCGTGGACGGGCTGAGGCGCCAGGTCCTGCACAGCGCCGGCCCCGGCCAGGGGCAGGTCCTCGCCACGCTTCCCCGCGAGCCCTCCGTGCTGAGGCTCGCGGTGGACGCGGACTTCGTCTACCTCCTGTACCGGTACGCCACCCGGGAGTGCCAGACCACGCTCGCGCGCGTCCCGAAGACCGGCGGTGAGCCCGTGACGCTCCTCACCGACGCGCGCTGCGGCATGGACCTCGTCGTGGACGGGACCTACCTCTACTGGCTCGCGTTTGCGGAGCAGCCGCAGATGCGCAGCTTCCTCTCGCGGATCCCCAAGGCGGGCGGCGACGCGGAGCTGCTCGCCGGAAACCTTCCGCCCGGCGGAGGCCTCGCCCAGACCGCGACGCACCTGTACTGGGGCGAGGCCATCAGCCCCAGCACGGGGCGCGTGCTGAGGCTCTCGAAGTAGGCCGCGCTCCCTAGCCCTGCGCCTTCAGCCAGGCAGCCACCTGGGGCATGGCGCGCTCGCGCAGCGCCACGTCCTGGCTGAGGCGCTCCAGGGTCTGCTCCGTGGCCTGCGCGGCCTCGGGCACGGGGTTCGCCTTGAGGTGGGCGCGCGCCTCCTCGAGCTGTTTGCGGTCGCGCAGGAGCCCCATCGCCTCCACCACCCGGCGCAGCAGCATGGGGGCGTTGCCGGTGCGCGCGCGCACCTCCGGCCAGCGCTGGCGCATCGCGTCCCAGAAGCCGTCCCGGCCGGTGCGGTTGCCCATCAGCCCGCTGATGAAGCCGGACACGTCCTGCATGGGCACGGTCTCGCTGAAGAGCAGGCCCTGGGCCTGGGCCGCGAGCAGCGGGTGCTCGAAGGCGGTGAGCGCCATGAGGTAGCGGCGCTTGGTCGCCGGGTCCGGCTCGGTGGGGAAGCGCGCGAGCAGCGTCTCGAAGAGCGCCGAGTCGCCGTCGCGCGCGGCGATGCCCACCGCGGAGTCGAGCAGGTTCGCATCCAGCGCGCCCTTGTCCCCGGCGAGCATCCGGTCCACGCGCGGGCGCAGCTCGGTGAGCGCGCCGTTGCTGCGTGCGATGCCGCCCACCGCGCGCACCAGCGCCGCGCGCCGCAGCCGCTGGTCGTCGCCCTCGCCCGCCTTCGCATCCCAGCCCACGCGCGCGAGCTGCGGCGAGAGCAGCGCCTCCACCCAGCTGCGGAACTGCACCGCGTCCGGGCCCTCGGTGAGGCGGCTCTCCACGTACGCGAGCCGGCCCACCAGCTCGTCGAGCACCGCGTAGTCCTCCTCGTCGCGGAAGGAGGCGGCGAGCGTGAGGAACGCGCCGATCTCCGCCTTGCCCGAGCGCACCAGCGCCCACTGGTCCGCGAGCAGCCCGATGCGCTCGGCAGGGGAGAGCGCGGTGCGCTGCGAGGCGAGCGCGGCGAGCAGGCGCGCGTCGTACGCCGTGCGGTAGAAGCCCGTGGAGCCCGCGTTCGCGCACAGCCACTGCACCTCGCCCTTGCCCGGCAGCTCGATCGACAAGAGCTTCTCGCGCAAGAGCACCCGGTGCTCGCGCACGCCGCCCGCATCCGCGTAGCGCAGCACCACCGGCACCGGCCACTGCTCGGCGCTCTCTACGCCGGGCTCGGAGTAGAAGCGCTCCTGGCGCAGCGCGAGGCGGCGGCCGCCCTCGAGCGAGGCGGTCACCAGCGGGTAGCCGCTCTGGCGGATCCACGCGTTGGCCAGCTCCACCACCGGCTCCTTCGAGGCCTGCGCGAGCGCGCCCCACAGGTCGTCCGCCACCGCGTTGCTGCGCGCGTGGGTGCGCATGTACTGGCGGATGCCCTCGCGGAAGGGCCCCTCGCCGAGGTAGCCCTCGATCATCCGCAGCACCGCGCCGCCCTTCTCGTAGGTGATGGCGTCGAAGCTCTCGCCCGCCTCGCCCGCGTTGCGCACCTCGCCGCGGATGGGGTGGGTGCTCTTGAGCGCGTCCAGGTGCAGCGCCACCGCCTTGCCCGCGTCGAAGTCCAGCCACACGCGCCACTGCGGCTTCCAGTCGGCGACGATCTTGTAGGCCATCCAGGTGGCGAAGGCCTCGTTGAGCCAGAGGTCGTCCCACCACACCATCGTCACCCAGTTGCCGAACCACTGGTGCGCGAGCTCGTGCGTCACCACCTCGGCCACGCGCTTCTGCACGCTCAGGGGCGCGGTCGCCGGGTCCAGCAGCAGCGCCACCTCGCGGTAGGTGATGAGGCCGGCGTTCTCCATCGCGCCCGCCTCGAAGTCCGGGATGCCTACCTGGTCCACCTTGCCGTAGGCGTAGGGCAGCCCGAAGTAGTCCTGCAGGCGCGGCAGCACGTTGAGCGCCACGTCCTGGCCGAAGGCCGTGAGGTGCTTCTTCTCCGGCAGCGCCCAGGTGCGCACGGGGATGCTCCCCACGCGCCCCTCCTCGCAGCCCTGCAGCTCGCCCACCACCAGCGCGACGAGGTAGCTGCTGAGCACCTCGGTCTCCTGGAAGGTGACGCGGCGCAGGGCACCCTCGTTCACGTCCGAGACGACGGCGCCGTTGGAGAGCGCGGTGACGCCCGGGGGCACCCGCACGCTGAGCGCCCAGCGCGCCTTGAAGGCCGGCTCGTCGAAGCAGGGGAAGACGCGGCGCGCGTCGGCCGCCTCGAACTGGGTGGCCGCCACCTTGCCCGCGAGGTACAGGCCGCGCAGGCCCTTGGTGAAGTGGCCCGTCCAGGCCACGTCCAGCTCGCAGTCGCCCGCGGGCACCGCCTCCGCGAAGCGCAGCACCACCGTCTCGCTCACCGGGAGCGCGGTGACGGAGGCCGGGGTGAGCGTGCGGCCGCCCGCGCGCAGGGCCACGCGCCCCAGCTCGAGCGCGATGGCGTGCAGCACCACCTCCTGCGCGGGCTTCTCGAGCGAGAGCGCGATGGTCTGCTCGCCCTGGAAGCTCTGCGCCTGCAGGTCCAGGGTGAGCGTGGCCGCGTAGCGGCGGGGGCGGATGGTGAGCGGGAGACGGAAGTTCTTGTCGTCGGTCGTGGGTGCCATCGCCCCCGAACATGGACGAGGCGCAAGCCTCTGTCATCGCTCGGTTGCGGCCTCCGTCGGAGGTGGACAGCGGCTGCTGCCTGCCCCCCTGCCTTGCGGCCCTACAGCTTGGGCTGCAGGGGGTCCACGTCCGCGAGCAGCTTCGTCACCCGCGCGTCGTCGATGCGCGCGGTGAGCCGCTCCTGCTCGTGCTGGTCGCGCACCGTCTTGGCGAGGCTGAAGGAGGAGCCCACGCTGAAGAGAAGTCCCATCGCGAGGAAGGCGCGCGTCCAGGCGTCCACCGGCAGGTGGTAGATGCCCACCGCCGTCACGCCCACCGCGAGCGCGAAGGAGGCCCAGGTCTGCAGGACCCAGCCGCTGCTGTGGGCCTGGGGAAGGGGAGCGTGCGTGCGGGACATGGCGGGACCTCCGGTGCGGCGGGTGATGCACGAAAGCCTGCCCGCGCCCGCCGATAACGTCATGGAACAAGGAGGCCGCGATTCGATAACCTGCCGTGTATGACCAGCCTGCAGCGCTTCGAGGGCTTCTACTGGGTCGCACGCTGCGAGGGCTACGCCCGCGCCGCCCGCGCCTTCCCGTACCCCATCACCCAGCCCGGGGTGCACCAGCAGGTGCGCAGGCTGGAGGAGGAGCTGGGGGTGCGGCTCTTCGAGCGCGTGGGCAAGGACCGCGTGGTGCTCACCGCGCAGGGCCGCACGCTCTACGCGCACGTGGCCCCCTTCCTCGAGGCCCTGCCGGGGCTCGCCGCGCAGCTGCGCGGAGGGCAGGTGGGCGGCACGCTGCGCATCCACGCCTCGGGGCACGTGCTGCGCCACCTGCTGCCTGCGTGGCTGCGGCGCCTGCAGCAGCGGCGGGCGGACATCGAGGTCGCGCTCTTCGAGGCCAAGGTGCCCGCGGTGGCGCAGGTGCTGGGAGGCGAAGCGGACGTGCTGGTGGACCACCTGCCGGAGCTGCCCGGGGGGCTCGAGGCCCGGGTGGTGGCCCACACCCGCGCCTTCCTCGTGCTGCCCGCGCACCACCGGCTCGCGCGGCGCGCGCAGCTGAGCCCGGCGCAGCTGCTCGCGCAGCTGAACGACGAGCCCTTCATCGCCTACAGCGCGGATGCACACCTGCGCGGCGTGCAGCTCGCGGCGCTCGCTGCGCATGGGGTGACGCCGCGCCGGGTTCACGCTGCGGACTCCTCGGACACCATCCTCGGCTTCGTGGCCGCGGGGCTGGGCTACTCGCTGCTCGCCTCGCTGCTGCCGAAGGGGCCGCAGCTGCCCGGCGTGGTGGCGCGCCCGCTCGAGGGCGCCGCCCCACGCTACCCGGTGCACGCGGCGTGGCGGCGCGGCGCCGCGCCGCACCCGCTGGTGGAGGCGCTGCTCGCGCTCGCCCCGCCCATTGCACCTCCGGCTGCGCGCTGAACCTCTTCGGCTCAGTGGCGCCACGGGAGAGGGTGGAGCAGCTCAGGGCGCGGTCGGCGTTGGCGAAGCTGAGCCGGTGCTTCGACGGACACGCAAGAGTGGCGCGAGGGACACGGCCTCGAGAAGGAGAGGCTGGGTAGGGGACGGGGCTTCTCCGGGTGGGTGAAGCCGTCCACGACGTGCGGGACGGCTGTCTCGAAAGGAGACGCCCCTCCCGGGCGCGGACCGGCGCGCGATGCAAAAAGGTAAAATCCTATTTTACGTTTTTGCGCGACGCGCGCCGCCGCTCCCGAGGGGGCACACACGCAGAGTGAAGTGCTCGCTCCGTGCCTCCCCTGAGCGCCGCGCGGCGGCAGCGCCCCACCGCGAACGGCCGAAGCGCTCCGTCAACCTTCCAGTCCCTACGCTCCCACCAGCAAGCCAGCATTCCGTACGAGAGGCGACGCCTCTGGAGCAGCACGGCGCGCGCATGGAGTCGCGGGCGCGAGTAGCTGGTGCGCGGTGCCGCGTTGCCGCGCGACCCCGGCGCTCCGCTTCACGACCCACCTGAAGCGGCTCAGGCGAACAGCGCCGCCACCTGCCGCAGCTGCGCGAGCAGCTTGCCGTCCTCGCTCCACAGGTGCGCGGTGTCGTCCGCGTAGCCGCTGGCCGCGTGGCGCGAGCTGCCCACGCGCAGGAAGAAGGCGTCGTCCGCGGCGTGGGCCTGCGGCAGGGCCGCGTAGAAGTGCGCCGTGTAGTCCATCGTGGCGAGGTTGCAGAAGCCCTCGGCGCGCACGCTCGCGGCCGGAGGAAACGCGTCCAGCAGCGCGACGGCGAGCGGGGCGTCCAGCGGCGTGGGCACGCGCGGGCGGATCCACCCGCCCAGCAGCGCCTCCTGGGCGCCGGAGAAGGGCGGGGCGCCCACGGCCCAGCGGTAGTCGAAGTGCTGGGCGAAGGTGGGCAGCAGCTCGCTGGGCACCTCGGGCAGCTCGCGCGGAGGCGACACGGCCGGGGCCTGGTGCGTGTCCCAGCGCAAGGACGACTCGCGCGACACCGCGAAGGTGCCGCTCGCCAGCGCCGCCACGCCCCCTGCCTGCTCGAGCCGCGCGGACAGGTGGCTCACCTGGCGCCCCGCGCGCTCCACGCGCACCTGCAGCGTGGCGGGCCCGGCGCTCACCGGCGCGCAGAAGTGCACCGTGAAGGAGCGCGGCAGGCGCTGCGCGTCCGCCAGGTGGTGCAGCATGGCGCGCAGGATGCCTGCGCCCACCACGCCGCCGTAGGCGCCGCGCCCCTGGAACCAGTCCGCGCCGATGAGGGCCTCGTACTGACCCTGGCTCTCGGGACGGGGAGCCCAGGTGCTGGCGAGGAGGAAGGGAGAGGAGGTCATGGCGCGGACCTTAACGGCCGCGGCCCTTCCGGTCAGCGCTAACGGACTTCGACGACCTTCAGTTGCCCGATGAGCGGGGTGATCTCGGCGTTGCCCTCCTGGCCCACGCCGAAGTGGGTCGCGTCCGCGACGAGCTGGTTGAAGGTGGGGTCCATCTGGGTCCACTCGCCCACGTAGGCCTCCACCCACTCGTGCCAGTAGAGCGCGGGCACGCGGTCCTCGTTCATCAGGTACACCACGCCGTCCACGCGCCGCGAGGGGATGCCGGCGGCACGCAGCAGCGCCACCGCGAGCAGGCTGTGCTCGGTGCAGTCCCCCTTCTTCTGGCGCAGCACGTCCGTGGCCCGGTCCGCGCTCGCCCCGTAGTCCTTCTCGAGGTTCGTCGCCACCCAGGTGATGATGCGGCGCGCGGCCGCCTGCGCGTCCTTCTCCGGACCCACGATGCTCTTGGCGAGCGCGCGGATCTGCGGGTCGCTGCTCTCCACCACCAGCGTGCTCTTGAGGTTCTCGCCGCCCTCCGGGTCCTTCACCGGGAGCTGGGCCTTCGCCGCGGGGCCGGGCAGGGCGGCGCGCGTGCGCACCACCACGCGGCCGCCGGGCTCCTGCGTGTACTGCTGGCGGTAGCTGTTCTGCTGGAACTTCTGCGGCAGCCCCGTCATCACCAGGGTGACGGTGCCAGGGATGGCGCGCGCCGTCTCGGGCAGGGCGCGCGGCAGCACGATGCGGGTGAGGCCGAACACCTCCACCTGGTCCAGCCGCTTCGCCACCGACTCGGGCTCGGCCACCGCGCGCATGGTGCTGCCGAAGTTGACCTCCACCACCTCGCCCTCGCCGGAGACGAAGACCTCCACCGGCACGTTCTCCTTCTCGGAGACGGTGACGGCGCGCGAGAGCCGGACCTTGACCCCGGCGAGCGTGCGCTCCACCGCGGGCTCCAGCGTGGTGCTCACCCCGTACTGCTCCAGGTCCTGCCCGTCCACGATGCGGCCCTTCACCGGCTGGCCGCGCAGGAGCGCCACGCGCGCCTGGTCCGCGTCCTCGAGGGTCTCCTTCGTGGGCGGGAGGTTTCGCACCTCGTTCGGAAGCCCCGGGCGCTTGCGCAGCACGCGCAGGCCGGTGGGCGTGGCGCTGCCCTCCAGCACCTGCTCGCCGCCGTCACCGGACTGCATCACCTTGAAGCCGAGCAGGCGTCCACCGGGGCGCGACTCGTAGGTGCGCTCCTCGCGCATCACCCGCTCGCTCACCTTGGTGCCCACGTTCGCCTTGAAGACGAACTCGTTCACGCTGAGCGCGCGGCCGTCCGGCAGGGCCTTCAGGTCGGTGAAGATGTAGCCGACCTTCTTGTCCATCAGGTACAGCCCGAAGTACTCGCCGCCCGCGGGCCGGCGCGCCTTGAGCGCATCCGAGAGCGCGCCCTTGGAAGCGTTGACGGCAGCGGGAGCTGCACTGGGCTTGGAGGGAGCCGCCGGCGCGGCGCCCAGCAGGGCGGCCGCCGCGAGCGGGAGGGCGAGGACGAGGGGTCGGCGCATGGCAGGCCTCTGACGCGCGGGCGGCGGGTTTGTTCCCGGCAAGCGGGGGATTACAGCCGCTTGCCCAGGATGATGAGGTCGTCGCCCAGCTTGTAGAAGTCGCGGAAGCGCGCCTCCTCGCCGTACTTCATCGCGGCGTAGAAGCCGCGGGTGGGGCCGTAGGCCTCGGTGGCGCTGGTCTCCACGCGGATGAGGCGCGCGTTGCGGCGGCGCAGGTCGCCCTCCATGCCGCTCACCAGCGCCGCGCCCACACCCTGGCCGCGCACGGTGGGGTCGGAGGCAATCCAGTACAGGTCGTACGTGCCCTCGGTCATCGGCGTGGGGCCGTAGCAGACGTAGCCGACGATGTTCGCGTCGCCCTTGTCGGCGACGAGGATCTGGTAGTCGGGGTTATTCGGCTGAAGCGCGAGGTCCACGAGCTCGATGGCGACCTCCACCTCCTGCGGCGAGAAGGTTTCGACCCGACGGATGAGCGAGGCGAGGGGTTCCCGGTCCTTTGCGACGATGGGACGGATTTCCATGGGTCCTTTCCAGGGCGATCTCCACCAGCTGGGTGGCGAGCGCGGGATAGTCGAGACCTGCCGCCGCGGCCGCCTTGGCGTAGCCGGCCTGCGGGTGGAGGTCACAGTTGGGGTTGATGTCGATGACGTAGGGGGTGCCGTCCGCGGCCACGCGCATGTCCACGCGCCCGTAGTCGCGGCACTCCAGCGCCTCGAACGCCGCGAGCGCCGTCTGCACGCAGCGCTCCTCGAGCGCCTCGTCCAGCTCGCACAGCACGGACGGGCTGTCCTGGCACTCCGGGCTCTCGGACTCCCACTTCGCGCGGTAGCTCACGATGTGCGGCCGCGACTCGAAGGCCTTGCCGAAGCGGATCTCGCTCAAGGGCAGCGCCGCGCGCGGCGCGTTGCCCAGCAGCGGGACGTAGATCTCGCGCCCCGCGATGAACTGCTCCACCAGCGCGGGCTGCTGGAAGGTGCGCAGCACGTGCTCCACGGCCCGCGCGAGCCCCGCGCGGTCGTGCACCACCGAGTCGAAGTCGATGCCCACGCTCGCGTCCTCGCGCGCCGGCTTCACGATGAGCGGCCAGGGCAGGTCCACCGCGAGCGCATCCTCGAGCTTGTGGCACACGTGGAAGGCGGGGGTGGAGACGCCGCGCACGCGCAGCAGCTCCTTCGCCTTGTTCTTGTGCAGCGCGAGCCCCAGCGACAGCGCGCTGGAGCCCGTGTAGGGCACGCCCACCAGGTCCAGGAGGCAGGGCACGGCCATCTCGCCGCGGCTGTCGGCGGCGAGTGACTCGCAGAGATTGACCACCAGGTCGGGGTGCAGGCGCTCGAGCGTCTGGACGAAGTCCAGTCGGGCGCCCTCCACGGCGAGCGGCTCGACCCGGGCTCCTGCCTGGTCCAGCGCGTGGCCGAGGGCGCTCGCGACGCGCATCACATCCTCGCGCGCCTCCCGTCCGGGGTCGTCCTCGAGGAGGTCGTGGTCGCGGTTGTGAAGGATGACGATGTGCATTCGCAGGTGGGCCAGAGGGTTAGCACGGCTGCCGGGAGGTGCCCAGTCTTCGCATCACGGACGCTTGGCTGGACGCCGTCGCTGCCTTCCGGGCGGCGCGGGGATATGACGAGCAAACCATGCGGATTCGCGACCCCATCCACGGCACCATCGCGGTGAGCGACGAGGAGAAGGCCGTCATCGACAGCCTGCAGTACCAGCGCCTGCGCCACGTGCGGCAGCTGGGCTTCGGCGACCTCGCCTTCCCGGGGGCCACCCACACCCGCCACGCCCACTCCCTGGGGGCCATGCACGTGGGCAGCCGCCTCTTCGGCGCCGTGGCAGCCCGCTCGGGGCTCCCCGAGGACGTGCGCGCCCGCTTCTGCACCGCGGTGCGGCTCGCGGTGCTGTGTCATGACATTGGCCACATGCCGCTCAGCCACGCCTCGGAGAAGATCGCCCCCCGGCGCGCGACGCTGCGGCTGCCCTCCTGGCTGGATTCCGTGGCGGAGGGCGAGCAGGCGACGCACGAGGACTTCACCGCCAAGGTCATCCTCGACAGCTCGCTCACGCCCATCATCGAGCAGCGCTTCGCGCCCCTGGGGGTGACCCCCAGCGCCATCGTGAGCCTCATCACCGGGGCCCGGCCCCCCAGGGACCCCGGCTTCACGCACCGCGGCGTGGACTGGACGCCGCTCTTGCGCGGCCTGGTGAGCGGGGAGCTGGACGCGGACCGCATGGACTACCTGCAGCGCGACTCCTTCTACACCGGGGTCAACTACGGCCGCTTCGACCTGGACTGGCTGGTGAGCAACCTCAACCCGGCGGAGAAGGGGGGCAAGGCCTACCTCGCGCTGGGGCGCAGCGCGGCCTTCGCCTTCGACGACTTCCTGCTCAGCCGCTACCACATGTTCGTCTCGGTGTACCTTCACCACACCTCGGTGAACTTCGACTACATGCTGCGCCGCTACTACGAGGAGGCGCCCGGGGAGTTCGAGATCCCGAGCGACATGGAGGCCTTCCTGTTCTGCGACGACGTGGCACTCGCGCACACCCTGCGCAAGAGCAAGAACCGCTGGGCCCAGCGCATCACCCGGCGCCAGGGCTACAAGCTGCTCGCGCACTTCACCGAGCGCGACGCAGGCTACGACCTGGACGTGCTCAAGGGCGCCCTGGTGAGCGCGGGCCTGGACCACTTCTCCATCGAGAGCCGCGGCGTGCTCAGCAAGTACTTCAGCGAGGGCGCGGGCCCCAGCCTCTTCATCCTCGACAACTCCACCGGCCGGCTCACCGAGGTCGCGCGCTACACGCCCCTCTACCAGCGCTACAGCGGCGCGGTGCGCCTCAGCCGGCTCTACGTCCGGCCCGACCAGCAGGACACGGCGCGCAGCCTCATGAGTCAGGTGCTGGGCCAGGCGGTGCAGCCGTGAGCGAGCGCTTCCCCGGCATGCCCCCGCCGCCTCCGCCCGCAGAGCCGCGGCTCGCCGCGGTGGTGGTGCTCTACCGGCGCACCCCCTTCGGCGTGGAGGTGTTCTGGGTGAAGCGCGAGCGCGCGCTCGCCTTTGCGGGCGGCTTCTACGCCTTCCCCGGCGGCAAGGTGGACACCGCGGACGCGCAGGTGCCCATCGCCGGCGCGAGCGGCGAGGACGCGCTGGTGCGGGTGGCGGCGGCGCGCGAGCTCTTCGAGGAGGCGGGCGTGCTGCTCGCGCAAGGCGCCGAGGCGCTGCCCCCCGAGCGCCGGGACGCGCTGCGCCGGCAGCTGCTGGACGGGGACGTGGGCTTCGGCGCGCTGCTCGCGAAGGAGGGGCTCAGCTTGCGCGCCGAGGACCTGCGGCCCGCAGGAAGGTGGATCACCCCGGCCTTCATGCCGGTGCGCTTCGATGCGCGCTTCTTCCTCGTGGAGCTGCCCGCGGGCGCGCAGGCGGAGGCCTGGGGCGGCGAGCTCGCGGAGGGCAGCTGGGTGGTGCCCGGGGATGCGCTCTTGCGCTGGCGGCTGGGCACCGCGCTCCTACACCCGCCCAACCTGCACGCGCTGCAGGTGCTCTCCCAGTTCCAGAGCGAGAGCGAGGCGCGCGCGCGGCTCGCCACGCCCAACCACTGCCCGGCCTTCATCGCGCAGCGGCTCGAGTACCAGCAGGGCGTGCGGGTGATGGCGCTGGAGACGGACACGCTGCCGCCCGCCACGCATACGAACGCGTACGTGCTGGGCACCGGCCAGCTGCTCATCGTGGACCCGGGCGCGAGCGACGTGCGCCAGTACGCGAAGCTGCTCAGCCTGGTGGCGGGGCTGAAGGACGAGGGCAAGCGCCCGCTCGCGGTGGTGCTCACCCACCACCACGCGGACCACATCGGCGGGGCGCGCGCGGTGAAGGAGCGGCTCGGCATCCCGCTGTGGTGCCACGCGCGCACCGCGGACCGGCTCGACTTCCCGGTGGAGCGGCTGCTCGAGGACGGCGAGGTGCTCACCCTGGAGGGAGACCCCGTGCAGCACTGGCGCGTGCTGCACACGCCGGGGCACGCGCAGGGGCACCTGTGCTTCGTGGAGGAGCGCACGCGCGCCGCGGTGGTGGGGGACATGGTGGCCGGCGTGGGCACCATCGTCATCGACCCGCCCGAGGGCGACATGCAGGACTACCTGAAGCAGCTCGCGCGCCTGCGCGACCTGCCGGTGGGCACGCTCTACGCCGCGCACGGGCCGCCCATCCCGGACGGGCCGCGCAAGCTGGAGGAGTACCTGGCGCACCGCCGCGCCCGCGAGGAGCGCATCCTCGAGGCGCTGCCGGACCGCGGCGCCGGGATCACCGTGCACGAGGTGGTGGGGCTCGCCTACGCGGACACGCCCCCCTTCCTCCACCCGGTCGCCGAGCGCAGCGCGCTCGCGTCGCTCATCAAGCTCGAGCGCGAGGGGCGCGTGCGCGTGGACGGCCTGCGCTACGCGCGGATCCCCAGCCCCTGAGGGGGCCTACGCCCTTCGCGCCGCCGCGAGCACCTGCTCGCGCAGCCACCGGTGCGCAGGCTCCCCCTGCCGCAGCGGGTGCCACAGCTGCTGGATGCGCAGCGGCGGATGGGGCCGCTTCACCGGCACCACGTCGAGCGGGAACGCCTCGGCGAAGCGGCGCGCCACGCGCTCGGGGAGCGCGGCGAAGAGCTCCGTGCTCGAGAGCACCCACGGCGCGACGAGGTAGTGCGGCGTGTAGAGCACCACGTTGCGCTGGAGCTTCGAGCGCCGGTCGTACGCGCTCTCGGAGCCGCCGCGCGGGGCCACATGCAGCTGGGGAAGGCGCAGGTCCACCCCCTCCGGCCTGCGCAGCGCCGGGTGGCCCTTGCGGCCCACGAGGACGAAGCGCTCCTCCACGAGCAGCTGGCGCTTGAGGCTGCGCGGCGCCCTGTCTCCGGGCGCGAGGTCGAAGACGCCGAGCACCAGGTCCACCGCCCCGCTCTCCAGCTCCGCGGTGGGGAAGTCGCGGGGCAGGGGCACCACGCGCAGCTTCACGCCCGGGTAGCGCACCCACTGCTTCGCGAGCTGGGGCAGGACCACGAGCTGCGCGTGGTCGCTCGCCGCGAGCACGAAGGTGCGCGACGCGGTGGCCGGCTCGAAGGGCAGGGGCTCGGTGAGCGCCTCCTGCACCTGCCGCAGCGCCGCGCTCAGCGGCCCGCGCAGCGCGAGCGCCCGTGGGGTGGGCGCCATGCCCTCGCGGCTGCGCACGAAGAGCGGATCCTCGAGCGCGTCCCGCAGCCGGGCGAGCGCGTTGCTCGTCGCGGGCTGGGAGAGCTTCAGCCGGGCGGCGGCGCGGCTCACGCTGCGCTCGAGGAAGAGGGCGTCCAGCACCCGCAGCAGGTTCAGGTCGAAGCTCGCGAGATTCACGCGCTGAATATCCATCATTCGCACATCCAGCGGGCAGATTCGCTCCGCGAGGGCACTGTTGCGGGGAACCCCCTTCCCGGAGCCTCCGATGCCCAGAGCCCTCCTGTTGTTGTCCCTGCTGCTCACCGCCTGCCGCTCGGCCACCCCCCATGCCTACGTCCCGCCCCCGCCAGCGCGCGTCCCTCTGCAGCTGTGCTGGATCGACACTGGCGGAGTCACCGTCGACGGAGGCTTCGGCACCGCGGGGCACGCGCGGGCAAAGCAGTGGGAGGTGACGTCCGCGGCGCTCCTGGTGCGCCACCCGAAGGGAGACCTGCTCCTGGATGCGGGCATCTCGCCTGCGGCCCAGGCGGAGGCGCGCGAGCTGGGCACCTGGCGGCGCTTCGTGTTCGACCGCACGGCCGGTCAGAACCTGCCTCGCCGCTCGCTGCCCGAGGCGCTGGCCGCGCTCGGGGTGACGCACCTGAAGGCGGTGCTCCTCTCCCACGCGCACCCGGACCACGTGGGCGGCGCGGCCCTGCTGCCCGGCGTGCCGGTGTCGCTCGCGGAGCCCGAGCGCGCGCTCGTGGCACAGGAGCTCGCCCACCCGCGCGGGGTGGTGGTGCCCGCGCATGCCCGCGCGCTGGCCGGGCGCATGGTGGCCTTGCCCTTCACGAGCACGCCCTACGCCACCTACGACCAGAGCGACGACGTCTTCGGCGACGGCTCCGTGGTGGTGGTCCCGACCTACGGCCACACGCCGGGCAGCGTGGCCACCTTCCTCAACGTCTCGCCCACGCTGCGGCTCGTGCACGTGGGAGACCTGCTCAACCTGCAGGAGTCGGTGGAGCGCCACGTGGGCAAGTCCTGGGTGATGCGCGAGCTCACCGACGAGGACGGCGCGCGCACGGAGGCGGAGGTGGAGCGGCTCTTCGAGCTGCACCGCCAGGACCCCGGCCTCGTCATCCTCCCCGCGCACGACAAGCGCGCGTACGAGGCCCTCTTCGGCCCGGACACCGTCCCCGTGCCGCCCTGCGTGGGCACGCCTCCGGCCGAAGCCCGGAAATAGGAGGCGCGCTCATCCGTTGCCTCGGGGCAGGCTGTGCCCTTCCCGCAGGCCGGAGTGGATATGAAGACACGCAGGACCGTCGCCCTCGCTGCTGCCGTCTCACTGCTCGCGCCCGTGGCGGGCGCACAGGCCCCCGCGAAGCGCCCGCCGGCTGCGGCCGCGCACCCCGCGAAGCCGCCTGCCGCCCCCGCGTGGGTGAAGCGCAGCAACGTGAACACCCGCTACGTGCTGGACGCGCTCGCGAAGTTCGGGCCGGAGGGGGCAGGGCAGGCGGGCGTCGAGGGGCTGGACGAGCGCATCACGGATCTCACCCCCGGCTACCGCGAGCGGGTGCGCGCCGCGTCGCAGGCGGTCATCGCCGAGCTGCGCAAGCGCCTGGACGCGGAGCAGGACCCGCAGGTGCGCCAGGACCTGCAGATCCTCCTCACCTCGCAGGAGCGCAGCCTCCAGGGGGACCTGCTGCAGGAGAAGTACTTCGTCCCCTACACGAACGTGGGGGACCTCGCCTTCTCGGGCCTGCGCGCGCTGCTGGACGACCAGGTGTCACCCGAGCGCCGCAAGGCGGCCCTGGTGCGCCTGCGCCGCTACGCGGGCGTCGAGCCGGGCACCACGCCGGTGGCCGAGCTGGCCATGGCGGACACGCGCGCGGCGATGAAGCGCCAGGAGCTGCTCTTCCCGGCGAAGGCCGAGCTCGACCGAGACCTGGAGGGCAGCGAGGTGATGCTGGACGGGCTCGCGCCCCTCTTCGAGCGCTACGGCCTGCAGGGCTACCAGGAGCCGCTCGCGAAGCTGAAGGCGCAGCTCGCGGCCTATGACGGCTTCGTGCGCACGGAGCTGCTGCCGCGCGCCCGCACGGACTTCCGCCTGCCGCCCGAGGTGTACGCGCAGAACCTCGAGCGCATCGGCGTGGACCTGCCGCCCGAGCAGCTCATGGCCCAGGCGCACCAGGCCTACGCCGAGCTGCAGGCCCAGATGCAGACCGTCGCCGCGCAGGTGGCGAAGGCGCGCGGCTTCAAGGACCCGGACTACCGCGCCGTCATCCGCGAGCTGAAGAAGGAGCAGCTGGTGGGCGAGGCCATCCTCCCGCACTACCAGGCCCGCCTGAAGGACCTGGAGGGCATCATCCGCCGCGAGCACCTGCTCACGCTGCCCGCCCGGCCCGCGCGCATCCGGCTCGCGAGCGAGGCGGAGAGCGCGCAGAGCCCCGCGCCGCACATGCGCCCGCCGCGCCTGCTGGGCAACACGGGCGAGCAGGGCGAGTTCGTGCTCCCGCTCAACATGCCCTCCAAGGACCCGGCGAAGGCCAAGCGCTTCGACGACTTCACCTTCGCCGCCGCCTCCTGGACGCTCACCGCGCACGAGGCGCGCCCCGGGCACGAGCTGCAGTTCGCCAAGGTGCTCGAGGCGGGCGTCTCGGACGCCCGCGCCATCTTCGCCTTCAACAGCACCAACGTGGAGGGCTGGGGCCTGTACGCCGAGCGCATCGCGTTGCCCTTCATGCCGCCCGAGGGCCAGCTCATCTCGCTGCAGCACCGGCTGCTGCGCGCGGCGCGCGCCTTCAGCGACCCGGAGCTGCAGCTGGGCCGCACCACGCCGGAGAAGGTGAAGGCGCTGCTCATGCAGGACGTGATGCTCTCGGACGGCATGGCCACGCAGGAGGTGGAGCGCTACACCTTCCGCTCTCCCGGCCAGGCCACCAGCTACTTCTACGGCTTCACCCGCCTCAACGCGCTGCGCACCGAGGTGGAAGCCGCGCAGGGCAAGCGCTTCGACGCGCGCCGCTTCCACGACTTCATCCTCGCGCAGGGGCTCTTGCCGCCGGACCTGCTGCGCACGGCCGTGCTCGCCGAGTTCGTGGGGGCAGGGAAGGCCGCGGGCTCGAAGTAGCCGCGTGCCCGACGCCCCACGCTCAGGGCGCGGGGCGGTCCGCGAGCGCCGCGATGGCCTCGGCCACGGTGGCCGGCGCGGTGGGCACGCCGAAGAAGCGCCCCAGCTCGGCGCGTGCCTCGGCGGCCTGCTGCGGGGTGATGTGGCCCGCCTGCTCGAGCCGCTCGACGATGGCGGCCGCGCGCTTGTGCAGGGTGGGGGGCTTGCGCGCGGGGAGCCAGGTGCGCGGCGCCGGCAGCATGCCCGCGAGCACCGCCGCCTGCGCCACGCTGAGGCTGCGCGCGGGGACGCCGAAGTGCTCGCGCGCCGCCGCCTCGATGCCGTACACGCCCTCTCCCCACTCCACCACGTTCAGGTAGAGCGCGAGGATGCGCTGCTTGGGGAGCGTCTCCTCCAGCCGGCGCGCGAGCAGCAGCTCCTTCGCCTTGCGCAGCAGGCTGCGGTCCGTGGAGAGGTAGAGGTTCTTCGCCAGCTGCTGCGTGAGCGTGGAGGCCCCGCGGCCCAGCCGTCCCTCGGCGAGCGCATCGCCCAGCGCGTTCTGCACCTCCACCCAGTCCACGCCCGCGTGCTGGTAGAAGCGCGCGTCCTCGGAGACGAGCACCGCGGCCACCGCGTGCGGCGCCACGGAGGAGAGCGCCACCCAGCTCTGGCGCTGGCGGGGCCGCAGGCCCTCGTCTCGCGCCTCCTCGGCCCGCTGCGCCATGAGGGAGGTGCTGCGCGGGTTGCTCTTGAGCAGGGGGGCCACGTCCGGGAGCCGCGCGTACTCGACGCTGAGCCACACGACGGTGAGCAGCCAGCCCAGGAGCATCCAGCGGCCCCACCGCAGCCCCGAGCCGCCCGAGCGCGAGGGGGCGGCGGTGGCGGAGCGCTTCGTCTTCTGCGTCCTGACGGAGGAGGTGCGGGCGGAGGGCGGACGGGTGGCCATCTGCCGGCTCAATTGCCTCAGGCCTCCGGTGCTGTCCAGAACATGGCCCGGGGTTGCTGCGCACCCGGGCGCAATGGGAATGCCGCGCCCCGCGGGCTGTCCTGGGGCACGCCCCTCGCTGGAGGTCCCATGTCGCCCCGTCACGCGCTCGCCGTCCTCTGCTTCACAGGCGCGCTGCTCGCCGCCTGCCGCTCCGCAGCCCCCGCTCCCGCTGCAGAGGCTGCGCGCAGCGAGGGCACGTGGGAGCCCGCACCGCCGATGCTGCATGCGCGCTCGGCGCACGCGGTGGTGAGTGACGGGAAGAGCATCTACGCGCTCGCGGGCTCCGGCGCCGGAGGCGTGCCCGTGCGCGAGGTGGAGCGCTTCGACGGCACGCGCTGGCAGGTGGAGACGCAGCTGCCGGGAGACGGGCTCAACGCGCCGGCGGCCGTGGTGCTGGGGGACACCCTGTACCTGGTGGGCGGCTTCAGCGGGGTGAGCAACCTGCCCACGGACCGGGTGTACCGGTACTCGCTCTCGCAGCACACCTGGAGCGAGGCTGCGCCCTTGCCCGCGCCGCGCGGAGGGCATGCGGCGGTGGTGCTCGACGGGAAGCTCCACGTGCTGGGCGGAGGCAACTCGCAGTCCACGCTCGCGCTGCACTCGGTCTACGACCCGGCCACGAACACCTGGTCGGAGCGCGCGCCGCTGCCGCGCTCGGAGGGCAGTCCCGCGGCGCTCGCGGTGGACGGGAAGCTGTGGGCCATCGGCGGGCGCAGCGGGCCCTCGGACTTCGGCGAGGTGTATCTCTACGACCCTGCGCAGGACCGCTGGAGCTCGGGGCCCCCCATCCCGCCGCGGGGCACCGCGGGCGCGGTGCGCTACCGTGGCGCCCTCTACGTCATCGGAGGCGAGTCGCAGGCGCTGGGACGGAGCCTCGACAGCGTGCTGCGGCTGGACCCCACCGAGGGCACCTGGCGCGACGCGCCGCCGCTGCCCACGGCGCGCAACTACGCGCGCGCGGTGCTGCTGGGAGACGCGATCTACGTCGTGGGCGGCAGTCCGCTCGCCGGCCGCAGCCACTCCTCGGAGGGCAGCACCATCGTCGAGCGCTTCCGGTTCCCGTGAGCAATGCGGTCCCCTCGCCCTCTGGGAGAGGGACCGGGTGAGGGAGCCGGGAGAAGCCGCGCCCCTGTTCAGCTCCGCCGGTCGTAGGTGAGAAAGCGATAGGGCAGCGGCTCCTCCGCGCCCACGTGCGCCTCCTCCTCGACGAGCGTCCACCCGCTCAGGTCCACCGGCGGGAAGTACGCATCCCCCTCCACGTCGCGCTCGACGATGGTGAGGTAGATGCGGTCCGTGAGCTCCATCGCCTGGCGGTAGATCTCCGCGCCGCCGCCGATGAACAGCTCCTGCTCGTCCGGGGGCGCCGCGGCGAGCGCGGCCTCGAGCGAGTGCACCACCTGCACGCCCTCGGGGCGGAAGTCCGGCTGGCGGCTGATGACCACCATGCGCCGGCCGGGCAGCGGCCGCCCGATGGACTCGTAGGTCTTGCGCCCCAGGACCAGCGTGTGGCCCATGGTGAGGCGCTTGAAGCGCGCGAGGTCCGCAGGCAGCCGCCAGGGCAGGGCGTTGTCGCGGCCGATGACGCGGTTGCGCGCCATGGCCACCAGCGCCGAGCGCCTCATACCGCCACCGGCGCCTTGATGGCCGGGTGCGGGTCGTAGCCCTCGAGCCGGAAGTCCTCGTACTTGAACGCGAAGAGGTCCTTCACCTCGGGGTTGAGGTGCATGCGCGGCAGGGGGCGCGGCTCGCGCGTGAGCTGCGTCTTCGCCTGCTCCAGGTGGTTCAGGTACAGGTGCGCATCACCCAGCGTGTGGATGAACTCGTGCGCCACGAGCCCCGTCGCCTGCGCGACCATCATGGTGAGCAGCGCGTAGGAGGCGATGTTGAAGGGCACCCCGAGGAACAGGTCTCCGCTGCGCTGGTAGAGCTGACAGCTGAGCTTCCCGTCCGCCACGTAGAACTGGAACAGGGTGTGGCAGGGCGGCAGCTTCATCGCGTCCACGTCCGCCGGGTTCCACGCGCTCACCAGGTGGCGGCGGCTGTCCGGCTTCTTCTTCAGGCCCTCCACCAGCTGCGCCATCTGGTCGATGACGCGCCCGTCCGGCGCGGCCCAGCTGCGCCACTGCTTGCCGTACACCGGGCCCAGCTCGCCGTTCGCGTCCGCCCACTCGTCCCAGATGGTGACGCCGTTCGCCTGCAGGTCCTTCACGTTGGTGCTGCCCGCGAGGATCCACAGCAGCTCGTAGATGATGCTCTTGAGGTGCACCTTCTTCGTCGTCACCAGGGGGAAGCCCTCGGTGAGGTCGAAGCGCATCTGGTGGCCGAACACGCTGAGCGTGCCGGTGCCGGTGCGGTCGGTCTTGCGGGTGCCGTGCTGCAGCACGTGCTCGAGCAGTGCGAGGTACTGTCTCATCCCTCTCTGTCTAGATTCAGTCCCGAGCGGGATCCACCTTTCCGTCACGGCGGTGGACGCCTCGTGCTCGGCACCGTTAGAAGGCGGTCGCCATGAAGATCTACACGAAGACCGGGGATGCGGGAGAAACGGGTCTGTTCGGCGGCGGACGCGTCTCGAAGGCGGACGAGCGCGTGGACGCCTACGGCGAGGTGGACGAGCTCAACGCCCACCTCGGCCTCGCGCGCAGCTTCGGGCTCCCCCAGGACCTGGACGCGCTGCTGCAGCGGCTGCAGGACCAGCTCTTCACGGTGGGCGCGGTGCTCGCCACGCCGGCGGACACGAAGGCGGCGGCGCACATCCCCGTGCTCAAGCCCGAGTGGACCGAGGCGATGGAGCAGGCCATCGATGCGGCCGAGGCCGAGCTCTCCCCCATGACCCACTTCATCCTCCCGGGCGGGACTTCCGCTGCGAGCGCGCTGCACGTGGCGCGCACCGTGTGCCGCCGGGCCGAGCGCCGGGTGGTGCCGCTGCTCGCCGCCGGGAAGGCGCCGGTGGGCGTGGTGGTTTTCTTGAACCGCCTCTCCGACCTGCTCTTCACGCTCGCGCGCCTGGCCAACCACCGCGCGGGCGTGCAGGACGTGAAGTGGATGCCGGAGAAGCCCGCCGCCAAGTAACCCGCCCCGCCGCCGCGCGGGGCCGCTCTCGAGATGCCCGCCGTGACCCCGCTGCCCACAGACGTGCTGCGCGCCCTCTCCCGCGAGGCGGGCTTCGACGACGTGGGCTTCGCGCGCGCCGAGCCCATCCCGGCCGCCGTGCTCACCGAGTGGCTCGAGGCGGGGCACGCGGCGGACATGGACTGGATGGGCGAGCGGCTGGCCGAGCGCCTGGACGTCCGGGAGCTGCTGCCGGATGCGCGCTCGGTGCTCGTCTTCGCCTCCAACTACTACCGCGACGACGCGCCCACGCAGGGCTCGCCCATCGCGCGCTACGCGCGCGGCCGCGACTACCACGCCACGCTGAAGGACCGCCTGCGCCACTTCCGGCGCCTGCTGCGCGAGCGCTTCCCGCAGGTGCAGGACTACGGCTCGGTGGACCACGGGCCGATGATGGAGAAGGTGTGGGCGGCGCGCGCGGGGCTGGGCTACGTGGGCAAGAACGGGCTGCTCATCCACGAGCGCTACGGCTCCTGGGTGCTGCTCGCCGGGCTCATCCTGGACGCCGAGCTGGACGCCTACGCGGGCGGCCCCACCGCGAACCGCTGCGGCCCCTGCCGCCGCTGCCTCGTGGCCTGCCCCACGCACGCGCTGCAGGGCGAGGGGAGGGTGGACGCGGGCGCGTGCCTCTCCTACCAGACCATCGAGAACCGCCACGGCGAGGTGCCCGAGGGCTTCCGGCTCGCGATGGGCGGCATCGTGTTCGGCTGCGACATCTGCCAGGACGTGTGCCCGCTCAACCGCCACCCGGTGTTCAACCCCCACGAGCGCTTCGCGCCGCGCGCCGTGGCGGAGCTGGGCGTGCTGGAGCTCGCCGCGATGACGCCCGAGCAGTACCAGCAGCTGGTGCCCGGCACCCCGCTCGCGCGCGCGAAGTACGACGGGCTGCGCCGCAACGCCGCCTACGCGCTGGGCGCACTGCGCCGCGAGGACGCGCGCCCCACCCTGGAAAAGCTCGGCGAGGACCCCAGCGAGCTGGTACGTAGCGCCGCGCAATGGGCTCTCCGCCAGCTCGCGCCGTGACCTCCTCCCCGCCGCCGACTCATGCCGCGCCCTCCGGCCGGGTGTACGCCGCGCTCACGCTGCAGGTGCTCATCAGCGCCGGCACCTACCTCGCCGGCAAGCGCGCCATGGCGGAGCTGCCGCCCATCACCGTGGTGCTCTGGCGCTTCTTCCTGAGCGCGCTGGTGTTCGCGCTGCTGCTCGCCGTGACGAAGGGGCCGAAGCTGCCGCCGCGCGCGAGCCTTCCGCGCATCCTCTTCCTCGGGCTGCTCGCGGGCCCGCTCAACCAGATGTTCTTCTTCTACGGGCTCTCGCGCTCCACCGCCGCGCACGCCGCGCTGCTCTACGCGCTCACGCCCATGGGCGTGTACCTGCTGAGCCTCGCGCGCGGGCGCGAGCGCGTGTCCGCGCGCGCCGCGGGCGGCATCGCCACGGCGCTCGCGGGCGTGGTGGTGCTCCTCCTGGGCCGCGGGCTCGCGCAGGCGCAGGGCTCGCTCTTCGGAGACCTGCTCATCCTCACCGCCGTGGCCGCCTGGGTCGTCTACACCACGGAGGGCAAGCCCTTCGCGGCGGAGGTGGGCCCGGTGCGCGCCACCTCCTGGAGCATGATCGCCGCCGCGCTGCTCACCCTGCCCGCGGCGCCCTTCGCGGCGCACCCGCTGCAGGTGATGGAGGCGAGCGGGGCGGCGCGCGGGTGCATCGCGTACCTGGCGGTGCTCACCTCGGTGGTGGCCTACCTGCTCTGGTACTACGCGCTCTCGCGCACCGAGGCCTCGAAGGTCGCCATCTTCAGCAACCTGCAGCCCGCGGCCACCGCGCTCGCCGCGTGGCTGCTGCTCGGCGAGTCGCTGCACTGGGAGCTGTGGGTGGGCGGCCTGCTCATCGTGGCCGGCGTGCGCCTCACCCAGCGCGCGCGCGTCTAGCCCGCGCGCGCGCCGTTCTTCGTCACCGGGCCGGGGCCTAGCGCTGGCCGGCGGGAGCCGGGGTGGCCGAGCCGCTGCCGCCGCTGCCCGCGCCGCCGGTGAGGCTCTCGCCGCTGCCGCGCGCGAGCCGCGCCTTCATCTTCTTGATGAGCCCGTCCACGCCGTCCTTGCGGATGATGCGGTTGAACTGGCTGCGGTAGTTCTCGAGGATGCTCACGCCGTCCGTGACCACGTCGTAGGCGCGGAAGCCCTGGCCCTGCGGGTGCAGCAGGTAGTCGATGCGCACCTCGAAGGGGCGGCCGCGGCGCTGCGCGAGGATGCGCGTGTGCACGAGCTGGTCGGCGCCGCGCGCCTCCTCACCCTCGTACTTGATCTCGTAGTTGAGGTTGCTGCGCAGCTGGGAGAGGTAGTTCTGCTCCACCACGTCGCGCAGCGTCTCGGTGAGCGTCTTGCGCTGCGCCGGGGTCATGGTGCCCCAGTGCGAGGCGAGCGCCCGCTTCGCCAGGTCCTCGATGTCGAAGAGCGAGCGCAGCTCCTCGGTGATGGCGCGCGAGGTCTTCGCGTCCGGCGCCTGGCCGGCGGGCACCGCCTGCAGCAGCTTGCGCAGCCGCACGTTCGCATCGCGCAGGGCGCGCGTGGCGCCGGTCTCGGGGCCCGGGGCGCTGGGGGCCGCGGCCGCCGCAGGGGCGCTCGGCGCGGGGGCGGCCGCGGGAGCCGGCGTCTGGGCGGCTGCCGAGCGGCCGAGCAGCATCAGGCCGAGTGCGAGCAGGCTGGCGCGCAGGACGCGGGGCCGGGCGGCAGAGGGAGTGCGGCGGGTGGCAGAGAGAGAGGGGGAGTGGCTCATGGTCATCTGTACCGATGGAGGCGGCGGTCTATTCAACCGACTGGGCCGAGGCGGAGTCGGCTGCGAGCGGGCGCAGCCGCGCGAGCGCGGGGTTCTGCAGGCGCTGGTACTGCCACAGCAGGACGAAGGCGAGCGCCATCACCAGGCCGCCCGCGGCCGCGTCCAGGACGAAGTGGTTCCCGGTCACCACGATGACCAGGAGGATGAGCGGGGCGTACAGCGCGCTCACCGCCTTCACCCACAGCGGGCGCGCCCAGCGCACGATGCCGGTGCTCACCAGCAGCGAGTAGCCGAAGTGCATGGAGGGCACGGCTGCGTACTGGTTGAAGAAGTGGCGCCGCCAGCCGCGGTACAGGTCCACGCCGCTCGAGTGGCGCAGCGTGTCCACGATCCCCAGCGCCTCCATGAGCCGCGGCGGGGCCACCGGGTACACCACGTAGATGATGACCGCGATGGCATTGGCCACGAAGAAGCCGTTGCGCACCCAGGCGTAGTCGCTGCGGTGGTAGCGGTACAGCCACATGAAGAAGAGGATCGTCACCGGCAGGTGCGCGCGCATGTACACCGCGTTGAGCACCTGCTTGAGCGCCTCGTGCGGCAGGAACAGCGCCTGCATCCCGGGCTCCACGTACAGCCCCAGGGCGCGCTCGAAGCGGACGATGTCCATCGCGTGGCCCATCGCCACCTCCTCCCCCCCGATCGCGATGGCCCGGCTCAGCTGGTACACGCCCAGCGCGAGGAGGAAGTACAGCCACTCCATCGCCCACGGGCGGCGCTGGGCGAGCCGCGCGAGCGCCGAGGTGGGCGGCTGCGCAGGGACGGAGGGGAGGCTGGTGGGGCTCATCGCCGGCTCGCAGTCAGTCGCGTCAGGAGGGCAGGCACGGCACCGAGCGCCGCGGCAAGGCAGGTGAACTCCCCGAGGATCGCGGCGCCGCCGAACGAGCGCAGCCCCTGGTTCTCGGAGATGAGCAGCGAACCGTAGCCGACGATGGTGGTGTAGGAGCAAAGGAACACAGCGCCGCCCACTGTAGACAAAAGCTGGCGCGGGCTCTCGCCCGTCTGCTGGTGGCGCGCGGCGAGGTTCGCCGCGTAGTCGATGCCGATGCCGATGGTGATGGGCAGGGCCACGAAGTCCAGGAAGTTGACCTTGATCCCCATCACCGCGCACAGCCACAGCATCATCGTGGTGCCCAGCAGGCTCGCCAGCAGCGTGATGGTGGCGTGGCGCGAGAAGCCCAGCATCAGCAGCACCACCAGCGTGGCGCCCACCATCGAGGCCACCGTGGCGCGCGGGCCGTCCGTGTTCATGGAGTCCAGCAGGTCCGCGAACACGAAGGTGCTGCCGCCCACCTGGGCGCCCTGCACGTCGATCTTGCGGAAGTCGTTCACGAAGGAGCGCAGGTCCTCGGCGAGCCAGGTGTTGTAGTGCAGCCCCACGCCCGCGAGCACGATGCGCCCGCGCGTGCCGTCGCGCTCCGTGTAGGGCCAGGCCAGCTCCACCGGCACGTCCTGGGTGGTGAGCGCGCGCAGGCCCTCGGGGGGCAGCAGCAGGCGGCGGTCCTCGTCCGAGAGCTCGGAGGCGGCCGCGCCCTGCAGCATCTGGCTGCGGATGTCCTGGAGCAGCGCGAGCTTCTGCGGCTGGTCCGTGGGCAGCTGGTCCTCCAGCGTGGAGATGCGGCTGAAGAGCTTCTCCTGGTCCTGCTTGCCCGCGTCGTGCGCGCGCAGCCGCGCCGCCACCTGGGTGGCCGCCTCCTGCGTGGGCAGCGCGATCACCATGCCGCCCGAGATGCCGCGGCCGAAGCCCCGGTCCACCTTGTCCAGCCAGTCGCGGATGGCCAGGATCTCCGCGCTCGAGGAGCGCACGTTGCGGAAGTCGCGCTCGAGCGGGTCGTGCGCGAGGTAGAGCACCGCGCCCAGCACGCTCACCAGCAGCAGCGCGAGGCTCACCAGCGCCACGGGCGCCGTGCGGCTCGGGTAGAGCTTCGCCAGCGCCTGGCCGCTCTTCGGCTCGCCGCGCGGGTGCATCCCGCGCCGCCGCGCCACCGCCAGCAGCGCGGGCAGCACCGTGTAGGTGGCCACCCAGCACGCCACCATGCCCATGCCGCCGATGATCCCGAAGTGCCGGAAGCCGCGGAACTGGGTCACGATGAGCGAGCCGTAGGCCACCGCCGCCGTGAGCCCCGCGGTCGCCGTGCCCTTGAGCGTGCCGCCCAGCGCGTGGGCGAGCGCGTCCAGGTCCGGGCGCCCCGCGCGCAGCTCCTCGAAGTAGCGCGCGAGCAGCACGATCCCGAAGTTGATGCCGTTGCCCACCACGATGGCCGAGAGGAAGGCCGTGGCCAGGTTCAGGTGGCCGATGGTCAGCTTGGTCAGCGCGAAGGTGAGCAGCGTGCCCACCGTCAGCGTCCACAGCAGCGCCCCCACCCCGCGCACCGAGCGGTAGTAGGCGAACAGCCCCAGCCCCACCAGCACGATGGTGAGCACCGTGGCCAGCAGCATGCCGCTGAGGATGGACTTCTGCTCCGCCTGGCCGTTGGCCACGTCTCCGGCAAGCCCCACCGTCACCGTGGGGCCTGCGGCCGCCTTCGCCACCGGCCCGTCCTGCACCTGCGGGGCGCTGCAGCCCGGCCCCACCTCGGCGCAGGCCTCCTGCACCGCCTTGCGCACCGCGCTCATCAGCTCGCGCGACAGCCGCACCTCGCTCGAGGCGAAGGGCGTGCGCACGATGAGCAGCTGCATCTTGCCGTCCTTGGACACCAGCCCCGCGGACTCGTGCGCCTTCTTCTCGGCGTCACGCATGCGCGTGCGCAGCTCCTCGATGCGCGTGTCCGGCGCGTCTCCAGAGGCCTTGTCGTCAGAGCCCTTGTCGTCAGAGCCCTTGTCCGCGCCCTGCTTCTTCGCGTCCTTCTTGGGAGCCGGCGCCTCGTCCTCGTCCTCGAAGGAAACGTAGAGCGGGTTGCTCTTGAGCTTCGCCTCGGTGATGCGCGAGCTGAGCGCGTCGTGCGCGGACTGCAGGTCCGCGAGCGGGGCGAAGAGGAAGCGGTTCTGCCAGCGGAACTCGCGCGCCTTCGCGTCGTCCGCGGCCACGCTCGCCACCAGCTTCGGATCGATGGTGCGCAGCCGCCGTGCCACCTGCTCGGCGGTGCGCGTGCGCAGGGCCGCGTCGTCGCTCTCCACCGCGATGAGCAGGGTGCCCAGCGAGCTCACCCGCTGCTGCAGCGCGCGCAGGTCGCGCACCGACTTCGCGTCCGGCGGCAGCAGCCAGGAGAAGTCGCCGTACACCGGCAGGCGCGAGGAGAGCCAGCCGCACAGCAGCACCAGCACCACGGACACCGCGAGCACCCGCACGCGGTTCGTGTCCAGCCAGGTCGCCCAGCGGAGGCTGCGCTCGGAGGGGGCGGAGCCCGGTTCACTTGGGGAGTGCATAGGCCTCGGTATAGGGGGCGCCCATGGCGCGCATCAGGGTGAAGACGGCGATGTCCCAGTCGAACGTCGCCTGGGCGAGCCGCGCGCGCTGGCCGAACCAGGCCGTGAGCGAGTCGCCGATGTCCTTGGTGTCCACGAGGCCCGCGGCCTCCGCCTGCAGGCTGGAGACGAGCCAGGCGCGCGCCTCGGCCTCGCCGGCGATCGCCGCCTCGCGGCGCCCCAGCGCATCCTGCGCGTCCGCCCAGGCCGCGCGCGCGGCGAGCTGCGCGGCGGAGGCGGCGAGCCCCGCGCCGGTGCGCGCGCGCGCGGCGTCCGCCTCGGCGCCCCGCAGCCGCGCGAGCCGCGTGGCCGGGTCAATGGTCCAGCGCAGCGCGAGCCCCGCGCCCACGCTCGTGGTGTTGAAGGGGTCGGCGAAGTAGGCGTTGTGCGGGTTCTCGGCGCCGGCGGCGCGCGCGAAGGCGCCCTGCGCCACCACCGCCAGGTCTGGCAAGAGGCGCGCGCGCTCCACGTCCGAGAGCCCCTCGGCCGCCTTGGCCGCGTACTGCGCGGCGCGCACGTCCGGCCGCCCCGAGCTCTCGCTCTCCGCGTGCGCGAGCTGCGGCAGCCGCCCGGGCAGCGCCTCCAGCGGCTTCTCGTCCACGTCCACCTTGTCGTCGCCCGCGAGGAAGCGCACGCCCGCGAGCGCCACCGCCTCCAGCTTGCGCGCCTCGGCGAGCCGCCCGGCGGCCTCCGTCTGCAGCACGCGCAGGCGGCGGCGGTCGCCCTCGCCCAGCTCGGTGTCCGGCTGCGCGAGCTCCTCCTCGGTGCGCTTCACCGCCTGGCGCAGGATGTCCTGGCCCTCCTCGAGCATGGACACCAGCTCGCGCCCCAGCTTCACGCCGTAGTAGGCGCGCGCCGCGTCCACCGAGGCGTCTGCCGTGCCCGCCTCCACCAGCGCCTGCGTCGCCGCCACGCCGGCCTTCGCCGCGCGCAGGCCGCCCTCGCGCTTGCCGAAGGTGTAGATGGGCCAGACGGCGCGCAGGTCGATGCGCACCAGGGCGCCCTGGAAGTGCACGCCCGGCTCGCGCGGGTCGGTGGTGATGCAGTCGTCCACGGACGGGATGCAGTTGATGCGCGGGCTGGGCGCCCCCAGCACCGTGAGCTCGCCCTGGGGCAGGGTCACGCGCGCGACCTCGTCCTGCTTCGCCTGCATCGACTGCACCTGCGAGCGCACCATCTCCACGCGGGCGCCGCGCTGGGCGCGCTCGATCAGCGCGGGCAGGTCCAGCGCCTGCGCCGGGCGCGCGTGCGCCGCGGTGGGCGGGGCGGGGGCCGCCGGAGCCGCGGCGGCAGGCGCCGGTGTGGGAGCCGGTGCGGAGGTGGGCGCGGACGCCGCGGGGGGAGCCGGGGCCTGGGCCAGCACGGGCCCCGCTACCCACAAGCTCAGAATCGTGAAGCACGCGCGCATTCGACCCTCGGAAAGCAAAGACTGCCCGCGCTGCCTGGTACGGGGGGCGCGCGGCGGGCGCAACACTAGAAGCGAGGCCACCCTTCAGCCAGCGTGTTGCGCAGCGTCAATATTTTTCCTCACCCCGCGCACCAGACGGGCTTCCCGGGGACACGCCGGGCTTGCGCGGGGCGCCGGGGTGCGCTTGGGTGGGACACATGCCCCTGTATGCACTGCAAGACATGGTCCCGGAGGTGGTGCCCGGCGCCTACTGGGTAGCGCCCACCGCCTCCGTCATCGGGAGGGTGCGCCTGGCGCGCGACGTGAGCGTGTGGTGGGGCGCGGTGCTGCGCGGGGACATGGACCTCATCGACATCGGCGAGGGGACCAACATCCAGGACGGCGCCATCCTGCACACCGACGCCGGCGTGCCCCTGGTGCTGGGGGCGCACGTGACGGTGGGCCACCGCGCGATGCTGCACGGCTGCAGCGTGGGGGAGGGCAGCCTCATCGGCATCGGGGCCACGGTGCTCAACGGCGCGCGCATCGGGCGCCACTGCCTCGTCGGCGCGCACGCGCTCGTCACCGAGGGCACCGAGATTCCCGACGGCAGCCTGGTGCTGGGCGCGCCCGCCAAGGTCGTGCGCCCGGTGAACGAGAAGCAGTTGATGGTGCTCCAGGGCTCGGGTCCCCACTACGTGCACAACGCCGAGCGCTACCGCAAGGGGCTGCGGCCCGTGGGCGACTGAGGCTCGCGCCCCGCGAGCAGCGCGTCGAGCCGCTCGCGGTAGCTGCGGCTGAGCTTGAGGTGGCTGCCGTCCTGCAGCACCACCCAGTACTCGCCGTGGAACAGCGGCTGCAGCTCGCGCACGCGCGCCACGTTCACCAGCGTGGAGCGGTGGATGCGCAGGAAGCGGCGCGGGTCCAGCTGCCCCTCCAGCGCGCGCAGGCTCTGGCGCAGGAGGTAGCTCCTGCCCCCGGCGTGCACCTGCACGTAGTAGTCGTCCGCCTCCACCCAGTCCACCTCCTCCACCGGCAGCAGCGTCACCCGGCCCGTCTCCTTGAGCGCGAGCCGCTGCAAGTAGCCCTGGGTGGCGGGCGCACCAAGACCCTCCGGGCCGCCGGGCGCGGCGCTGCCGCCGTACAGGGCCCCGAGCTGCCGCGCCAGCTGCTGCACCCGCAGCGCCCGCACGCGCTCCTTGGCGCGCGCCACGCCTCGCGCGAGCTGCTCGGCGTCCAGCGGCTTGAGCAGGTAGTGCAGGGCGCCCACGTCGAAGGCGTGCAGCGCGTGGGCGTCCGAGCCGGTGACGAAGAGCACGGCCGCGGCCGCGCCGGGCCCCGCCTCGCGCAGCAGCTCGAAGCCGTCCAGGTCCGGCAGCCCCACGTCCAGCAGCAGCAGGTCCACCGGCGCCTGCTGCAGCGCCCGCAGCGCCTCGCGCCCCGAAGCGCACTCGCCCACCAGCTCCAGCTCCGGGTCGCGCTCGAGCAGCTCGCGCAGCGCCGCGCGCGCCGCCGGCTCGTCGTCCACGAGCAGGGTGTGCAGGGGCGGGGGAAGGCGGCTTTCCGCGAACATGGTCCTCCAGCGGCGCGAAGCGCCATCCTAGCGGGCGGGCGCTCTGCCCACCGGCCGCCCCCCGCGCGGCTGCCCGGTCCCGGACGATCTCCCGGCGCGGGCCCCCGGGCCGCCTGGCAGGCCCCCGGGGCCCGCTCGCAGGCTCCCCGGGCCGGCTCGCTGCAAATTGCGGCAGGTTCCCCGCACGGCACTCGTTTCTTCAGCAAGGAGCCACGCACGGCCGGGGGCGAGGAGACCATGGCCTCAGCAGGTGGTCAGCGAGCCGAGAACAGGGGCAGCGGCCCGGCAGTGCCGGGCTGGCGCCTGAAGCTGCTGGGCAGCGTGGAGCTGTGCGGCCCGCGCGGGCGCATCCCGCTGGAGGGCCGCATCGCGGCGGCGCTCGCGTACGTGGCCTGGTCCGCCCCCACGCCCAAGGCCCAGCTCGCCGGGCTGCTGTGGCCGGACACCGTGCCCTCCCAGGAGCGCAACAACCTGCGCCAGCTGCTGCGCCGGCTGCGGCTCGCGTGCGGAGAGCCCCTGCTGCAGAGCGTGGGGCAGCAGGACGCGCTGGTGCTGGACGAGGCGGTGGAGTGCGACCTGCTGCGGCTGCGCGAGGCGGCCCGGCGCGGGCACTCCGAGGAGGTGCTGGGGCTGCAGGGCTCGCTGCTCGCCGGGCTGGACTTCGACGAGCTGCCCGAGTTCACCCGCTGGCTGGACGGGGCGCGGCTCGCGGCCGAGGGCTGGTTCCGCAAGCTCATCGGGCTGGAGCTGCGGCGGCGCGAGGACGTGGGCGACCTGCTGGGCGCCATCGGCGTGGCGGAGACCTGGCTCAGCCTCGAGCCGGAGTCCGAGCCCATCGCCCGCACGCTGATGCGCCTTCACCACGTGGCCGGCAGCCGCCACGCCGCGCTGCACGTGTACGAGCAGCTCAAGGCCCGGCTCGCCGAGGAGCTCGCGGTCGCGCCCACCGAGGAGACGGCGGGGCTCGCGCGCCGCATCGCGCGCAGCCTGCAGCAGGACCGCAGCGCCGCCGCCATCGCCTCGGCCACGCCCCTGCAGCTGCGCCGCCCCTGGTTGCGCGTGGGGCGCGAGGACGCGTGGCAGCAGCTGCAGGACGGCTGGGCGCGAGGCCGCGTGCTCTGCCTCGCCGGCGCGCCCGGAGTGGGCAAGAGCCGGCTCGCACTGGACTTCGCCGCAGCGCAGGGCGAGTTCCTCCTGGTGACCGGCCACCCGGCGGACGCCCCGGTCGCCTATGCCACGCTCACCCGCGCGCTGCGCCAGCTGCTGCGCGTCGCGCCCGCCGGCGCGCTGCCCACCTGGGTGCGCGCGGAGCTCTCGCAGCTGCTGCCCGAGCTGTCCCCGCCGCGGCGCGCACGCCGGCGCAGCGAGCACGCGCTGCAGGTCCGGCTGCACGGGGCGCTCGGCCACGCGCTCAGCCTGCTCGCGCCGCACGCCACCTCCTTCGTCGCCGACGATCTGCACGACTGGGACGCGCACAGCCTGGCCTTCCTCGGCGCGTGGATCGCCTCGCTGCAGACCGCTTCGCCGCAGTCGCCGGAAGGCCCCGCGCGGGAGGGCTCCGCACTGCGGCTGCTCTGCTGCACCGAGTGGCAGGGGGGGGCCTCGAGCCGCTGGCCCGCGGCGGAGCCGGACGTGGCGCACCTGCTGGCCCACGCGCAGCGCGTGGAGCTCGCGCCGCTGTCGCGCGTGCAGGTGCTCGCACTCGTGGACTCGCTCTCCCTGCCTCACGCCGCGCGGGAGCTGGGCGAGGCGGTGTGGCGCTTCGCCGGCGGCAACCCCTTCCTCGTCCTCGAGGCGCTGCGCGACTGGGTGCGCCGCGCTGCGGGCAGCGCGGATCCCGCGGGCGTCGCGGTGGGCTCGGAGAGCGTGGCGGCCACCGCCCGCAGCCGGGTGGCGCGCCTGCACCCGCACGCGCTGCCGGCGGCCCTGGCCGCGGCCGTGGCCGCCGAGCACCTCTCCGAGCACCTGGCCGAGCACGGCGAAGGCGAGGACGGGCGCATCACGGCGGCGCTCGTGGCCGAGCTGCTGCAGCTGCCCGAGCTGGAGATGGCCGCGGCGCTCGAGGCGCTGCAGCGCATGGGCGTGGTGGGCGCGGCGCCCCCGCAGCCCTTCGGCGTGTGCGGTGCGCTGCGGGTCGCGCTCGCCAGCGCCCCTGCCACCGCGCAGCTGCTGCGTGCGCGCTGCGCCCCGGCGCTCGCCCGCCGGCGCGGCCTGGCCGCCGCGAGCGCGGCGGGGCGGGGCGCCCGCACCACCTGGGACGATGCGCCCGACCTGCAGGTGCTGCTTCCCTGAAGGCCCACCGCAGGGCGCGCGTCGCTGCGGGCGCTGGGGTGGGGATCCGGGCTCAGGTCTCCGGCGATGCGTCCCGGTGATGCGCCCCTCCGATGCGCCGCGGCCCCGCCTCGCGCGAGGCCCCCGCCAGCGTGGGGCGGGAGCCCCGCTCGAGCGGGGCCGGAGCGGGGACTGCGGGGCTGCTGCGCTAGAAGGTCACCTTCGCGCCGAAGCGGACGGAGCGAGGCGCCTGGTAGGCCGTGGCGTTGCGGAAGTTCGGGTTCTTGTCCGCATCCGTGAAGCCCTGGTCCTGGAAGCACTGGTTCACGGCCTCGTCACCCTGCGGGTTGCCCGTGCACGGCGTCACTGCTTGCGTGGTGTAGGCCTGGTCGACCGTGGTCACGGTCTGGAAGTTGAACAGGTTGAACACGTCCACGCCGACGGTGATGAGGTTGTTCTCGCTCAGCTTGTAGTTCAGGCCGAGGCGACCATCGATGTCGTTGCGCCACGGGGTACGGCCCGCGGTGCCGCGCTCGGCGAGGAAGGCCTCCTGCTGGCCGTAGATGGGGTGCGCGCCCAGGTAGCTGATGGGCGTGCCCGAGCGGCCACGGTAGGTGGCGCCGAGGTTGAAGCTGACGGCATCCGTGAGGACGAACTCCTTCGCCGCGAACACCTTGATGCTGTGCGTACGGTCACCGGGCAGCTTGCCGGTGCGGTTCGCCAGCAGCGAGATGAGGTCGAAGTCGGAGTTGATGTTCGGGTCCAGCTGGCCGGTCTCCGGGCGGAAGAGGCCCGCGTAGTTACCCTCGAGCTTGCTCCAGGTGTAGCTGACCTGGGCGAGCCACAGGTCGGCGAAGGTCTTGTCGAAGAAGACCGTCACCGCGTCGTAGTCGCGCGTCGCCTTGGGGAAGTCCGAGGCCACGCCCGTGCCCGGGTTGCCGATGAAGTAGGTGTTCGCCTCGTCGCGGCTCATGTCCTCGATGACCTGGTTCATGTAGCGGCGGGTGTAGCTCGCACCCAGGCGGCCGTTGTTGATGACCTCGTACTCGCCGCCGACCACGAACTCGTCCGAGCTCTGGGGCTTCAGGTCGGGGTCCACAGGGCTGCGGACACCGCCGGTGGGCTGCAGGAACTCGTTGGGATCGCTCGGGTCACTGCCGGACACCAGTCCCGCGGGGTCCACCGAGAGGCAGCCCGCGGTGGCAGCCGAGATGTCCACCACGCCGTTCGCGGCGGTCATGTTGCAGTTGGAGCGCGCGTGCACGATGTTGGCCTGACGCTCACCGGGGAACTGACGGTCGGCCAGGTCGAGGGGAACCTGCTCGTAGAAGCGCGCGTAGTTCGCGTAGATCTTGGAGCGGCCCTGCTGGGTGAAGTCGTACAGGACGCCGACGCGCGGGCTCCACTGGTTGCCCAGGCTGAGCGCGAGGATGTCATCGGCGCCGTACATCTTCTGCTGGTCGTAGCGAACGCCGGCGTTGATGGTGAAGAGGTCGAGCACGCTCCAGCTGTCCTGCACGAAGCCACCGATGGTGTTGCTGCTGGTGGCCGCCGGCACGGAGGCCTGACGGGTGAACTGACCCGGGGCGGTGAGGTAGCCGTAGTTGCGGAACTCCTGGAAGCCGGTGGAGGGCGCCGTCGCGGTGCGGTCCAGGGTCTCGCGCAGCCAGGCGCCGCCCGAGTACGCCTTGTTGCGGTCGTAGTTCAGGTACTCGTAGTCCACGCCGACCTTGAACACGTGACGGCCGGCCAGGTTCGCCAGGTAGGTGCCCACGCCCTTCGCCTGGTAGCGGTCGAGCTTGTCCTCGGTGATGAAGCCGGGGCCGCCCACCGAGTAGGTGGTGACCGGGCAGAGGTTGGCGCCGCCGGGACCCGTGCACGCCGCGACCACGGCGGGGTCGCTCGCGTACTCGAAGTCGGTGGCGCGGTAGGCGCCGGCGCCGGAGCGCGCGCGGAACTGCACGAGCGGGGTCGCCGCGATGCCCGAGGTGTCCGCCACGTGGGTGCCGTCCACCGGCAGGATGTTCGCATCCTGGTGGTGCCAGCCGGCCGTCACGTCCAGGAGGAACTTCTTGTCCGCGAACGACGAGGCCGTCTTCAGCGCGAGGTCCATGGAGTTGGCGGTGTTGATGGTGGACAGGGCGTTGAACTGCCCGTTCACGAACACCGTCGGAGTGCCGTCCTGGTTGTCGAAGGGGAAGCTGGTGCTGCTGCCCGACTTGGAGGGCGAGCCGTACACGGACAGGCTGACGTTGTGATTCTGGTTGAGCAGGTAGGTCAGCTTGCCGATGTACTGGAAGCTCTTCTGGTCCGCGAAGCGGTTGCTCTCGGTGCCCGGGACGACCTCGGAGGCGAAGAGGCTGCGTGCCGTCAGGGCGCCCGAGGAGCCCGGGATGCGGAGCAGCCCGCCGAAGCAGTTGTTCGTGCCGTCCGGGTCCGAGCAGGGGACGCGCGCGTTCACGTTGCGCTCGTTGCTGTAGCGGGTGAACGAGGGGGCGAAGCCCGCGTAGAACCACAGCTTGTCCTTGAGGATGGGACCGCCGAGCTCGGCGCCGAAGTCACCGAGGTTGTGCAGGCTCGTGTTGACGGAGAAGGCGCTCGCCTGGGAGAGGACCGTCTTCGCGTTGCCCTCGAGCGCGCCCGGGGTGAAGTTCGCGAACACGGAGCCGTGGAACTCGTTGGATCCGCTCTTCGTCACGGCGTTGAGCACGCCGCCGGTGGCCCGCCCGTACTCGGGCATGTAGCCACCAGTGATGACGTTCACGTCCTGGATGAACTCCACGCTCAGGGGCGTGCCGAGCACGCCGAAGCCGGGGTCGTTCACGGAGAGGCCGTCGATGACGAACGAGTTCTCGGGGGACGTGGTGCCGCTGATGCTCACGCCGTACTGGTCGGCATTCGCGCCGGGGGCGATGTCCGCGAGAGACTCGAAGGAGCGCGCAGCGCCGCCCTTGCCGGTGGGACGCACCACGGCGATGTTGCGCACGAAGTCCGCGCCCACGTTGACGCCGGTGGAGGTGGAGCCCACGTCGATGGTGGGCGCCGTGCCCTGCACGACGATGTTCTCGGTGATGCCGGTGGGCAGCAGCTCCACGTTCACGCGGATGGTGCGGTCCACGCGCAGCTGGACGCCCGCGCGGCTGTAGGGCTGGAACTGCTCCTTCTCGAAGCGCAGCGTGTAATTGCCGGTGGGCAGCTGCGGGATGCGGTACTGGCCGGTGGCGTCCGTCACCACCACCTGCTCACCTTGGAGGTTGGGCGAGGTCGCGGTCACCACGACATCGGGGACGGGTTGTTTGTTGGAAGCGTCGCTCACCGTACCGGTGATGACGCCGCTCTGAGCAAAGGCGGCGGTGCCATACAAGAGGCCCGCGACCAGGAACGCTCCGGTTGCCCGGAGTACACGAGGCCATTGCATCGTTTCACTCCTTCCAGGTGCACGCCTGCTGCGTGGACTGCAGGATGGTCTCTGCGCGGACCGCACCTGGACGGCGCGCAGAGAAGGACGGAAGACCCGTGCTCCACGGGGGAAGATGGCACCGGGGGCGTTTTCAAAGCGTGACGGCTCGCCCCACTCTGCAAAGCCCCCAAAGGCCCGTTTTCACTCTCAAAATGCAACGGTGCGCGGGGCCGCGCGAGTTGCCCTGGAGGACGAGGACATGGCGGCAGAGACGCTTGTGGCGATCATCGGCGGTACGGGGCTGGGCGAGGCGCTGGGCGCCCTGGGGCCGGGCGAGGTGCGCGAGCTGGACACGCCCTTCGGGCGGCCCTCCGGCCCCATCACGCTCACGGAGGTGGACGGCGTGCGGGTGGCGCTGCTCTCGCGCCACGGCGAGGGCCACCTGCTCAACCCCACGCAGGTGCCCTACAGCGCGAACCTCTTCGCGCTCAAGGCGCTGGGGGTGACGCACGTGCTGGCGAGCGGCGCGGTGGGCTCGCTGCGCGAGGAGATCGCCCCGCGCGACCTGGTGGTGCCGGACCAGCTCATCGATCGCACCACGCGGCGCGCGGGCACCTTCTTCGAGGAGCTCAGCGTGCACGTGGAGCTCTCGCAGCCCTTCTGCCCCGCGCTGCGGCGCGCGCTGCTGGAGGCGGGCGCCGCGGGCGGCGGCGCGCGGGTGCACGCGCAGGGCACCTACGTGTGCATGGAGGGCCCGGCGCTGAGCACCCGCGCCGAGAGCCTCATGCACCGCGCGTGGGGCGCGGACCTGGTGGGGATGACGGCGATGCCGGAGGCGAAGCTCGCGCGTGAGGCGGAGCTGCACTACGCGCTGGTGGCGCTGCCCACCGACTACGACTGCTGGCAGCTGCCTCCGCCCGGCGCGAGCGCGCAGAGCATCGTCGAGGGCGTGGTGAAGAACCTGCGCGCGGTGACCGCGAGCGGGCTCGCGCTCATCCGGCGCGCCCTGCCGCGCGTGGCGGCGCTGCCCGCCGGCTGCGGCTGCGACTCGGCGCTCGCGCTGGGCATCTGGTCCGACCGCGCCCGCACCCCGCCCGAGGTGCGCCGCCGCCTCGCCCCGCTGCTGGGCAAGTACCTGCCGGCAACCTGAGGGAGTTCTTCCCCATACCAGGCAGGCGGGCAGGGGAGGGCCGGCGGGTTCCCCACCGGGGAGTGGGGACAGGCGCCCGGGGATGGTATGAGGGGGCCGGCAGCGTTCGTCCCGGGCTGCTTCCCTTCCCCCCACCTGACCGAGGTCCAGTCCCATGGCGCAGCTCGCCTTCGCCCGCTCCACCGAGAAAGAGCCGCACCTCGCGCGCGCTCGCGCCATCCTGGTGGCCCACCCCGAGCTGAAGGCGCTGTGCGGTCACACGCCCATCACCGCGCTCTTCGTCGCGGCGCTGGTGGGAATCATGGTGGGCATGGCGGCGCTGCTGCGCGCGCAGCCCTGGTGGGTCATCCTCGCCGCCTCCTGGCTGGTGGGCGCGGTGGTGAACCACGGCCTGTGGGTGCTCATCCACGAGTGCACCCACAACCTGGTCTTCAAGAGCCCGCGGATGAACGCGCTGCTGCAGATGTTCGCGAACCTGCCGATCCTCTTCCCGGCGGCCATCTCGTTCCGCAAGTACCACCTGCTGCACCACCGCTTCCAGGGTGACCCCGAGCTGGACGCGGACCTGGCGAGCCCGCTCGAGGCGAAGCTCATCGGCAACTCCACCTTCGGCAAGGCCTTCTGGATGCTCTTCTTCTGGGCGTTCCAGGCCAGCCGCGTGGGCCGGCTCAAGCGCATCCCCTTCTTCGACCGCTGGTACGTGGCGAACCTCCTCATCCAGGTCGCCTTCATCGGCGGCGTGGTGTTCTGGCTGGGCTGGGGCGCGCTCGCGTTCCTCTTCCTCTCCAGCATCTTCTCCATCGGGCTGCACCCGGTGGGCGCGCGCTGGATCCAGGAGCACTACCTGGTCAAGCCGGACCAGGAGACCTACTCGTACTACGGCCCGTTCAACGTGGTGGCCTTCAACGTGGGCTACCACAACGAGCACCACGACGTGATGCGCGTGCCGTGGACGCGCCTGCCGCAGGTGCGCAGCATCGCGCCCGAGTTCTACGAGTCGCTGCACTCGCACTCGAGCTGGACGAAGCTGTGGCTGCAGTTCCTCTTCGACCCGAAGCTCTCGCTCTACAGCCGCATGACGCGCGGCGGGAACACCGCAGCGAAGCTGGACGCGCCCCCCGAGCACACCGAGGGGCTGCTCGCCACCGGCGCGGGGAAGTAGCGCGCGCCGTGGCGCCGCTCGCGCTCGAGGACCGGGCAGGGCTGGCGGCAGAGGCGCGCGCCGCGCTGCAGGCGCAGCTCGCGCCGCTGCGCACGCTGGAGCAGGTGGCGCGCTGGGCGTTCGCGCAGCGCCCCGCGCTGGACATCGCCGAGGTGCTCGTCCAGGACGAGTTCACGCACGACGTGGTGGTTCCGCTCACGCAGCCCGAGGGCCACTGCCTCGTCTTCGACGTCACCTGACTCGGGCACGTGACGGCGGTCGCCGTCTGGAGGACGCGCCCCGATGCCCCCGCGCTGCTCGAGGCGCGGCTTGCGCGCGGGTGGCGCCCCACGCCCTCGGCGCTGCAGGACGGTGAGCAGGTGCTGGGCTACGCCGCCTGCGCCGTGCTCTCGCGCCGCTAACAAAGTGGCAGTGCTGTGAGCGGGCGCTCGCCCGGCCGCCTGCTGCTCCGGCAGGATGCGCGCCTACCTTTGCTCTTGGCAGACGGGAGGAGCGAGCGCGAGCGATGACGTGGTGGCCCCCCAGGCTCAAGCACCTGACGTGGCGCGAGTTCGCGCGCCGCTTCTACAAGGAGATGGAGGAGGACACCGTCACCGACTGCGCCGCGCAGCTCGCGTACTACTTCCTCTTCTCGCTCTTCCCCTTCCTCTTCTTCCTCGTCACGCTCGTGGCCTACCTGCCCCTGGGGCCGGGCGCCGTGGACATGATGATGGACCGCGTCGCGCACCTCATGCCGGGCGACGCGCTCTCGCTCCTGCGCGAGCACCTGCAGTCGCTGGTGAGCGAGACGCGCCCCAAGCTGCTCACCCTGGGCGTGCTGGTGACGCTGTGGAGCGCGAGCCGCGGGGTGGACGCCCTGCGCAAGAGCCTCAACCTCGCCTACGACGTGCCCGAGTCGCGCCCGTGGTGGAAGACGCAGGCGCTCAGCATGCTGATGACGCTGGCCGGCACGCTGCTCATCCCCATCGCCGTGGCGGCCTTCGTGCTGGGCGGGCGGCTGGGGGAGTGGCTCGCGGACAAGCTGCAGATCATCGACGAGTTCGTGATCTTCTGGAACCTGATGCGCTGGCCCTTCACGGCCCTGCTCATCATGTTCGCGCTCGCGCTCGCGTACTACCTGCTGCCGGACGTGAAGCAGCGCTTCAAGTACATCACCCCGGGCTCGATCTTCGGCACGCTGGGGTGGCTGCTCTCCACCTGGGCCTTCACCCAGTACGTGGAGCACTTCGGCAAGTACAACGTCACCTACGGCTCCATCGGCGGCGTGGTGGTGCTCTTGCTGTGGCTCTACATCACCGGGCTCATCTTCATCCTCGGCGGCGAGCTCAACGCCGTGCTCGAGCACGCGAGCACGCGCGGGAAGATGAAGGGGGCGCGGCGCGAGGGGGAGCTGCCCCCGCTCGAGCCGCCGCTCAAGACGCCCGGCGCCGCGAAGAGCGCCGAGAGCGCGCGCAAGACGCGCCTCGCGTTCTGGCGCTGGCGCCGGCGCGTGGCGCAGGGCCAGCCGCCCGAGCCGGTGGAGCCCGGGCCGCGCGGCCCCTTGCCCTGAAGCGCTGCTACTTGCCGCCCAGCTTGCGCTTGATCGGCGCGAGCCGGTCCGCGCCCACGTCCGTGCCCGAGAGGTTGTGCTGGGCGATGAAGGCGTTGATCAGCTCCACGCGCTGCGCGCTGGAGGGGTGCGTGGAGAGGAACTGCAGCACGCCGGGGTTGCCCTCCTGGGCCTCGAGCTTCTGGAAGAAGGTGACCAGGCCGCGCGGGTCGTAGCCCGCGGCGCTGCTGTAGGTGGCGCCGTACTCGTCCGCCTCCTTCTCCATGTCGCGGCCGAACTTGAGCATCCCCACGTTGCCGGCGAGGCCCGCGGCCATCTGCGCGATGGCGTTGGGGTTCTGGCCCAGGGCCATGCCGGTCACCGCCTGCAGGCCGTACGCGTCCACCATCTGGCGCGCGGAGTGGCGGGCCACCACGTGGCCGGCCTCGTGGCCCATCACGCCCGCGAGCTCCGCCTCGTTGTCCGCCGCGAGCAGCAGGCCCGTGTACACGTAGAGGAAGCCGCCGGGGGTGGCGAAGGCGTTGACCGTCTTGGGGTCGTCGATGACGTGGACCTGCCACTTCACCTCGGGGCGGTCCTTGCTCGCGAACTGGAGGATCCGCTGCGAGACCCCGTTCACGTAGTTCACCACCTCGGGGTCGGTGACGTACTTGATCTTCTCCTTCGTCTCGAGCTCGCTCTTCACCTGCTGGCCGAGCTGCAGCTCCTGCTCGGGGGTGATGAGCGCCTTGGCCGCGGCCGTCTCCGCGCCGCGGCGCTGCGCCATCGTGCAGGCGGGCAGGGCCCCGGCGGCGAGGGAGAGGGCGAGCAGCGCTGCGAGGTTGCGTCTCATGGCGGGTGTGCCTTTCTGGAACGGGAACGGGACCTGACGTGGGGCGGGCATGCCTAGCGGGCGTACCGGGGCCCCGGCAAGCACTGGACGCGAGCCCCCTCCGCCCCATTCACCGGGTGGACGCTCGTGGCAGGCCGGGCGGGGGCCGGGCGGGCAGGGGAGGGGCCCGCGAAAAAGAGCGCGGCGGGCAGGCCCGGAGGCCCACCCGCCGCGGGGGAAGCAGCTGCGGTGCGCGCGCTACTTCAGGCGCGGCTCGCAGGCCTCGTAGTCGATGTTGGAGAAGTACGCGTCCACGTACTTGCCCCGCTCGTTCGCCTTGTAGTCCGGGGTGAAGGCGTGCTCCCACGCGTCCATGATGATGACGGGGCGGAAGCCGGCGATGTTGTTCGTCTCGTGCAGCGTGATCCAGTGGTTGCTCAGCCAGCCGTTCTTCGGGTCCTGGAAGGTGACGGCCCAGCCGATGCCCGGCATGGTGGCCACGGCGCGGAAGTCGGCGAGCCAGTTCTCGTAGCTGCCGAAGCTCGCCTCCATCGCCTGCTTCAGCTTGCCCTTGGGCTCGCCGGAGCCGCCGGGGCGCATGTTCTCGAAGTAGTACTCGTGCAGGACCATGCCGTTGTACTCGAAGCCGAGGCGGCGGGTGAGCTCGGCATAGACCGGGTTGGTGCCGGCGGCCTCACCCTTGCCCTGCAGGCCCTGCAGCGTCTCGGTGAGCTTGTTGGTGCGGTTGACGTAGCCCTCGTAGAGCTTGAAGTGCGTCTCGAGGACCGCGTCGCTCAGGCCCTTGAGTCCCTTGAGCTTGGGGAACTGCATCGGGGTGTACTTCTTCTGCGGCATGTCGGCCATGGGGCCTCCCTGAGAGAAGCGTGGGTGCAGAGCTGCAACGCGTGCAGGGCCCCTTGTAAAGGCGCCGCGCACGGACTGCCGCCTCTCTTTCACGCCCGTGTGTGGCCATCAACAAGAAGAAATCTGCTATCCCGGTCCGTGCCATGCCCGAGCTTCCCGAGGTCGAGTTTGCGCGCCGTGCGCTCCTGCGCTGGCTGGAGGGACGCCGCGTCCTCTCCGCCGAGGCGGACGCCACGCGCGTGTTCCGCGGCGCCGAGCCCAAGCGCTTCACGCAGCTGCGCGGGCGCCTGCAGTCGCTCGAGCGCCGGGGCAAGTACCTGCTCTTCACCTTCGAGGAGGGGCGCGGGCTGCTGGGCCACCTGGGGATGACGGGCAAGTTCGTGCGCCGCCCCGAAGGCCACGTGGAGCCCTACAGCCGCGCCCGCTTCCACCTGGAGGGCGGGGACGTGGTGCACTTTCGCGACCCGCGCCTCTTCGGCCGGCTCGAGCCCGCGCCGGCCGGCACGCTGCTGCAGCTCCCCGCGGTGGCCGCGCTGGGGCTGGACCCGCTGGTGGACGGCCTGAGCGCCGCGCAGCTGAAGGAGGCCCTGGGAACTTCCAAGCAGGACCTCAAGGTCGCGCTGATGGACCAGGGGCGCATCGCGGGGCTGGGCAACATCCACGCGGCCGAGGCGCTGTTTCGCGCAGGCCTGCACCCCTCGCGCAAGCCCGCGAGCCTCACGGGCGCCGAGTGGACGAAGCTCGCGCGCGCCATCCAGGCCACGCTGGACTACGCCTTCGAGCTCAACGGCGAGGGCGACGAGATGGACTACCTGGAGGAGCCCGGCGCGAAGAACCCCTTCCGCATCTACGGGCGCGCCGGCGAGCCCTGCCGCAAGTGTCGCACCCCGGTGGAGTCCTTCACCCAGGGCGGGCGCACCACGCACTTCTGCCCCCGCTGTCAGCCCCACCCGGAGTGAGGGTCCATCCCTACATGCAAGGGCTGGAAACCGGCGCGCGGGGCCCCCTCGCGCCTCGCCGGGGATTCGCGTTGACACCCCTCGGGCCCCCCGCTTAACTCCCCCGCCCTCGCCGCACCGCTCGTCACAGCTCCCGGAGAACCGTACCCATGCCTCACCACCTGCTGGCGGCGCTGCTCGTCGCCTCTGCCACGGCCACTGCGCAGACCCCGGCGCCCGGCACCAAGCCTGCCGCCCCCGCCCCGGCCGCGAAGTCTGCGCAGCAGCCGCAGCAGCAGCCCGCTCCGGCCGGTGAGGACGAGGACGCGGCCCCCGCGCCCGCGCAGCCCTCGCGCCCCGCGGCTCCGGCTGGCCAGACCGCTGGCCAGAACTCCACTGACGACGTGGACGCGAAGATCGCCGCCGCGAAGGAGGAGATGCGCCAGGAGATCACCGCGCAGCTCGCCACGCAGAGCACCTCCGAGGAGTGGAACGCGGAGTTCGTGACCCAGCAGAAGAAGCTGGAGCTGTTCACGCTGGACGGCTACCTGCGCCTGCGCCCCACGCTCTATTACAAGTTCGACCTCGGCAAGGACCCCACCGCCGGCCGCAACCTCATCTGGCCCAACAGCCCGCGCACCCGCAAGGAGCAGACGCAGGCGGGCGCCAACATGCGCGTGCGCCTGGAGCCCACCTTCAACGTCTCCGAGGAGGTGCGGATCAAGATGCAGGTGGACGCGCTGGACAACGTGCTGCTGGGCAGCACGCCGGACACCGCCTTCACCTCGAGCGACCGCAACGCCTTCACGCTCTTCTCGGAGAGCCAGAGCCCGCCCACCTCGGGCGTGAACGCGCTCAAGGACTCCATCCTCGTGCGCCGCGCCTACGGCGAGGTGAGCACCCCGGTGGGCATCCTGCGCTTCGGCCGCATGGGCAGCCACTGGGGCCTGGGCATGCTGCGCAACGACGGCAACTGCCTGGACTGCGACTTCGGCGACACGGTGGACCGCATCCAGTTCGTCACCGAGCCCTTCAACGGCTGGTACGTGACGCCGATGTTCGACTTCAACTCCGAGGGCCTCACCAGCGAGGGTCGCAACGCCGCGGGAGAGCCCTACGATCTCACCCAGTCCGACGACGCCCACAGCCTGGTGCTCGCGGTGGCGCGGCGCGACACCGAGCAGCAGGTGAAGGCGAAGCTGGCGGACGGGCAGGGCGTGCTCAACTACGGCCTGCACTTCACCTACCGCACCCAGCGCTGGGACACGGACTACGGCCAGGGTGACGTGAACGCGGGCGCCAGCGGCGCCACCGGCTTCATCCCGCGCAAGGGACGCCTCTTCGTGCCGGACTTCTGGCTGCGCTACGAGCAGAAGTCCTTCCGCCTCGAGATGGAGGCCGCCGCGCAGCTGGGCGACATCGAGAACCGCGCCCTGGACCCGGCGCTCGCCAACGTGCCCGGCCAGAACCAGTCGCTGTCCATCGTGCAGTTCGGCGCGGTGGTGCAGGCCGAGGCGAAGCTGATGAAGAACGCGCTCTCACTCGGGCTCGAGCTGGGCTACGCGTCCGGTGACGACGCGCCGGGCTTCGGCAACTACCCGCGCCGCCAGACGGTGGGGGCGGACGGCACCACCGTGGTGCTCACCGAGCCGCAGTTCGACTGCACGACCCGGGCGAACACCACCTCGTGCGACGACCGCGCCATCCGCAACTTCCGCTTCAACCGCGACTACCGCGTGGACATGATCCTCTGGCGCGAGATCCTCGGCGGCCTGACGGACGCCATCTACGCCAAGCCCACGCTCAAGTACACGCTGGCGCCGGGCTTCGACCTGCACGGCAGCCTCATCTACTCGCGCGCCGTCTTCAAGGAGTCCACGCCCTCCTTCTTCGACGTCGAGACCGGCAAGGACCTGGGCAGCGCGAACCTCGGCGTGGAGTTCAACGCGGGCGTGCGCTACGAGACCGAGGACGGCTTCATCTCGGGGCTGGACTGGGGCATCCTCTTCCCGCTCTCGGGCCTCGAGCAGGCGGGCTTCCCCAACACGCTGAAGACGCCGCAGGCGCTGCGCGCGATGCTGGGCATCAAGTTCTAGCCGGAGCCCTCCTCCATGCCGACGTTCCCGCCCGCTGCGCGCCGCCTCGCCCTGCTCCTCGCAGTCGTGGGGGGGAGCGCGGCGGCGCTCGCCGGCTGCGGCATCAAGGGGGCGCCGCGCCCCCCGCTGCCGCCCGCCGCACCGCCCGCGCCCTCGGCCGCTCCCGAGCAGCAGCCGGCGGGGCAGCCCGCGGGTGAGCCCGCGCGTCCCGCCGCCCCGGACGCGACCGCGCCCGGCGAGGTGGCCCCGCGCGGCCCCTTCCCGTCCATGCCGCCGCCGGACGCCGGCGCGTCTCCCGGCAGCGCTGCGGGCACGGACGCCGGCTCCACTCCCGACGCAGGGTCATGAACCACTTCAGCTACCGCCGCGGCAGTCTCCACGCGGAGGGGGTCCCGCTCTCCGCGATCGCGGAGGCCGTGGGCACCCCCACGTACGTCTACTCGAGCGCCACGCTGGTGCGGCACTACCGCGTCCTTGCCGAGGCCTTCGGCGAGGCGCCGCACCTCATCTGCTACTCGGTGAAGGCCAACAGCACGCTCGCGGTTTTGCGGCTGCTCGCCCGCGAGGGCTGCGGCTTCGACGTGGTGTCCGGCGGCGAGCTGGCGCGCGTGCAGGCGGCCGGCGGTGACCCCGCCCGCACGGTGTTCGCCGGGGTGGGCAAGACGCCCGAGGAGATGGAGCGCGCGCTCGCCGCGGGGCTGCTGCTCTTCAACGTGGAGGGCGCCGAGGAGCTCGCCATGCTGGACGCGGTGGGCCGGCGCCTCGGCCGCCCCGCGCCCTTCGCGCTGCGGGTGAACCCGGCGGTGGACGCGCGCACCCACAAGCACATCTCCACCGGCCTCAAGACCTCCAAGTTCGGCGTCCCCTTCGAGGAGGCGAGCGCGCTCTACCAGCGGGCCAAGCGCATGAAGGGCCTGGTGGCGCGCGGGCTGGACTGCCACATCGGCAGCCAGCTCACCCGCACGGGGCCGGTGCGCGCGGCGCTGACCAAGGTGGCGGGGCTGTACCGAGACCTGAAGGCGCGCGGCCATGGGCTCGAGTACCTGGACGTGGGCGGCGGCCTGGGCATCACCTACGTGGACGAGACCCCGCCCAGCCCCGTGGAGTACGCGAAGACGGTGCTGCAGGCGACCCGGGACACCGGCGCCACGCTGGTATTCGAGCCGGGGCGCGTGCTGGTGGGCAACGCCGGCGTGCTGCTCACCCGCGTGCTGTACCGCAAGCGCACCCCCGCCCGCACCTTCGTGGTGGTGGACGCGGGCATGAACGACCTGATGCGCCCGGCCCTCTACGACGCGCACCACGCCCTGCAGCCCCTGCGCAAGCCGCGCGGCGGGAAGGCGGAGCCGGTGGATGTAGTGGGCCCGGTGTGCGAGTCCACGGACGTGCTCGCGCGCGGGCGCGAGCTGGTGCTGCCGCGGCAGGGGGACCTGTACGCGGTGATGAGCGCCGGGGCCTACGGGATGAGCATGGCCAGCACCTACAACTCCCGCCCCCGCCCGGCCGAGGTCCTGGTGGACGGGGAGGCGTGGCGGGTGGTGCGCGAGCGCGAGGCGCTGGAGGACCTCTGGCGCGGCGAGCGGGCCTGACCTAAAGAGCAGCGCATGGCAATCCGAACCTTCGAAGGGTCGATGACGGCGCTCGCCACCCCGTTCCGCGACGGGGCCCTGGACGAGGCGGCGTTCGCGAAGCTCGTGGAGCAGCAGGTGGCGGGGGGCACGCAGGTGCTCATCCCCATGGGCACCACGGGCGAGAGCGCCACCATGACCCCCGAGGAGCGCCAGCGCGCCATCGCGGTCTGCGTGGCGAGCGCGAAGGGGCGGGTGCCGGTGGTGGCGGGCGCGGGGAGCAACAGCACCCGCGAGGCGATCGACGGGGTCGCCCGCGCGCGCGAGGCCGGCGCGGACGGCGCGCTCATCGTCACGCCCTACTACAACAAGCCCACCCAGGCGGGCCTGGTGGAGCACTTCCGCGCCATCGCGGCCGCGCACCCGGGCTACCCGCTGGTGGCCTACAACGTGCCGGGCCGCACCGGCGTGGACCTGCTGCCGGAGACCTGCCAGCGCCTGTGCGACCTCCCCGAGGTGGTGGCGCTGAAGGAGGCCACGGGCAACGTGGCGCGCACCCTCGACATCGTCGAGAAGTGCGGCGAGCGGCTCACGCTGCTGTCCGGCGACGACTTCACGGTGCTGCCCTTCATCGCCTGCGGCGGCAAGGGCGTCATCTCGGTGTCCAGCAACGTGGCGCCGCGGATGATGGCGGACCTGGTGCAGGCGGCGCGCGGCGGGGACCTCGCCCGCGCGCGCGAGCTGCAGGTGCGCATGAACGCGCTGCACCGCCTGCTCTTCGTGGAGAGCAGCCCCATCCCGGTGAAGTGGGCGCTGCACCTGCTCGGCCTCTTCGGGCCGGAGCTCCGCCTGCCGCTGGTGCAGATGACCGAGCCGAACGCCCAGAAGCTGCAGGCAGAGCTCAAGAAGCTGGGCCTGCTCTGAGCCGGGGCCCTCCCTCGCTCTCCCCGGGAGACCGCACATGATCCGCACCGTCATCACCGGGGTCACCGGCCGCATGGGCAGCACGCTGGTGCGGCTGGTCAACGCCTCGGACACCTTCGAGCTGGTGGGCGCGAGCGACCGCAAGGGCGCGGGGCTCCCGCTGCTGGACGCGGCCCTCGCCGCGCGCCTGGGCTCGCTCGCGACCCCGCTCTCGGACGACCTGGCCAAGGTGCTCGAGGGCGCGCGCCCCCACGTGGTCATCGACTTCACCAGCGCCGAGGCCAGCCTCGTGCACGCGCGCGCCTGCGCGGCCGCCGGGGTCGCGCTGGTGGTGGGCTCCACGGGCTTCAGCGCGGCGCAGCGCGCGGAGCTGGTCGAGCTCGCGCGACGCATCCCCCTGGTGGTCGCGCCCAACATGTCGGTGGGCGTGAACGTGGTCATCCAGGTGGCGGCGCGGCTCGCGCAGCTGCTGGGCGAGGGCTTCGACGTGGAGGTGCTCGAGGCGCACCACCGGATGAAGAAGGACGCGCCCAGCGGCACCGCGCTGAAGCTCGCGGATGCGCTCGCGCAGGCGCTCCAGCGCTCCCCGGGGGACCTGCGCTACGAGCGCAACGGGCAGATCGGTGAGCGCCCCCCGCGCGAGATCGGCGTGCAGACGCTGCGCGGCGGGGACGTGGTGGGCGAGCACACGGTGTTCTTCTACGGAGAGGGCGAGCGCGTGGAGCTCACCCACCGCGCCACCAGCCGCGACCAGTTCGCCAAGGGCGCGCTGCGCGCCGCGGCCTGGGTGGCCCGCCGTCCTCCTGGCCTCTACGACATGGCCGACGTGCTCGGCCTCAAGGAGCTGCTCCCGTGAACACCCCCGCCCGCTACCTGCGCTTCACCCACCCGGAGAGCGGCGAGGCCCTGCACGGCCGGCTCGGCGCGGACGGGCAGGTGCGGGTGCTCTCGGCGGCGCCCTGGCGCAAGGGCGCGGAGACCGGCGAGGTGCTCGCGCTCGAGGGGCTCGCGCTGCTCGTGCCGGCGGACGCCTCCAAGGTGGTCTGCGTGGGCCAGAACTACCGCAAGCACGCGGAGGAGATGGGCAAGCCGGTGCCGGTGGAGCCGCTCATCTTCATCAAGCCGTCCACCGCGCTCAACCCGCACGGCGCCCCCATCCGCATCCCCCGCGTGAGCGAGGAGGTGCACTACGAGGCCGAGCTCGCGCTGGTCATCGGCGAGCGCGTGAGCGGCGCGGACGAGGCCCAGGCCGAGCGCGCCATCTGGGGGCTCACCTGCTTCAACGACGTGACGGCCCGCGACATCCAGCGCAAGGAGATCCAGCACACGCGCGCCAAGGGCTTCGACACCTTCGCCTGCGCGGGGCCCTGGGCGGTCGCGGCGCGCGAGCTGTCGCCGCGAGACCTGCGCGTGGTGTGCCGGGTGAACGGGCAGGTGCGCCAGGACGGGCGCACCTCGGACATGATCTTCAGCCCCGCGCGGCTCGTCTCGTTCATCTCGCAGGGCATGACGCTGCTGCCCGGAGACCTGGTGAGCACCGGCACGCCCTCGGGCGTGGGGAAGCTCGCGGCGGGAGACCGGGTGGAGGTGGAGCTCGAGGGAATCGGGACCCTCTCCAACCCTGTTGAGAAGGGGTTGTGAACCCGACCGACCATAGCGCCGCGTCCGGGCTCGGCTCCGGGCTCGTCTATGTGGGCCTGGGCTCCAACGAGGGCGACCGCGAGGCGCACCTCGTGCGGGCGCTCACCGCGCTCGCGCGCATCGATGCGGTCAGCGTGGTCGCCTGCTCCTCGCTCTACGAGAGCGCGCCGGTGGGTCCGCCCCAGCCGCGCTACCTGAATGCCGCGGTGGCGCTCGCCTGCGACCTCGCCCCGCAGCGGCTGCTCGCCATCCTCCAGCAGATCGAGCGCGACGAGGGGCGCCGGCCCAGCGCCCAGCGCTGGGGCCCGCGGCCGCTGGACCTGGACATCCTCCTGTGGGACGGCGCCGTCGTGGCCGACCCGAACCTCCAGGTCCCGCACCTGGAGCTGCACAAGCGGCGCTTCGCCCTCGAGCCGCTCGCAGAGCTGGCCCCCGAGGTGCTCCACCCGGTCCTGGGAGAGTCGGTGCAGCAGCTGCTGCGGCAGCTCTCGCCCCAGGACGTTCAGCGGCGCGAGGCCACGAGCTGGCCCGAGGCGCCGCCTCCCTCCGAGCAATGACCTCCTCCCTCCTGCTGTCCCTGTACGCGCTCTCCGCCCTCGCCCAGACGCCGCTGCCCAAGGATCACCCCAAGGTGGAGCAGCCCGCCGCGAACGCGCCGCTGCCCGCGGACCACCCGCCGGTGGCCAACGGCGGCCGCCCCGCGCCCACCGCCGAGCAGCTGCTGCAGCAGCTGGACGCGACCCTGGGGCTCAAGGAGCGGGAGAAGTCCTTCGAGATCGCCGCCGCGCTCGGAAAGCTCTACTTCACCAACGGGCGGCCCCAGGACGCGGTGCCCTACTTCGAGCAGGCCGAGGCCAAGGCGAAGGGCGTGCGCGCGCTGTACCTCGCGCAGGTGAAGCGCCTGGGCAAGCGCCCCGTGCCCAGCGCGGAGGAGGCCCGGTGCGGCTTCGGTCCGGACACGGCCCTCGAGGCGATGGCGAGCGCGGCCGAGCAGCGCGCGAAGGCGGGCGATGCGCCGGGCGCCGCGGCCTGCGCGCGCGCGGCGCTCGCGCCCGCGCTCGAGGTGGAGGGCATGCGCGCCAGCGCCCTGGTGCTCGCCGGTGACAGCAAGGCGGCGCTCGCGGCGTACGAGGACGTGCTCGAGGTGGCCCCCACCCACGAGGAGGCCCAGTTCGGCCACGCGGCGCTGCTCTACGAGACCCGCGGCGAGGACCTGAAGGCGCTCGAGAGCGCGCGCAAGGGCTTCGAGGCCTTCCTCGCTGCGCACCCGCAGTCGCCGCGCGCCGCGCTCGCGCGCAAGCTCGGCCAGATGACGCAGCAGACGATCGACGCAGGCGGGCGCAAGAAGTACCTCGCGAGCCGCGCCGAGGACCGCAAGGTGCGCCTGAGCCAGGTGCTCGCCGAGGCGCCGCCCGCGCAGCCGCCCGCCGCGGGCGCGCCGGGCATGGACGGGGCGCCGCCTCCGGACGCGCCGCCCGCGCTGACGAAGGAGATGCTGGACGCGGTGAAGAACACCGAGCGCACGCCGGAGCTCGAGGCGGGGCTCGCGAGGCTGGTGGAGGAGGGCGAGGAGCACCTCGCGCGCGGGCGCTACCAGGAGGCGCTGGGCGCCTACACGCGCGTGATGCCCTTCCAGCCGGACAACGGCCGCGCGCGCGCCGGCATGGCGTGGGCGCTGGTGGGGCTCAAGCGCCCCATGGCCGAGCGCGTGTGGAGCGTGGCGGTGAGCGGGGACCCGGCGGCGGTGGAGAAGCTGGGCGACACGCTCAAGGCCAAGAACGACGCGGCCGGCGCGAAGGCGCTGTGGCAGCGCCTGGACGCGAGCGCCCCGGACTACCCGGGCAAGAAGGGCCTCGAGGCGAAGCTGCGCGAGTAGCCGCGCTAGACGAACTTCGCCGCGAGCAGGTCCTGCACGTCGAGCAGGCCCACGGGCTTGCCCTCGGCGTCCACCACCGGCAGCTGGTCCACGCGCGCTTCCCGCATGCGCGCGGTCGCGGTGAGCACCAGCATCTCCGGCCCGATGAAGCGCGGGTGGCGCGCCATCACCTCGCGCACCGGCACGTCGAAGTCGGTGCGGCCCTGCTCCACGAGGCGGCGCAGATCACCGTCCGTGAAGATGCCCACCAGGCGCCCGCCGCGGTCCACCACGAGCGCGGCGCCGGGGCGGCCCGGGGTGTTGGTCATCACCACCACCACCTCGCTGAGCCGCGCGCTCTCCTTCACCACCGGGTTGCTCTTGCCCGAGCGCATCACCTCGAACACGCGCATCACCGAGCGGCCCAGCTTTCCGCCCGGGTGCAGCAGGGCGTACTCGTCCGGGGTGAACTGGCGGCTCTTGAGCAGCGCCATCGCGAGCGCATCGCCCAGCGCGTGCAGGGCGGCGGTGGAGGCGGTGGGCACGAGCCCCAGGGGGCAGGCCTCGTCGATGCGGCCGATGTCCAGCACCACGTCGCTGCCGCGCGCGAGCGCGCTCTCCGTGTCGCCGGTGAGCGCGATGAGGGGCGTGGCGAGGCGGCGGAAGGAGGGGAGGATGCGCACCAGCTCCTCGGTGGCCCCGCTGTTGGACAGCGCGATGATCACGTCCCCGCGCGCCACGCGGCCCAGGTCGCCGTGCACGGCCTCGGCCGGGTGCAGGTAGAGCGAGCGGATGCCGGTGGAGGCGAGCGTGCTGGAGAGCTTCTGGGCGATGAGGCCCGCCTTGCCCATGCCCGTCACCACCACCTGGCCCTCGCAGCCGCGCACCAGGGCGAGCGCACGCAGGAAGGGCTCGCCCAGCCGCCCCGTGAGCCCGAGGATGGCGCGCGCCTCGGCCTCGAGCACGCCGCGCGCGTAGGCGAGCGTCTCCGCGTCCGTGCTCCGGGCGTCCGTGCTCCCGGCGATGGCGGCCGCCTGCTGCCCACCCTTGCGGGAGGCGCGCGGACGCCGGGGCGCCGGGGCCTGCGAAGGGAGGGCGCGAAGGCGGGGCTTGGGGGTTACATCTTTGGGAGCGCGGGCCATGGTCTGACCGCGGCTTCTACTCCCGCTGGCCGCCCCCCTGCCAGCTTGACGCATGGGGGGGCATCGACTACGGGCACGCCCGGACGCTGGCCGGGCCGGCGCGCCGCGCGCAGCTTTCGTTCTGTTCCGAGTTCCAACCCTCTTCAGGAGCTACCAGATGAAGTTCTTCATCGACACCGCGGACGTGGGCGAGATCCGCAAGGCCTACGACATGGGCTGCGTGGACGGCGTCACCACCAACCCCTCGCTCCTGATGAAGGCCAACCGGCCGCTCGAGGAGACCATCCGCGAGATCTGCTCCATCGTGGACGGCCCGGTGAGCGCCGAGTGCGTGTCGCTCGAGGCGCCCGCGCTCATCGAGGAGGGCCGCGGCCTCGCCAAGATCCACGACAACGTGGTGGTGAAGATCCCCATGGGCGTGGAGGGCATGAAGGCGGTCAAGGCGCTCACCGCCGAGGGCATCAAGACCAACGTCACCCTCTGCTTCAGCGCGAACCAGGCCCTGCTGTGCGCCAAGGCCGGCGCCACCTACGTGAGCCCCTTCGTGGGCCGCCTGGACGACATCGGCCAGGACGGCATGGAGCTCATCGCGCAGATCGTCGAGATCTACCGCAACTACGACTTCAGCACCCAGGTGCTCGTCGCCAGCGTGCGCAACCCCATCCACGTGACCAACGCCGCGCGCCTCGGCGCCGACGTGGCGACCCTGCCCTACAGCGTGATCCAGCAGCTCGCCCAGCACACGCTCACGGACCTCGGCATCAAGAAGTTCCTCGCCGACTGGGAGAAGGTCCCCAAGGCCGCCGCCAAGAAGTAGGCGGAGCGCCCCGGGCCCCGGGTCCTTCTGTTGAGATAGGCAAGGAAAACTGCGCGCTTGGGGCGTTTCTCGTTGCCGCCCCCGGCGCCGGATGCCTATTACTTCGTCCGCGTTTCGTCGCGGTGCGTCATGCGCCGCACCACCTCAAGTCCAGTCTCCGTTTCGAGAGAGGAGTCGCCGTGAAGATCCTCGTCACCGCCAAGCGCGTGGAAGATCCCGAGTCCAAGATCAAGGTGAAGCCGGATGGCTCGGGCATCGTGCAGGAGGGGCTGAAGTACAAGATCAACCCCTTCGACGAGATCGCCGTCGAGGAGGGGCTGCGCCTGGCCGCGAAGCACGGCGGTGAGGTGGTGGTGGTCTCCATCGGGGACAAGGTGGTGCAGGAGCAGCTGCGCCACGCGCTCGCCATGGGCGCGCACCGCGCCGTGTGGGTGAACCACGCGGGCGTGCTGGACCAGATGGCCATCGCCGGGCTGCTGCAGAAGGTGGTGGAGAAGGAGAAGCCGGACCTGGTCATCCTCGGCAAGCAGAGCATCGACGACGACCAGAACCAGGTGGGCCAGTACCTCGCCGAGTTCATGGGCGCGGGCCAGGCGACCTTCGCCTCCAAGGTGGAGAGCCTGGAGAGCGACGCGGAGAAGAGCAAGGCGCCGGCGCTGCAGGTGGGCGCGGACGGCAAGAGCGTGCGCGTGGTGCGCGAGGTGGACAACGGGCTGGAGACGCTCGAGTGCGCGCTGCCGGCGGTGGTCACCACCGACCTGCGCCTGAACCTGCCGCGCTACGCCTCGCTGCCCGGCATCATGAAGGCCAAGAGCAAGCCCATCGAGGAGCTCACCCCCGCCAAGCTCGGCGTGGACGTGACCCCCGTGGTGCAGGTGCTCAAGCTGCAGAGCCCCCCGCCGCGCAAGGCCGGCATCAAGGTGCCGGACGTGCCCGCGCTGGTGGAGAAGCTGCGCAACGAGGCGAAGGCGCTCTAACCCTTTCCAAGATCCTTCCAGGACTCCAGGAGCCACTCCCATGCCGATCGTCCTCATCGTCGCCGAGCAGCAGCCGGACGGGCAGCTGCGCAAGGCCAACCTCCACGCCATCGCCGCGGGCAAGGCGCTCGCCGAGAAGACCGGTGGCGAGCTGCACCTCGCGCTCTTCAGCGCCGACCCGAGCAAGGTGGTCGACGAGCTCAAGGGCTACGGGGCGAAGGTGGTGCACACCAGCACGAACGCCGCCTTCCAGCACTACACCGCCGAGGCCTACGCCCCCACGCTCGCCGCGCTCGCGCAGAGCGTGAAGGCAGACTTCGTGGGCATGGCCTCCACCGCCGTGGGCAAGGACCTGCTGCCGCGCGTGGCCGCCCGCCTCAAGGCCGGCATGGCCACGGACATCATGGCCTTCGGCGGCTCGGGCGCCGACATCACCTTCACCCGCCCCATGTGGGCCGGCAGCGTGATTGCCGACGTGAAGCTCACCAGCCCCGTGAAGCTGTTCACCGTGCGCACCAGCGAGTTCCCGGCGGCCGCGGGCGGCGCCGGCGCCTCCGAGGTCAAGACCTTCGACGCGAAGATCGAGGCCGCGAAGACCAGGTTCGTGGACTTCAAGGAGGTCAAGAGCGCGCGGCCGCAGCTCACCGAGGCCAAGGTGGTGGTCTCCGGTGGCCGCGGCACCAAGGGTGACTTCAAGGAGATCGAGGCGCTCGCCGACGAGCTCGGCGCCGCGGTGGGCGCGAGCCGCGCGGTGTGCGACGCGGGCTGGGTGCCCAACGATCTGCAGGTGGGCCAGACGGGCAAGGTGGTCGCGCCGCAGCTGTACATCGCGGCGGGCATCTCCGGCGCCATCCAGCACCTGGCCGGCATGAAGAGCAGCAAGACCATCGTGGCCATCAACAAGGACCCCGAGGCGCCCATCTTCCAGGTGGCGGACTACGGCCTGGTGGCGGACCTCTTCAAGGTCCTGCCCGAGCTGCGCGCCGCCATCCACGGCAGCAAGTAGTCCGCAGCAGTCCGCAGGAGTCGCACGAGGGCGGCAGAGCTTCCGGAAGGGAGCGCTGGCCGCCCTCGGCGCGTTGTGCGACAAGCGCCGCTTCCGTCCCCGGAGAGTGCCCGTGTCCGCGACCCCCGCCGCCCCTGCCGACCGCATCTTCCTCGCGTTGCTGGTGGTCTCGTTCCCGGCGGCCGTGACGGCGCACTTCCTGGGCGCCGGCACCTGGACCTTCGTGCTCTGCGCCATCGCCCTGGTGCCGCTCGCGCGCCTGATGGGCGAGGCCACCGAGGCCATCAGCCACAAGCTGGGCAGCGGCCTGGGCGGGCTGATGAACGCCTCCTTCGGCAACGCGGCGGAGCTCATCATCGCCATCGCCGCGCTGCGCTCGGGGCACCTGGACGTGGTGCGCGCCTCCATCACCGGCGCCATCCTGGGCAACCTGCTGCTGGTGCTCGGCGCGAGCATCTTCGCCGGCGGCCTGCGCTACCCGCGCCAGACCTTCAACATGACGGCGGCGCTCTCCGGCAGCGCGATGATGTTCCTCGCGCTCACGGCGCTCGCGCTGCCGGACCTGTTCCACGCGTCTCGCGGCAAGGCGGCCGAGCCCGTGCTCTTCCCCATGTCGGTGGCCATCGCCGTGGTGCTGCTGGTGGTGTACGCGCTCAGCCTCGTGTTCTCGCTGCGCACGCACTCGCACCTGTACCAGGGCGGGGACGAGGGCGGGGAGCCCGCGGCGGAAGGGGACCTGGAGCTGGAGGAGGCGCCCGCCTGGGGCACGAAGAAGGCGACCGCCATCCTGCTGCTCTCCACGCTGGGCGTGGTGGTGGTGGCCGAGTTCCTGGTGCACGCGCTGGAGGCGGCCATCGCCACCTTCGGCTTCACCCACACCTTCGTGGGCGTGATCATCATCGCCACGGTGGGCAACGCCGCCGAGCACTCCACCGCGGTGCTGATGGCGCTCAAGAACAAGATGGACCTGGCGTTCAACATCGCCTTCGAGTCCTCGAAGCAGATCGCCCTCTTCGTCGCCCCCGTGCTGGTGCTGCTCTCCATCCCCTTCGGCCAGCACCTCACGCTGGAGTTCAGCCACATGGAGGTGCTGGGCATCGCCATCGGCGTGGGCGGCGCCACGCTCATCGGGCTGGACGGCGAGAGCAACTGGCTGGAGGGCGCGATGCTCATGGCCGTGTACGCGCTGCTCGGCGTCACCTTCTTCTTCATCCCCTGAGCCCGGAGCGCGCCCCCGTGTCCCAGCACGCCGTCGAGCACGAGAGGAGGGGCCGCCTGCAGGCGGACCTCGCGCTCCTGCTCATCACCGCCTTCTGGGGCGTGACCTTCGTGGTGGTGAAGGACGCGCTGGGCCACGCGGACCCCTTCACCTTCCTCGCGTTGCGCTTCGCCACCGGGGCGCTGCTGCTCTCGCTGCTCGCGGGGCGCCAGGTGCTGCAGCCTCAGGCGCTGCGCGCGGGCGGCCTGCTCGCGGTGTTCCTCTTCCTCGGCTTCGCGCTGCAGACGGTGGGGCTCACCAGCACCACCGCGAGCCGCAGCGCCTTCATCACCGGCCTGAGCGTGGTGGGCGTGCCCTTCGTGTCGCTCGTGTTCTTCCGCCGTGTGCCGCGCCTGCCGTCCCTGGTGGGCGTGGTGCTCGCGGTGGCGGGGCTGTGGGCGCTCACCCGGCCGGATGCGGCCGGGGCGGGTGGGGGCCTCACCCGCGGGGACCTCCTCACCGTGGGCTGCGCCGTGGCCTACGCCTTCCACATCGCGTTCACCGAGAAGCTCGCCCCGAAGCAGGGGGTGATGGGCATGGTGGCGGTGCAGCTGTGGGGCGTGGCGCTGCTCTCGGCCCTGTGTGTGCCCTTGCAGCCCGGGGGCCCGCGGGTGGAGTGGACGGGCTCCTTCGTCATGGGCTTCCTCTTCTGCGGCGTCTTCGCGAGCGCCGTGGCCATCAGCGTGCAGACCTGGGGGCAGGCGCGCACCAGCGCGGTGCGCGCGGCGCTCATCTACTCGCTGGAGCCCGTGTTCGCGGCCGCCTACTCGGTGCTCCTGGGCTACGAGCGGCTCGGGGCGCGCGAGGCCCTGGGCGGCGGGCTGATCATGCTCGGCGTCCTGGTCGCCGAGCTGGGGGCCCACCTCCTGGACCGCTTCCGGCCGGGGATGGGGGAGCGTCGGGAGGACGCGGTATAACCCCGGCCGTCCCCATGAGCGTCGAGCTGAAGCGAACCGGCCTGCACCTGACGGGCACCCCCCTGTCCCTGGATGCAATCCGCAAGACCCCCCTGTCCTTCGTCAGCCACGCGCACTCGGATCACATTGCCCGCCACGAGCGCACCATCGCAACGGCGGCCACGCTGCGCCTCATGGCGCACCGGCTCGGCGAGCTGAGCGCGCCCCTGCCCGCGCCCTACAACCGCCCCTTCGAGCTGGGGCCGCTGGTGCTCGAGCTGCTGCCGGCGGGCCACATCCTGGGCAGCGCGCAGCTGCGCGTGACGCGCGCGGATGGCCAGCGCATCGTCTTCACCGGCGACCTGAATCTCGTGCCCAGCCTCACCGCGGAGCGCGCGCAGGTGGCCGAGTGCGACACGCTCATCATCGAGAGCACCTTCGGCCATCCGCGCTACGCCTTCCCGCCGCGCGAGGAGACGCTGGGGCGGGTGGAGGCCTGGGTGCGCGAGCAGCTCGAGCGCGGCGTGACGCCGGTGCTGCTCGGCTACGCGCTGGGCAAGAGCCAGGAGGCGATGAAGTTCCTCGCGGGGCGCGGCTTCAAGCTCGCGGCGCACGCCTCCATCTACGAGGTGGCGGAGCTGTACGCGGAGTTCGGCGTCCCCATCGAGAACCTGCGCAAGTTCAACGGCACCGTGCAGCCGGACGAGGTGGTGTTCTACCCGCCGCACCTCGCGCGCAAGGGAGGGCTCGCGCCCATCTGGCCGCGCGCGACCGCGGTGCTCACCGGCTGGGCGATGGACCCCGGCTGCGCTCTGCGCTACGGCGCGCAGGTGGCCTTCCCCCTGAGCGACCACGCGGACTGCCAGAGCCTCGTGAAGTACGCGAAGGAGACCGGGGCCACGGACGTCATCACGCACCACGGCTTCGCCGAGGAATTGGCCCAGGCGCTCAAGGACGCGGGCGTGGATGCGCGGCCGCTGGGCAAGCCGCAGCAGCTCGCACTGCTGTAGCGCCGGGTCGCGGCGACGCGCCGGTCTCCTCCGCAGAACACGCTCGGCGAAGCGCGGTTGGCCTCCAGGGCATTGTCGAGGATGGTGGGCCGGTCATGTCCCTCTTTTCTCGCAGCGCGCAGCTCGAGGTGCCGCTCGCTCCAGCAGAGGTGCTCGCGCGCCTCGAGGCGGAGCTGCGCGGCGTGCGCGGGCCGATGCTCGAGAGGACCGGGACCCGGATGCCTTCGGGCCAGCGCTGGGTGGGCCACGTGGAGGGCGCCCGCTTCGTCGTGCGGCGCGCGGCCGTGAGCGGGCCGCTCGTGCGCAACCTGCACGCCATCACGCGTGGCCAGGTGGAGGCGACTGCCGGAGGCTCGCGACTGTCGCTCCTCCTTCGGCCCGCGTGGCTCGACTCGCCTCCCTGGACGCCCCTGCTGCTGCTCTCGCTCGGCGGCGTGGGGCTCGCGCTGTGGGACCGCAAGCCCGGGCTGCTCGGCCTCGTGCTGCTGCTCTGGTGCGTGCCGCTCGCGCTCGGTCTGCTCGCGCGGCCGCTGCTGGGCTGGGAGGAGCGGGAGGTGCTCGAGGACCTGCGGCGCCTGCTGAGCTGAGTCCCTTCCGTCCTGACGGCCTCAGCGCGGAAAGCGGACCACCACGAGCCGGCCTCCGCGCGAGTCGGGCACGTAGGCCGTGCCGTCCGCGTCCACCGCAACGTTTCGCCCGCCCTGCGCGGTCGGAGCGCTCGCCACCTTGCGCAGCTCTCCGGCGTGGCTCAGGTCGACGATGGTCAGCGTCGCGGTCTTCCCGCTCGCGACGTAGAGGCGGTGGTGCGCCGCGTCCCAGGCGGGGTTGTCCACGCCGCCGCCCGTCCCCAGCTCCGCGCGAATCGCGCCTGCGTGCGCGGCGTCCAGCAGCTTCACCCGGTCGGTGCACGCGACCGCGAGCTGGCGGTGGGAGGCATCGAAGGCGAGCCCGCGCGGGCCCGCCTCGCCGCAGCCGGGCTTCCACGTGTCGAGCACCCGGCGGGCGCGCGCGTCGATGACCACGGTGCGGTCCGCGTCCTCCAGGTTCGTGTAGACGAGCCCGCGCGCCGCATCCAGCGCGTAGCCCTCCGGCTCTCCTGCGAGCGGCACCCGCGCCACGACGGCAGGGCTAGCCGGATTCTTCACGTCGAGCACCTCCATGGCGTGGGCTTCCGGCAGCGTCACCCACACCTCCTTCGTCGCGGGCACGTACATGACGCCGTCGGGCTGGGAGGCGAGCTTCACGCAGCCCTCGCGCGCGAGCGAGCGCTGCTCCAGGGCGCACACGGTCCAGTCCGCGCGGTTGCCCACGAAGACCGAGCCCTCACCCACGGTGACCGAGCTGAGCCCGACCGTGCGCTCGCCGCGCTTCGCCGTGGGGAAGCTCTCGAGCGCCGTGAGCTTCCCGGTGGTCGTATCCACCACGTCGAGGCGGCCCGTGTTGCCGGCCGGCAACAGCACCCGGTGCGTGGCAGGGTCGAAGGCGAGGTAGTCCATCGCCACGGGCGCCTCGCCCGGGAGGGGAATCGACGTCGGAGCGGAGGGCACCTGGAGTGCGAGGAGCAGCGGCAACGCGAGCAGTTGGGACATGGCGCACCTCGAAGCCCCGGGGGGCACGGGGGAAGGATGGCTCAGCCCGAGGTGCTCGTCATTGGACCTGCGGTCCTCCCCCGCGACTGTCTGTCCGGTGCACATCGCGCACGCCGGCGGTGCGGGACGCCGGGGCCAACGCGCGTACGCTATGGCCCAGGGAGGCTTCCATGCTGGGTCAGATGATGAACGAGCCCCTGCTCATCTCGGGGCAGATCGAGTTCGCGGCGCGCTTCCACGCCGCCACCGAGGTCGTCACCCGCACGGTGGAGGGCCCCATCGCGCGCTCCACCTGGGGGGAGGTGGCCCGCCGCGTGCGCCGGCTCGCGCACGCGCTCGAGCAGCTGGGGGTGAAGCCCGGAGACCGCATCGCCACGCTGGGGTGGAACACGCAGCGCCACCTGGAGCTGTACTTCGCCGTGTCCGGCATCGGCGCGGTGCTGCACACGCTCAACCCGCGCCTGCCGCCGGAGCAGCTGCGCTACATCGTGGACCACGCCGGGGACACGGTGCTGTGCTTCGACACCACCTTCCTCAAGCTCGCCCAGTTCCTCGCGCAGCAGGGCACGGCGCTGCGCCACTTCGTCGCCCTCACGGATGCGGCCCACCTGCCGCAGGGCGTGGGGCTCCCCGAGCTGCGCGACTACGAGGGGCTCCTCGCCGGCCACCCGGACACCTTCCGCTGGCCCCTGCTCGACGAGGGCACGGCCTCCTCGCTCTGCTACACCTCGGGCACCGCGGGCAACCCGAAGGGCGTGCTCTACTCGCACCGCTCCACCGTGCTGCACTCGTACGCCATCTCCATGGCGGACACGCTCGCCATCTCCGCGCAGGACGTGACGCTACCCGTGGTGCCCATGTTCCACGTCAACGCGTGGGGCGTGCCCTACGCGGCGGCGATGACCGGCTCCAAGCTGGTGCTGCCCGGCCCCGGGCTGGATGGCGCGAGTCTGCTCGAGCTCATCGACTCGGAAGGGGTGACGAGCCTGCTCGGCGTGCCCACGGTGTGGCTCGCACTCCTGCAGCACCTGCGCAGCGTGGGCCGGAAGCTCAGCGGCGTGGAGAAGGTCACCATCGACGGCTCCGCGTGTCCTCCGAGCATGATCGAGGCCTTCGAGCGCGAGCACGGCGCCCGCGTCATCCACGCCTGGGGCATGACGGAGATGAGCCCGGTGGGCACCGCGAACGTGCTGCTGCCCAAGCACCGCGCGCTCGCGCCCGAGGCGCAGCTCGCGCTGAAGGCGAAGCAGGGTCGGCCCGTGTTCGGCGTGGACCTGCGGCTCGTGGACGATGCGGGCAACGTGCTGCCGCACGACGGGAGGACCCCCGGCCACCTGCAGGTGCACGGGCCGTGGGTGGCGAGCGCCTACTTCCGGCGCGACCCGGACGAGGCGCACCAGGACGGCTGGTTCTTCACCGGGGACATCGCCACGGTGGACCCGGACGGCTACATGCAGATCACCGACCGCAGCAAGGACGTCATCAAGTCCGGCGGCGAGTGGGTGAGCAGCATCGAGCTGGAGAACGCCGCGATGTCGCATCCCGCGGTGGCCCAGGCGGCCGCCATCGGGGTGCCGCACCCGAAGTGGCAGGAGCGGCCGCTGCTCGTCGTCGTCCGGGCGCCCGGCAAGGAGCTCACCCGCGAGGAGCTCCTGCGCCACCTGGAGACCCGGCTGGTGAAGTGGTGGATGCCGGATGCGGTGGAGTTCGTGGACGCGCTGCCGCTCGGAGGCACCGGAAAGGTGCTCAAGCGCGAGCTGCGCCAGCGCTTCGCGAGCTACGCGCTGGAGTGAGGGGCCCGCTCAGCGCGGCTCTCGACATGTCGGCCGACGCGGCAGGTCGTCAGGGCAGGGAGGCGTCGACGCTGGCGGGGAGGTTCGCGCGCCGCTCGGCGCCGTGACGCGCCGCGCGCGCGGGGCGCTCGGCCAGAGCGCTCGGGAGGGCTTCGGTGGGGGCGAGCTCGGGCATCCGGACGGAGCCCGCGGTCCAGTGCTCCTGCGCACGGTGCGCGAGCCAGCTGCTGGTGCCCAGCGCGGCGAGCCAGACCCCGAGCACGAAAGCGTAGGCGGCGCCCCTCGAGGAGACGACTGCGCGCCACGCGGGAGGGGGACGGGAAGAGGAGAGGGGAGGGTGCACGGGGACACGGACGGGCGAGGGGAGAGGAAATTCGACCGCGTGCAACCTGCGCGAGGTCGATGGCACCCGCTCTAGCGAGCCGCGTGCCAGGCGCAGCCGTGGCTCCGGGGCCGCGAGGTGACGCTCCTGCCGGCGCCGCACGCTTCTCCATGGCCTCGGCGCAGGCAATCACGTCTAATCGGGGAATGAGCGACCTCCGATGGACCCCGCGACTGCTCACACGAGGTGGGCGCGCGCTGGGCGTCCTGCTGCTGCTCGCGTCTGCGTGGGCCGAGGCGGGAACCCTCACGGTCCGGATCCTCGAGCCCGCTGCGAACCAGGTCTCGAACCTGCAGGTCAACCTGAAGGTGAAGGTGGACTCGGAGCTCGCCATCGCGGGCGTCGTAGCGCGCGTGGAGGGCCGCGAGCAGGTGCTCTCGGGCGACATCGCGGGCAACTTCCAGGGCGTCGTCGATGTCGCGGGGCTCGCGTCCGGCCCGCACGCGCTGGAGGTCGTGGCCACCGACGATGCCGGCTCCAGTGCGAGCGCGAGCGTGGGCTTCCGGACCGACCGGGCACCGAGTGTGGAGGTGCTCGCGCCGCTCGAGGGGACGACCTCGCGCGGCACGCTCACGGTGCAGGTGCGCTGCACGGACGACGACCCGACGGGCTGTGCGCGCGTGGGCGCGGTGCTCGAGAGCACGTTCGGACAGCCGCTCGCGGAGGAGGTGGCGCTGCAGCGCTCCAGCGCGGACAGCTCGCGCTTCGAGGGCACGCTCGACACCCGGTCGCTCGACGGCCGCGCGCTGAACCTGAAAGTCACCGCCACGGATGCGGCCGGGCAGCCGGCGGTCGCCTCACGCGCGATCCTCGTCGAGCGCAGCCCCCGCCTCCTCGAGCTCGCGCAGGTGCAGGGTCCCATCCTCGACTTCGACGCGAGCCGCATCCTGTTCCAGGAGCCCGGAGGGCGGATCCTGCTGCTCACGCTGGCCACCCGCACCGCCACGCTGCTCGCCGAGGTGCCGGGAGCTCCGGTGGGGCCTGCGGCGCTCACCGCGAACGGAGCGGTGTTCGCGCTGGGCGAGCAGGCCTTCCAGTGGAGGGGGGGACAGCTGCAGCCGCTCACGGGCCGCCTCGTCGCGGCGAACGCTGGATGGGCGCTGCTGTCTGGGGCGGGCGGTGCGCTGGTGCGGCGCGAGCTCGGCTCGGGCGACGAGGTGCAGCTGGCCTCGAGTGGCACCATGGCGCCCTTCGCGCTGGGGCCGGATGGCGACGCGGTGTTCGCGGAGCAACGCGAGGTGGTGTGGCTCGACGACGGCGTGCGCAAGAGCTTCACCACCTCGGGTGCCGTGCGTCCCGCGGAGCGCGTGGCCACGGACGGCATCAACCTCACGTACACCGCCGAGGGATGGCCGGTCCGCGGCCAGAGCAGCTTCGTCACGACGCTGCAGACGGCGCAGGGCAGCCTCGACGTGCCGTCCTTCCCGGTGAAGCTCGAGCAGGGGTGGGCGGCCTTCAGTCTCCCGGTCGAAAGCGCGTACCAGGTCTTCGTCCGTCCCCCCACCGGAGGCACCCCGGTCCAGGTGAGCCCGCGCTCCAACTCGAGCAGTGTGGATGCCCTGGGCGCGGGCGGCGAGGTGCTGTTCGAGCGGGACGGCCGCCGCTTCATTCCGGTGGCAGGGCAGCCCGAGCGCGAGCTGTCCAGCGCGCTGGGGGTGCCGCGGCTGCGCGAGGGCGAGTGGAGGGTCGCGCTCGGCCGCCACCTCTATCTCCTGCAGACGGGGGCGGAGTTCACCCCTGCGACCGACATCCCCGAGGAGCCGGCCGCTGCGGACGAGGGCCACCACGACGGCTGCAGCGGGGCAGGGGGTGGCCTCGCGCCGTGGCTCGTGCTGCTGACGCTGCTCGCGCTGGGGCGCCCGTCCCTGCGCGCGCGGCGCCTCTCGCAGGAGCGCTGAGGACGGGGCCGCAGCGCGGGCGGGCACGCGGCGCTCAGCCGCGCGCGGTGGCCTCCCAGATGACGGCCACAGGCTCGCCCCGCTCGTCCCCGTTCGCTTCGGGGGCCTTCAGGCGGCGCTGCGCCCAGCCGAAGACGCGCACGCGCTCGCCCTCGACGCGGAGCTCCCGCGCCGTGGAGGTGACGAGCTCGGGCGGGAGCACGCCGTGCAGCTCCACGAAGCTGTCCGCCGTGCCCTGCCAGAGCGCGGCCCGCTCGTAGCACTCGTTCAGGGCCGGCTCACCCTGCGCGTCCGTGTGATGGAGCACGCGCCGCTGCACCACGCCCACCTGGAGGCCGCGCTTGCAGTCCCACGCCGAGGCGCCGACATGTCCTGCAGGGGTGAGGTCCACGCGCGAGTCCGCCGTCCCGTGCCAGAGCACCGCGCGCGTGGCGATGCCGCCCTCGGAGAGAATCCCCACCTGCTGCCCGTCTCCCACGCCCTGCGCGGCCGTCATGGGCCCCTTGCCCGGCGGGGCGAGGTCGACATAGGTGCGCGCCGCCCCGTCCCACAGCGCGGCGCGCGTGAAGGGGATGCCGCCGGTGCTCCCGACGTGCTGCGTGCCATCCGTGGCCGTCACGTTCGCGTCCCACTCGGGCGCAGGCAGCTCCTCGGGCTCCGCACCGCCGCGCCACACCAGCGGCCGGTCGTCCGCGTTCATCTTGCGCTTCCCGTGCCCCACCACCACGTCACCCGCCACGGCCCAGGCCTCTGCGCTCAGCCAGCCCGTCGCCGGGAGCTCCTGGGGCTGAAGGGCGCCCTGTGCATCCGGGCGCCACAGCAGTGCACCGCCCGCGCAGCGTGCGCCGCTGCCCGTCCAGTAGCCCGGCAGCGCGTGGCCTCGCCCCAGGCGCACCCCGACATCGCGCCGCTTGGGCGGCAGGGCGAGCAGCTCGGCGACACCCCCGCGCCAGACGCAGTGCTTGGGGGTGCCGGAGCTGCCGCTGCAGCTGCCCACCGGGAGGTCGCCGCAGAAGCCGAACGGGTAGACGCTGGACGTGCGGGGCAGGCGTGGGAGGGGCAGGACCGAGACGGTCCAGGGCGAGAGCTGGAGGGGCATCCGGCCATTTCAAGCGCGCGGAGAGTTGCTGGCAACTTCACGCCCGCTCAGGCGTGCGCGCGCCGCTCCAGCAGCAGCCGCGAGCGCTCGAGCGCCTGCGCCATGGCGAAGGCGACCTCGGAGACGGGCCGGGCGCTGCGGGCCAGCGCGCGCTGCGCGGAGAGCCGCGCCTCCACCCGGTCGCGCAGCTCGCGCACGTGCTCGCGCTGCGCGACCACGAAGGACTCGGCCGCGTGCTCGAGCGCCGCGTCCATCGCAGCGAGCTCCTCGCGCGCCCGCTCCAGCACGTCCGCGAGCTGGCGCTGGCGCAGCTCCAGCTCGCGGGCGAGCCGCTCCACCGCGCTGCGCAGCGGCGCGAGCAGGGCCTCGAGCTCGGAGGCCCGCAGCTCGCGGCCGTGGCGGCGCCCCGCGCGACCGCGCCGCGGGTCCAGCCACTGCTCGCCCCGTGCGCGCGCCTCCTTCTCGGCGCGGGTGAGGATGTGCGCGGAGTAGAGCGCCTGCAGCGGCGAGGCGCTGGAGACGATGGGCGGAAAGCCCGTGCTGCTGTTCACGTCCACCAGGTGCGTGAAGGCCTCCACCCAGCTGTGGTCCTCGCCGTAGCCCGTGTCGGACATGCCCACGGTGGTGACGCCCGGCGCGTCCAGCAGCCCGGGGTAGCGCGCGCGCAGCTCCTCGAGCTTCGCCCGCCCGCCGTTGATGCGGTGCAGGGAGGAGCCGATCACCTCCTCGATGCCCAGCGCCTCTCCCGCGGCCTCCACCACCTGCTGGGGCGAGGCGCTGCTCAGCACGATGCGGATGCCGGGGCAGCGCTCGCGCAGCCAGGCCACGTCCTCGCGCTCGAGGATGAGGTCCTGCCGGTAGCGCGCCCACACGCGCGCCGCGAGCTCGCGCACCAGCGGCTCCGGCACCGAGGCCATCTGGCGGAACAGCGCGTACTGGGGCACGCGCTGCACGGCCTGCACCGGCTCGGGGCCGAAGCGCAGGAAGCTGCGGCGGCGCACGAGGCCCAGCCGCGCGGCCACCTTGCCCCAGAGCAGGTAGGAGAGCCCGGGCAGTCCCCACACGCGCACGGCGCTCCACAGGTAGCGCAGCGCCGCGAGCGGCCGCGTGCGCTCGAGGTAGAAGCGCCCCGCGGTGCGCTGCGGCTCCAGGTCGCGCAGGTATGCGGCGCCGTAGGCCTGGTACGCGTTGATCTCCCAGCCGAGCAGCTCGCCCATGTTGCGGCCGAGGTGCAGCGTGCGGTCGAGGTCCAGCACCAGCAGGCGCGTGTCCGGAGGGACCGCGCGCTCGCAGAGCTCGCGGAAGGAGAGCGGCTCGCCAGCGCTCCAGAAGGAGCCGACGACGCGCGTGCGGGGCATGTCCTGCGCTTCCATGCTCCCGAAGCTAAGCATCCCGCGCCACCGCCCCCCGCCCGTGGGCGGAGGGGGAGGGAGCGGGCGGGCCCTGGCCTCGCGGGCCGCCCTCGGCCAGGTGCCCTCAGCCCGTGGTGGAGGGCCCCTCGGGCTCGGCGCTGCGCTCCACGTCCACGGTGAGCCCGCCCACGAGCGCCCCCACGGTGGCGAGCGACACCCAGGCGGGCGCGAGCGCGAGGCCGACAATGCCCGCGGTGACGGGCAGGTCCAGCAGCGTGCGGCCCTGGCGGCTCTTCACGATGAGGCGCCGCACGCTCCCCTCCCGGAGGAGCCGCTTCAGCGTGTCCACGACTTGGTCGCCCGCGAGGTTGAGGCGCTCCCAGACGGTCTTCGATTCGGCCATGGTGGTGGTCTCCGGTGGAGAGGGTGTCTGCCCTCTCCTACGCACTGCGTCCAGAGCGATTGCACCGGGGGCTGCCCGGGCCTCAGCCGAGGCTCGCCGCCAGGTGGCTCGCCCCCACGCGCGCGACCCCGAGGATGGTCTGCATGGGGTTGACGCCCAGGCCGGTGGGCAGCACCGAGCCGTCCGTCACGTAGAGGTTGTCCAGGTCGTGGAAGCGCAGGGTGCTGTCCACCACGCTGTGCGCGGGGTCCTGCCCCATGCTGCAGCCGCCCATCTGGTGGGCGGTGAAGACGCGCACCCGGTTGCGCTCGAAGGGGGCCGCATCGAGCGCGCGGTCCACGTCCTCCGCGCGCTCGAGCACCACCGGGTCCGCGTGCAGCGTGGAGACGCGGCGGGCGCCGGCGGCGAGCTGGATGCGGGCCATGGCCTTCTGCGCCTCGCGCAGCGCCTCCCAGTTCTTGGGCCCCAGCGCGTAGTCGATGCTGAGCCGGCCGACGCTGCCCTTGCGCAGGCGCACCGTGGCGCCCTGCTCCTCGGGCAGCAGGCCGTCCAGGCTGATGCCGATGCAGGTGGCCGCGTGGGGAAGCTGGCGCATGGTGTCCGCGTGCTGGGCGCCGATGCCCGAGAGCACCGTGGACGCGAGCAGGGGCTGCAGGGGGCTGGTCTCGATGAAGAAGCCGATGCGCCCGGGGCCCCGCTCGATGAACTGGTCGCTCCACACGCTCAAGGGGGCGCCGAAGTAGGCCTCCACGGGGTCGTCGAAGACGGCGCTGGAGACCACCACCGGGTGCAGCCAGGTGCGCGTGCCCACGCGGCCTTCCGCCTCCAGCCCGCTGCGCAAGAGCAGCGCGGGGCTGTTGAGGGCGCCGCAGGCCACGGCCACCGCGCGCGGCCGGAAGGTGAGGCGCACGCCGGTGGGGAGGTTCGTCTCGGGGTGCAGCACCTCGGCGTGCACCGCGCTCGCGCGCCGGCCGCTCCACTCGATGTGGAGCGCGCGCGTGTTCGCGTACACGGTGAGCCCGCGCTCCACCGCGTCCGGGATGAGCGTGGCGTGCATGCCCTGCTTCGCGTCCACCGGGCAGCCCACGCCGCAGCTGCCCGCGTTGACGCAGTTGTTCACGTTGCGCCGCAGCTGCGCGCGCTTCCAGCCCAGCTTGCCCAGGCCCTCCCAGAGCAGCTGGTTGTTGCGGTTGTTGCGCTCCGGCGGCCACTCCGCGATGCGCAGGCGCCGCTCGAGCCAGTCCCAGTGCGGGCCCAGCTCCTGGCTCGTCATCCCCTCCACCCCGTGCACGTCGCGCCAGTGCGAGAGGATGCGCTCGGGGGTGCGGAAGGAGACGCACCAGTTGACGGTGGTGCCGCCACCCACGCTGCGGCCCTGGAGGATGCTCATCGACAGGTCGTCGGTCGAGCGGTTGGCCATCTCCTGGTACAGGTGCGGGTAGGCCCACTCCTCGCGCTGGTTGAAGTCGCGGCGGGTGTAGTAGCCGCCCTCCTCGAGCAGGACGACGCGCAGGCCGCGCTCGGTGAGCAGGTGCGCCGCCACCGCGCCGCCCGCGCCGCTGCCCACCACGCACACGTCGCACTCGACCTCCGTGCCCTGGGTGAGGTCCTCGGCCGTCAGGATGCGGCCCTGCGGGTGCGCGCTCATCGCTCCTCCTTCGTCTGGGGGTTCGACGCGTAGAGGCCCGGGGGCGGAGAGCCGTTGCTCTGGGGCCGCGGCCCCTCGCCCTTCCACTTCTGAGCGCTGGGGTCGTGGAGCCCGGCAGGCTGCCCCGGCCAGCCGGTGGCGAGCTGCGCGCGGCGGTCGCCGTAGTAGCCGCCCAGCACCAGCGTGCGCAGCGCGAGGTAGCCCGTGCGCCGCACGGCGAGCGCGCTGTCGCGCCACTCGGCGAGCACCCGGTCCTGCTCGGCGCCCTCCAGCCGCGTGAAGGGGGTGACGCGACCGCCGAAGAGCAGGCCGCCCAGCGCATTCTCGAAGAGGCCGAGCAGCTGCTTCAGCTCCTTCGCCACCGTGGAGTCGCTCGTCGCGAGCAGCCGGTCCACGTTGAGGGCCGTGGGGATGTCCCGGGTCGGGTCGGGAAAGCCCGTGGTGACAGGCGCGATGCGCCGCACCAGCGCCTCCACCACCGCGTACTCGCGCGCCGAGAGCACCCGCAGGCCCTCGGCCGGCAGCGGTAGCTCGCGCCCCGGGCGCAGCGCGAGCCCGGTGGCTCCGAGCGCGAGCACCGCTCCCCCCAGCAGGCCCTTCTTGAGAAAGCCGCGCCGGGGCATCCCCTCTGGCGCCTGCAGCGACTCTTGCGAGGTCTCGTGGCCCATGCCCCGAGACGCTACAAGCCCTCGGGGCCCGCGCGCACGAGGGGCCCCGGTCCGAGGGTCCGCCACACGTGCCCGGCGTGCCGCAGAGCGAAACGGCGCTTCGCAACCGGGCCCTGCCCTCACCCTCCTGGGCAATGGCTCACGTGCGCGCCCGGACGCAGCATGGCGCATGCGCCCTTCCGCTCCGCTCCTCTCCCTGCTCGCCGTCGCGGCAGCAGCCCTGGGCTGCCCGGCGAAGCAGGTCTCCGTCCCCACGCAGAACCCGAACAGCACGCCCACGGTGACCCTGGACATCGTCCCACCCTCGGGGAAGGTCGCCACCGTGACGGGCAAGGGCTGGGACACCGCGCTTCCCGCGGAGCTGAGCGGCACCGAGGAGCTCTCCTTCTCGGCCCGCTGCAGGGACGCCACGGTGGGGTGCAGGAACATCGAGATCTTCGTGGACGGCACGGGCAGCATGGCCAACGGTGCCCTGCAGCAGCTCGGGCTGCCCTCGCCGCGCAACAGCAACCTGGACAGCGCGGCGGCGCCCGGGGGCAGTGCGCTGCCCGAGCGCCTCGTCACCACCAAGCTGGACGTGGGACCCCTGCGCGGCAGCTTCGCGATGCTGCGCCTGGACGTGAGCGCGCGCGCCACCAACTCCTTCGGCGCCACGGTGGCCACCCAGAAGGTGACGCTGTTCTGGATCAAGCCGGCGCCGCTGGTCATGCCCAACTGCCCGAGCTTCGCGCCCATCGGCTCGCCGCCGCCGGACCTCGAGGACGTGCACTCGCTGGTCGCCGGGATGCTGCAGACCCGGAACACGGACCCGAGCCGCACCCAGTTCGTCTTCGCCGTGTACACGAAGCCGGGCCCGGGGCAGCGGACCTTCCAGCTGCTCACCGAGGACTCGGGGCTGCCCCCGAACAAGGCGAGCGTGAAGCTGGTGAACAAGACGGGCTCCCCGAAGTCGCTGCTCACCGTGAACGGCGCGAACTGCAGCGCGGCGGGTCAGCTGCTGCAGGTGCCCTCCAACGGCTCGAGCACCGAAGCGCTCTTCGACGCCACGAACACCACCACGCTGGTGCTCACGGACGGAGGCCACGACGTGCTCGTCTGGAACGAGGCGACCTTCTGGCTGTTCTTCGGCGGCAAGAGGAGCACCTTCACCTGGCTGCAGTAGCGGGCCCTGCTGCGGGCGCCTCCCCGGCGCCGCGGCCGATGCGCAGCACGACGAGCGCCGCGCCGAGGCAGATGAGCCCCGCGGCGATCCACGCCGGCGTGTACGTCTCCACGCGCGTGCGGATGATGCCTGCCCCGAGCGCGCCGAGGCCTGCGCCCACCTGGTGCGCGGCGACGATCCACCCGAAGGCGATGGGGCCGCTCTCCGCGCCCAGCGTCTGCATCGTGAGCCGCACGGTGGGCGGCACCGTGGCGATCCAATCCAGGCCGTAGAAGACGGCGAAGAGCGGCAGCCCGAAGAGCGAGAGCCCGAACGCCGTGGGCAGGTAGAGCAGGGCGAGCCCGCGCAGGCCGTAGTACCAGAACAGCAGCCAGCGGCTGTCGTAGCGGTCCGAGAGCCAGCCGCTCGCGGTGGTGCCCACCAGGTCGAAGACGCCCATGAGCGCGAGCAGCCCCGCGGCGCGCACCTCGGGGATGCCGTGGTCGTGGCAGGCGGGCACGAGGTGCGTGCCCACGAGCCCGTTCGTGGTGGCTCCGCAGATGAAGAAGCTGCCCGCGAGCAGCCAGAAGTCGCGGCGGCGCGCCGAGGCCGCGAGCACGTCGAGCGCATGGCGCACGGGATTGGCCGGCGCGGGCGGCTCCTCCCAGGGGCCGGGCGCGGCGCCATAGGGGCGCAGGCCGAGGGCGGACGGGTGGTCGCGCACCAGCAGGGCCACCGGCACCACCAGCAGCGCCACCGCGAGCGCGATGCCGAGCGACACCGCGCGCCAGCCGTGGCGCTCCACCTGCGCCGCGAGCAGCGGGAGGAAGAGCAGCTGCCCCGTCGCGGTGCTTGCGGTGAGGATGCCCATCACCAGCCCGCGCCGCGTGCTGAACCAGCGCTGCACCACGGTGGCCCCCAGCACCATCGCCGTGGTCCCCGTGCCCAGCCCCACCAGCACGCCCCAGGAGGCGACGAGCTGCCACGGCGCGCGCATGAGGTGGGTGAGCGCCACGCCTACCGAGATGATCCCGAGCGAGGCGAGCATCGTGCGCCGCATGCCGAAGCGCTGCATCAGCGCGGCGGCGAAGGGGCCCACCAGGCCGTAGAGCACCAGGTTCACCGAGACGGCGCCGGAGACGAGCGCCCGGCTCCACCCGAACTCCTGCTCGAGGGGCACCATGAAGAGGCTGGGCGTGGAGCGCACCCCGGCCGCGCACAGCAGGACGAGGAACACCACGCCCACGACGACCCAGGCGTAGTGCAGCCGGAAGGACGGGCGCATCGGGAGGCCTCGCTCGGGGGACTAGGGAAGGGCCGCGCAGTGGCGCAGGTGCGCGGCGATGGCGGCGTTCACCTGCGCCGCGTGGGTGACCGGGCCCATGTGGCCCAGCTCCGGAAAGAGCTGCAGCGTCGCGTGGGGCAGGGCCGCGGCGAGCCGCGCAAGCACCCGGCGCTCGGTCGCGGGTGTCCGGCCCCCTCCCAGCAGCAGGGTGGGCACCTGCACCTGCGCGTACCTGGCTGCATCCGTGCGGTCCGCCACCAGCGTGGTCACCTCCTGCGAGAGCTTCCAGCCCACGGCGCGGAAGCTCGCGCGCACCTCCGGTGCCATGGTGTCCCACGCGCCCGCCCCGTTCCACCAGTCCACGAAGCCCCGCAGCCACGCCTCGTCCACGCCGTCCGCATCCGGCGCGTAGCGCATCGGGACGCGCTGCAGGGCCTCCAGCGCGGCCGCGTCCTCGTCCGTCGCACCGGGGCCCGGCTGAAGGATGCCGAAGGCGACGGGCTCGTAGAGTGCGAGCGAGCGCACCGCGTCCGGGCGGGAGAGCGCGAGCTGCAGCGCGAGCAGCCCGCCGTAGGAGTGGCCCACCACGTGCGCGGGCCCCGCCTCGAGCAGGCCCTCGAGCAGCGCCAGGTCCTCGTGGAAGTGGAAGGGGCGCCCGGGCGGCCAGGCGCCCGCCGTCCCGTAGCCGAGCAGGTCCGGCGCGAGCACCTCGAAGTCCGCGGAGAGTTCGGCGCCGAGCCGCCGCCACTGGCGCGAGGAGAGGCCACCGCTGTGCACCAGCAGGACGCGATGAGCCGCCACGGGAAGCCTCCAGGAGAATTAGGTGTATATGCACGCAATAGGAGAGGATGGGGACCATGTCAACGCGAAGTGGGGACGAGGCGTCGGCCACCGTGTGCAACTGCCTCGCGCTGCGGCAGGCGGCGCGCCGGGTGACGCAGCACTACGACTCGGTGCTCGCGCCCACGGGGCTGCGCACCACGCAGTACTCCCTCCTGACGCGCCTCGTGCGCCGCGGGCCGATGACCATCCAGGAGCTCTCCGCCGACCTGGTGATGGACCGCACCACGCTGGGGCGCAACGTGCTGCCGCTCGAGCGCGATGGCCTGCTCACCATCCGCCCGGGCGCGACCGACCGCCGCCGCCGCGAGCTGCACGTCACGCGCGAGGGCGCCGCGCGCCAGGCGCGCGCGGCCAGGTACTGGGAGCAGGCGCAGGCCCAGTTCGAGCAGCACTTCGGGGTGCGGCGTGCCCGGGAGCTGCGGGCCGTGCTGCACGACGTCTCGACCGGCCCACTGGGAGCGGAGCCCCTCGCGGAGGGCTGAGGCGCCACTCGGGCTGCGCGGGAGGGACGCGCGCCTCAGCCGCGCGGAGCGCTGCTGCCGCCGGCGCGCGCGAGCACCTCGGTGGAGAGCGGGGCGCTCTCGCGCGCGGGGTGCGCCACGGGCAGCAGCACGCGGAAGCGCGCACCGCCGTCCGGCGCGGACGTGACCTCCACGCTGCCCGCGTGGCTCTCGATGATGCGCTTGACCAGCGCGAGCCCGAGGCCCGTGCCCTGGGCGCGCGTGGTGAAGAAGGGCTCGAAGATGCGCGTGCGCAGCTCGGGCGGCACCCCCGGCCCCGAGTCGGTGAGCTCCACGCACACGCCCTCGCGCGGGCCCGGCTGCGCGGCCACCCTCACGTGGAGCCGGCCTCCCTGCGGCATCACCTGCACCGCGTTCTGCGCGAGGTTGAGCAGCGCCTGGCGCAGCAGGCGCTCGTCCATGGGCACCGGGGCGAGCCCCTCCGAGAGCTGCCACTCCACCTGCACGGGCCCCTCTGCCTCCGCGAGCGCCGCCGTCACCGCGTCCTGCAGCACCGGCACCAGTGCGCCCGCGCGCAGCTGCGGCTGGGCGGGGCGGGCGAACTCGAGCAGGTCGTTCACGATGTGGTTCAGCCGCTCACTCTCCTCGCCCACGATCTCCAGCAGGGGCAGGGTGGGGCTCTGCGGGCCCACCAGGCGCTTGAGGCTCGCCACCGAGTTGAAGATGGCGCCCAGGGGGTTTCTCACCTCGTGCGCCACCACCGCGGACAGCTCCCCGAGCGCGGCGAGCCGCTCGGTGTGCACCAGCTGCGCGTGGGCGCGCGCGAGCTCCGCGTAGCTGCGCTTGAGGTCCTCGTAGAGCCGCGCGCTGTCCAGCGCCACCGCGAGCTGGTTGGCCACGGCCGCCGCGCGCTCCACCTCCTGGGGCGTGAAGCGGCGCGTGTGGCGCGTCTCGCTGATGACCGCCACGCCCACGGTGCGCTCGCGCACGACCAAGGGCAGCGCGAGGTAGCCCAGGCCCAGCTCGCGGCTGCGCAGCGCGGGGTTGACGCGCGGGTCCGTGCGCGCGTCCTCCACCAGCGCCCCCTCGCGCGTCTGGAACACGCGCGCCACCAGCGAGCTGTCCGGCGGCTGCGCGGGCAGGTAGAGCCCCACCAGCTCGGGGTGGTCGCCCGCCGCGGCGCGGATCTCCAGGCGCTCTCCGCCCGCGTCCGCGAGGAAGAGGTACGCGTCCGGCGCGTCCACGATGCGCGCCAGGTTCACCACGCCCCGGTCCAGCAGTTGCTGCAGCTCGAGCGTGCCGGTGAGCGAGCGCCCCACCTCGTGCACGATGGCCAGGTCCTCGGCGCGCCGGCGCGCCTCGTGGAAGAGGCGGCTGCTGTCCAGCGCCACGCCCAGCTGCGCGCCCACGCTGCGCAAGAGCTCGAGCTCGCGCGGGGTGAGGCCCGCCGCGCGGCGCCGCCCCAGCATGAGCACGCCGAGCGCCTCGCCCTTGGCGACGAGCGGCACCGCCGCCACCGCCTGCAGCCCGTCCACCTCCAGGTACTTGCGCGCCCCCGGGTCCACCTGCTCGAGCGAGTCCACCACCACGATCTCACCCGTGCGGGCCGCGAGGCTCGCCGGGCCCGTGCCGTTGCGCAGCCGCGCGAGCCGGAACGCGGTGGTGGGCGAGAGCCCCCGGTGGGCCACCAGCACCAGCTCCTCGCCCTCGCGCTGGAAGGCGGCGCCGGTGTCCATCTCGAAGGTGGGCAGCAGCCGCTCCATCGCCTGGGTGAGCTGGGCCACCGGCTCCAGGGTGGAGAGGCCGCGCGCCACGTCGTTGAGCAGGCTGAGCTCGTCCACGCGCCCGCGCAGCTCGCTGAGCAGCCGGTGCGAGTGGGCGGCCGCGGCGAAGTGCGCGCCCATGGCGTGCAGCGTCTCCAGCTCCACGGCGCTCAGGGTGCGCGCGCGGGTGAACGCCAGGTTCAGGGTGCCCACCACGCGCCGGTGCAGCTGCAGCGGGATGAGCGCCAGCGTGCGCAGGCCCTGCTTCGCGAGCATGCTGCGCACCGGCTCCTCGGCCACGTCGCGGTCCACCACGCGCGCGGTGCCGTCGCGCACCACCTCGCCCATCAGCGTGCCCTCGATGGGCACCTGGTGGATGGCGCCCAGGGTCTCGAGGCCCGGCCCCTCCGCGTGCGCGAGCTGCAGCGACCGCGCACCGCGCGCCACGAGGAAGAGCGAGGCGCCGGTGCAGCCGAGCAGCCCGCGCACCTCGCTCAGGCCGGTGGCGAAGAAGCCCTGCGGGTCCGGCGCGGCGGCGGCCGCGGTGGCGAGCCGGTCCAGCGCGGCGAGCGCCGTGTTGCGCTCGGACAGGTGCTGGATGGCGCGCGCCGCGTTGAGCGCGGTGGACACCTGCGCGCCGAAGAGGCGCAGCATCGGCAGGTCCTCGGCGCGCAGCCAGCGCCCCGCGAGCCGCAGGAGCGCGCGCGGCGCCCCCTCCACGTCGACGCGCACGACGATGAAGTGCACCTGCCCGCGGCGCAGCAGCAGCTCCCGGGTGAACTGCGCGTGGGGCGCGTCCACGAACTGCGCCGCCTCCAGCGCGTAGTCGTCCGCGTACACCGCGCCCTCGGCCCAGGCGCGCGCGAGCTGCGGGGTGAGCGGCCCCTCGAGCCCCTCCAGCGCGTGGCCCGTGCCGCTCTCGAAGTCCCCCTGCACCCCTGCCGGCGTCCACGCGCGCACGATGCGGGCGCGCCCGCCCGCCACCGGCACCAGGTAGCTGAAGGCGAGCCCCAGCGCCTCGAGCCCGGCGAAGAGCCGCTCGAGCACCGCCTCCTCGGTGGCCGCGGTGGTGGGCAGCGAGGTGCCCAGCCGCGCGAGCTCCAGCATGCGCTGTCGCCGCCCCGCGCGCTCCGTCACGTCGCGCGCGAACACCACCACGTCCTCGCCCACGCGCTCGAGCGTGAGCTCCACCTGCCGCGCCGCGCCGCTGCCCACCGTGATGCCCACCTCGTAGGTGGTGGGCACCGCCTCGCCCCGCATGCGGCGCTGGTAGCGCTCCTTCACCGAGGCCTCGTCCTCGCTGCCCAGCAGCTGCCACACGGGCCGCCCGCGCACCTGCTCCGCCGGGCGCTTCAGCAGCGCGAGCAGGGGCGGGTTCACGTAGACGACCTCGCCCGCGCGCACCACGAGGGTGGGCTGGCTGAAGGCGTCGAAGTGCGCGTAGGGGCCGGGGGGCGTGGAGGACGTCATCGTCATCGGGTGAGAGGGTGCGCGCGAGGGGGCGACCATCGCACCGCGGGCGCCGGGTGAGAAGTGGCCCCGGCCTCCTCCCGCAGGACAGGCAGGCGGGCAGCAGCCGCGTGCGCGCGCAGCATCCGTGGAAGGGGCTAGAGTGCGCGGACTCCCGCATGCCCACGCTCCTGCACGCCCGCACCGTCCGCCTGCTGCTCGGCACCGAAGCGAAGCACCTCGCCACCCGCGAGGTGCCCGAGGTGCAGGTCACCTTCGAGGGCTTCGTGGGAGACCGCCACTCGGGCCTCACCCGCGCCGCCGACGTGCGCACCCCGTGGTACCCGCGCGGCGCCCCCATCCGCAACACGCGCCAGGTGTCGCTCGTGTCCAGCGAGGAGCTGCAGCAGGTGGCCGACGCGCTCGCCCTGCCGCGCGTGCTCGCCGCGTGGCTCGGCGCGAACCTCGAGCTCGCGGGCCTGCCGCGCCTCACGCAGCTGCCGCCCGGCAGCCGCCTGCACTTCCCCGAGGACGCCACCCTGGTGATGGACGCCGAGAACCTGCCCTGCAAGGGCCCCGGCAAGGTCATCGAGGCGCACTACCCCGAGCGCGTGGGGCTCGCCCCGCGCTTCGTGAAGGCCGCGCACCAGCGGCGCGGGCTCGTGGGCTGGGTGGAGCGCGAGGGGCGCATCCGCGCCGGCGACGCCGTGCGCGTGCAGCTGCCCCCGGCCGTCGTCTACTCGCTGCCCGCCGTGGCTCCTGCCAATGCCGTGGCGAAGGGGACGGAGGAGCTGTTCGAGGTGGAAGCGGTGAGGAAGGGGTAGGAGCCCGCTTTCCTCACCCCTCCCAGCACCCGCTACTCCGCGGGCGACTGGACGATGAGCTTCTCCTTGCCGCACTCGTCGCAGCGCAGGTGGATGAAGAGGTCGCCCTCGCTCTCCTCCGGCACCTGGCCCTCGGGCACGCCCAGCTCCGCCTGCGCGAGCGCGGGCACCTTCGCCGGGATGTCCTCGGCGCGCAGCGCCTGGATGAAGGTCATCTCCTTGTCGTGGCACTCGCGCACCTCGGGGCCGCTGAGCCACGCGGGCTCCATGCCCTCGGGCAGCCGGCCCAGCAGCTCCAGGTGCGCCACGCCCTCGGCGAGGTACGCGAGGCGGCGCAGGCGCGCCTCCTCGGGCAGGCTCGCGTAGGTCTGGAAGCCGGTGAAGAGGGCCTCGCGGTCCTCGCCGGTGGCCTGGTTCGCGAGCTCCAGCGCCGCGTCCGCGCTCTCCAGCGCCTCCTCCCAGTTGTTCTCCGGGGTGAAGCCCGCCTCGAGCAGGCTCGAGTAGAGCTGGGCGGCGGCGAGGCGGCGGCGCGCCTCGGGCAGCAGCTCCAGCACGTCGTGCGGCAGGCGCAGCTCGAGCAGCGCGCCGGTGGTGCGCGGGTCGATGCTGCCGGTGAGGTCGTCCACCTCCAGCTCCTGGCGCAAGCTGTCCTTGAGCGCCTTGGCCGCGGAGAAGCGGAACTGGGGCAGCACGCCCACCTCGCGCAGGTACATGGCGGCGACGTTGGCCTCCTTCGAGCCCAGCCGCAGCGCCTTCTGCGCGCGCTCCACCGCGCCCGGGTCCACCGAGGCCTTCTTGTTCTCGAGCCGCGTCTTCACCGCCTCGCGGTACAGCGTCTCGAGGGTGCTGCCCGGCGGCAGGCGCTGGGGCAGCAGCGGGCGCAGGCCCGGCACGTCCAGCGCCCACAGGGGCGGGGCGCCCAGCTGCTTCAGGCCGCGGAAGAAGAGGCTGCCGGGCGGGTCCTGGGGCCTGAAGGGCGGCAGCTCCTCGCCCGCGGGCTGCGCCTCGCCGCCGGCGGCCGCCGCCGCGCTCATGCCCAGCGCCTTCTCACGCTGCTCGCGGGTGAAGGCGGTGATGCCCTGCGCGGGGGGAGGGGGCGGAGGCGGGGCCTCCTCGCCGTCCAGGCCCACCACGCGGTCCATGTCCACCTCGTCCATCTCCAGCGCGTCCAGGCCGCTCGCGCCGGTGAAGTCGCAGCGCAGCAGCTTCAGGCGCTCGAAGGTCGCGCCCTCGAGGTTCGCCCCGCGGAAGTCGCAGTCCTGCAGGCGCCCGCCGTGGAAGTAGGCGTTGGAGAGGTCCGTGCCGCGGAAGTTCACCTTGGACAGGTCGCAGCGTTCCCACTCGCTGCCGACGAGGCCGAGGCCGGAGAGGTCGGCGTTGGCGGAGAAGAGCTGCGCGAAGGTCGCGCCGGTGTGCTCGGTGGGCACCTGGCCGGCCTTGCGCAGCTTGTTCCACTCGGCACTGCCGTTCTGCAGGAGCTTTTCGATGGTGGGGGCTTTCGGCATGGACCCGACTTTATGGGTGTGGTGTGGTCCTTGCGCCAGTCAAATGATCGAGTTCCGAATCGACGAAGACAGCGCGGGGATGCGGCTGGACAAGTTCCTGCGCAAGCGCCTGCCCAACGTACCCGTCAGCCACCTGTTCAAGATGGTGCGCACCAAGAAGGTGCGCGTGAACGGCAAGCGGGCCCAACCCGAGCAGGACCTCGCCCTGGGCGACGTGCTCTCCATCTGGGGGGACGAGAAGAAGCTCACGCTCGCCACCCGCCCGGACGAGCGCGAGCGGCCAAAGCCTCCGCCCCCGCCCGTGGACCCCTCCGAGCTCGCCATCCTGCTCGAGGACGACTGGATCATGGCGGTGGACAAGCCGAGCGGCATGGCCGTGCACACCGGCAGCGGCATCACCGGGGGCACGCTCGTGGACTACGTGCGCGCCTACCTGGGGCCCAAGGCGGTGCGCAACGACTTCGCCGCGAGCCCCGCCCACCGCCTGGACCGGGAGACGAGCGGGGTCATCCTCGTGGCCAAGCGCCGCCCGGCGATGGTCCACTTCACCGACCTCTTCACGAACGGGCACCCGCTCAAGCGCTACCTCACCCTGGTGAAGGGCAAGATGCCCAGGCCCTCGGGCGTCATCGACCTGCCGCTCGCCGAGCACCAGCAGACGGGGGAGTCCAAGGCCCGTCGAGGGGTGAACATGCAGTCGGCCGTCACCCGTTGGAAGGTCGTCAAGCAGTCGAGCGAGGCGGCGCTCCTCTCCTGCACCATCGAGACCGGGCGCACTCATCAGATAAGAAGGCACCTGACGGCTGTTGGTCACCCCGTCGCAGGAGACAAGAAGTACGGCGACTTTGCCTTCAACCGAGACGTGCGGGCCCGCTGGGGCCTCAAGCGCCTCTTCCTGCACGCCGAGTTCATCGAATTTCCCCACCCCGAGCACCGCCGCAAGGTGCGCGTCGAGGCGGCCCTGCCGCCTGAGCTGCTAGACGTCCTGAAGCGCGCCGCGCTGGAGTTCCCGAGCAAGCCTGATGAGCACCCCTGACCCGAAGACGACCGACCGCAAGCACTCCCGCCTCGTGCTGGAGGGCGTGCCGCCGAAGCGCTCCTGGAAGACGCGCCTGGCCATGACCGCCGGCTGGCTCGCCCTCACCGGGCTCACCGCCGCGCTGATCGCCGTGCTCGGCATCTACTACGTCTTCAGCCGCGACCTGCCCGCCATCCCCAAGGTGGACGAGTACTGGCCGCCCATCGTCACCGAGGTCTACACGGACGACGCGGTGCTCGCGGGCGAGTTCTACAGCGAGCGGCGCAAGGTGGTGCCCTACGAGCACATCCCCAAGCGGCTCGTGCAGGCCTTCATCGCCTCCGAGGACTCGAGCTTCTTCGACCACCACGGCGTGGACGTGCTCGGCACGGCGCGCGCCGTGACGAAGACGGCGCTCAAGAAGCTGGGCCTGGGGGGCCGCGTGGAGGGCGGCTCCACGCTCACCCAGCAGACCGCGAAGGCGGTGCTCATCAGCGCCGAGGGCTTCAAGGAGGCCACGGCCAAGACGGCCAAGCGCAAGATCCGCGAGGCCATCCTCGCGCACCGGCTGGAGCAGGCGCTGACGAAGGAGGAGATCCTCTACCTCTACCTCAACAACGTCTTCCTCGGGCACCACAGCTACGGCGTGCAGAGCGCGGCGGAGAACTACTACCGCAAGGACGTGCGCGACCTGACCCTGGGCGAGATGGCGCTCATCGCGGGCCTGCCGCAGGCGCCCAGCCGCTACAGCCCCTTCCTGCGCCCGGAGGAGGCCAAGCGCCGCCGCCGCTACGTGCTGCGCCGCATGCTCGACGAGGGGATGATCACCCAGGCCGAGCACGACGCCGCGCGCGACGAGGAGGTGAAGGTGTACCCCGTGGAGGACGTGTTCCACGAGTTCGCCCCCTACTTCGTCGAGCAGGTGCGCAAGGACGTGGTGGACCGCTACACCAACAAGGCCCTGCTCACCGAAGGCCTCAAGGTCTTCACCACCATGGACAGCGAGCGCCAGCGCGCGGCCCAGGAGGCGGTGATGGCCGGCCTGCTCGAGGTGGACAAGCGCCAGGGCTACCGCGGCCCCGCGCAGCAGCTCGCCACCGAGGCCGAGCGCAAGGCCTTCATCGAGCGCTCGCGCAAGGTGATGGGCGAGGAGAAGCTCGAGCTGGGCAAGCTGTACGTGGGCCTGGTCACCAGCGTGGACGAGGATGGCAAGGGCTCCATCGTACAGGTGGGCCCCTACAAGGGCCGCCTCCCGCTGCTCGGCATGCGCTGGGCGCGCAAGGTGAACCCCGAGGGCTACTACCCGGGCCTGATGCTCACCAGCGTGAAGAAGGTCGTCTCGGTGGGCGACGTGCTCGTGCTGCGCCACGTGGAGAAGAAGGACCTCACGGACGACCGCGAGCAGTTCGACCGCAAGCTGGACGCCGAGACCCCCGAGGACCTCCCGCTCTTCCGCCTGGAGCAGGAGCCCGAGCTGCAGAGCGCGCTCGTCTCCATCGACCCGCAGCGCCAGTACCTGACGGCGATGGTGGGCGGCTACGACTTCGACGCGAACGAGTTCAACCGCGCCTTCCAGGCCTGCCGCCAGCCGGGCAGTACCTTCAAGCCCTTCGTGTACTCGGCCGCCATCGAGCTGCTCGGGTGGACGCCGGCCACCGTCATCGTGGACTCGCCCATCGTGGAGCACGACCCGGACAACAAGGTGGCCTGGAAGCCGGAGAACTACGGCGAGGACTTCAAGGGTGACGTGCTCTTGCGCACCGCGCTCATCAACTCGATGAACATCCCCGCGGTGAAGACCTTCGCCGCGGTGGGGGTGAAGAACATGGCGGAGTGGGCGCGCCGGCTCGGGATGAGCACGCCCATGAACATGGACTTCAGCGCCGCGCTCGGCTCCTCGTGCATGTACCCGTACGACCTGGCCAACGTGTACGCGACCTTCAACCGCTACGGACGCAAGAAGCCCACCTACTACGTGCGCAAGGTGGAGGACCGCTTCGGGCGCACGCTCGAGGACCACACGGCGTTCGATGACGCCTGGGCCCCGCTGCAGGACCGCGTGGCCGCCGGCTACGCGCGCCTCTACGAGCCGGGCGAGCAGGTGATGGCCCCGGAGACCGGCTTCATCCTCACCAGCCTGCTGCGCGGCGTGGTGCAGGAGGGCACGGGCGCCCCGGCGTCGAAGCTGGGCAAGCCCGCGGCCGGCAAGACGGGCACCACCAACGACTCCTTCGACACCTGGTTCGCCGGCTTCACGCGCGACCTCGTGACGGTGACGTGGATGGGCTACGACCTGAACCCGCACCCGCTCGGCCGCTTCGAGACGGGCGGCCGCGCGAGCCTCCCGGTGTGGCTGAGCTACATGAAGCGCGCGCTCGCGGCGAAGCCCCAGGGCGAGTTCTATCCGCCGGAGTCCTTCGAGCTCGAGCGCCTGCGCATCGACGAGAAGACCGGGCAGATCGCCGCCGCGGGCGCCACCAAGGGCGTGAAGGACATGTGGTTCAAGAAGGGCACCGGCCCCACCGAGCAGGCCACGGTGAGCGGCACGGTGAACCCCGCGGACATCATGAGCATCCCGTAGGGCGCGTCCTCCCTCTCCCTCTGGGAGAGGGCCGCGGTGAGGGTGCCGGGCGCAGCTCGCGCCCCCCCTCGCTTCAGCGCTTCACGCGCCGCCCGATGGCATCGAACAGGCCATTGGGCAGCACCTTCACCAGGCGCAGCGCGTGGCGCATCGGGAAGGGGAAGGCGTACTCGCGCTTCCCCGCCTCGATGGCGTGCGCCATGTGCGCGACGCCCGCCTCGGTCTCGAGCAGGAAGGGCATGGGGTGGCGGTTCTTCTCCGTCATCGCGCTCTTCACGAAGCCCGGGTGCAGGCAGGTCACGCGCACCCCCGAGCCCTGCAGGTCCACGCGCAGGCTCTCGGTGAAGGTGGTGAGGAAGGCCTTTGAGGCCGAGTACGCGGCGTTGCCCGGCAGGCCGCGGTAGCCGGCGAGGCTCGCCACCGCGACGAGGTGGCCGCGCCCGCGCTCGAGCATCTGCGGCAGCGCTGCGCACAGCGTGGCGGCGGCGCCCGTCACGTTCACGTCGATGGTGCGCTGCACCTTCTCCCACTCGAGCGCGCGCGCCGGGGTGGCCTCGCCGACGCCGGCGTTGGCCACCACCAGGTCCAGCCCGCCGCAGGCGGCATCCAGGGCGCGCACGCGGCTGAGCACCTCCTCGGTGCGCGAGACGTCCAGCACCACCGGCTCCACGCTGCCGCCGGCCGCGCGCGCCTCCGCGGCGAGCGCCTCGAGCTCCTCGCTGCGCCGCGCCGCCGCATACACGCGCACGCCCTTGCGCGCGAACCACAGCGCGAGCCCGCGCCCCAGCCCGCTCGAAGCTCCCGTCACCAGCGCCGTCCGGTAGTCCATGGCGTGTCCCCGCGAGTGAAACTGCCGCGGGAGCCTCCCATCCGCAGGGGCGGGCGGGAAGCAGATCGAGGCGGGAGGGGCAGCGCCATGGACGGGCAGCCCCTGCGAGCGCGAGGGGCGAGCCGAGAGGGACAGGGGCCTCCTCGGCCTGGGCGGCGCACCCACATCGTCTGGCCCAGCGTGGGGCCCGACGCGTGCAATGTGCGCCGGGCGTGCGAGGATGCGGAGGGTCCCTCCCGGAGCACCATGTCGCCGCAGCCCTCCCCCTGCCTCGATGAGAACACCCTCGCCGCGCTCGGCACGGAGCGCCTCCCGGCCGCCGAGCGGGAGCGCGCCGCGGCGCACCTGGACGGGTGCGCGGCGTGCCGCGAGCTGCTCGCGGCGCTGGGCCACCTGGACTCCGCGCTGCCCGCGTCGGCCGCGGCCGCGCCGCTCGCCGCGCCCGCGCCCGAGGCGCTCGCACCCGGCGCCGCGGTGGGCCGCTTCATCGTGCTGCACCCGGTGGGGCAGGGCGGCATGGGCCGGGTGTACGCGGCGTACGATCCGCAGCTCGACCGGCGCGTGGCCCTGAAGCTGCTGCACCCCGAGGCGTGGGGCGCGGAGGCCACCCACGAGGGCCGCGCGCGCCTCCTGCGCGAGGCGCAGGCGATGGCGCGCCTGAGCCACCCGCACGTCGTCACGGTGTACGAGGTGGGGCTCTGGGGCGAGCAGCTCTTCCTCGCCATGGAGTACGTGGAGGGGCAGACGCTGCGCGCCTGGCTGAGGGAGCGCCCGCGCGCCTGGCGCGAGGTGCTGCGCGTCTTCGTGGACGCGGGCCGCGGCCTCGCGGCTGCGCACCACAAGGGCCTGGTGCACCGCGACTTCAAGCCCGAGAACGTGCTGGTGGGCGCGGACGGGCGCGTGAGGGTGACGGACTTCGGGCTGGTGCAGCCCACCGGCAGCCTCGCGCAGCCCCTGCCACCCGGCGCCCGGAGCGCGGCGGACGCGTCCACGGGGCCACTGCACACCGGGCGCGGGCGGGTGCTCGGCACGCCGGGCTACATCGCTCCCGAGCACTACCGCGGCCTCGACCTCGACGCGCGCGCCGACCAGTTCGCCTTCTGCGCAGCGCTCTACGAGGGGCTGTACGCCCAGCGGCCCTTCGCCCCGCGCGAGCCCGAGGCGCTGCGCGACGCGGTGCTCTCGGGCCGGGTGGAGCCCGTGCCCGCCTCCTCCCGCGTGCCGGGCGCCGTGCGCGCGCTGGTGCAGACGGGGCTCGCGGTGGAGCCCTCCGCGCGCCACGCCTCCCTGGACCTGCTGCTCGGCCGGCTCGAGCGCGCCCTCACCGGGCGGCGCACCCGCTCGGGCCTGCTCGCGGCGGCGCTGCTCGCGCTGCTGCTGGTGGGCCTCGGCGTGCAGAGCGCGCGCAAGAGCGCCCAGGTGTGCAGCGGCGGCCCCGCGAAGCTCGCTGGCGTGTGGGACGGCGGCGTGCGCGCGGCCGTGGAGCGCACCCTGCGCGAGACGGGCAAGAGCTACGCTCCCGAGACGGCGCGGCACGTGGCGCAGCTGCTGGACGGCTACGCGGGCGCGTGGACGGGCATGTACGCGGAGGCCTGCGAGGCCACCGCCGTGCGCAAGGAGCAGAGCGCCGAGCTGCTGGACCTGCGCATGCAGTGCCTCGAGCGCCGCCGCGAGGACCTGCGCGCCCTCACCGGACTGCTGCAGCACGCGGACGCCGCCATGCTGGACAAGGCGCCGCAGGCGGCCTCCGGGCTGCCGGCCGTCGCGGTGTGCGCGGACGCGGAGGCGCTGCGCTCCGCGCTGCCCCCGCCGCCGGGAGACGCGGCGCGCGCGCGCCTGGACGCCCTGCGGCGCGAGCTGAGCGCGGCCTCCTCGCTCGCGGCGCTGGGACGCCTGAGCGAGGGCTACGCGCGCGCGGAGGCGGCCGCGAAGGAGGCGCAGGCCCTGGGCTACGTGCCCGCGGTGGCCGAGGCGCTGCTCGCCCGCGGGCAGCTGGGCGCGGACCTGCGCCCCCCCGAAGAGGTGGAGGCCACCCTGCGCGAGGCGGCGCTCGCGGCGGGCCGCGCCCGCGACGACCGGCTGCTGGTGAGCGCCTGGGGCCGGCTCGTGCAGCTGATGGCCCAGAAGGAGGAGCGGCGCGAGGCCACCGACGAGCTCGTGCACGCGCTCACGGTCACCACCGCCCGCGTGGGCCGCGACCCGGGGCTGCACGCCGGGGTGGAGCGCGCGCTCGCCATGCTGGCCGCGCGGCGCGGCGAGTTCGCCCGGGCGAAGCCCCTCTTCGAGGAGGCGCTCGGCCACTACGAGGAGGCCGGCGACGAGCGGATGACGGCCATCACGCTGGGCAACCTCGGCCACGTGCAGCGCGAGCTGGGGCAGCTGGACGAGGCGAGCGCCCGCGTGAAGCGCGGCATCGGCATCCTCGAGCGCCTGCTGGGTCCCGCCCACCCGGACAACACCCAGCTGCTCAACGTGCTGGGCGCCATCCACTGGAAGAAGCGCGAGCTGGAGAGCGCGCGCGCCGTCTTCGAGCGCGTGCTCCGGGTGCGCGAGGAGGCCTTCGGGCCGCAGAGCGCGCCCGTGGGGCTGGTGGAGCTGAACATGGGCGCCATCCTCATCGAGCTGTGGCGGCTGGACGAGGCCCAGGTGCACCTGGAGCGCGCGGCCGCGCTGCTGGAGAAGACGCGCGGGGCGAAGAGCCAGGACCTCGCCGCCACCCTGGACAACCTGGGCATCGTGCTGCGCCGCAAGGGCGAGCCCCAGCGCGCGCTCGCCCTGCACCGGCGCGCGGCGGACATCTACCGGGGCTACTTCGGCGCGGACCACCCCATGCTCGCCTCCCTCACCCTCAACGCCGCGCTCGCGCTCTCGGACGCGGGCGCCCACGCCGAGGCCCAGCGCGAGATGCAGCGCGCCGTGGCGCTCTACGAGAAGCGCTTCGGCGCCGGCACGCCCGACACCGCCGAGGCCTACAGCTGCCTCGGCGAGGTGCTGCACGCGGCGGGGCGCGAGCGCGAGGCGCTCGCGGCGTACGGGCGCGCGCAGGCGCTGCTCGAGAAGGCCGGAGGCGATGCGCTCGCCTCGCTCTTCGCGGTGCACGACGGCGTGGCCCCGGTGCTGCTCGCGCTGGGCCGCGCCCCCGAGGCGCTCGCCCACCTGCGCAGCGCCGAGGCGGGCCGCGGCCAGCAGCAGTGGGGCACGGTGGAGCGCGCCCTGCACCAGCTCTCGCTCGGCCAGGCGCTGTGGGCTACCGGTGAGGACCGCGCGCGCGGCCGCGAGCTGCTGCTGCAGGCGCGCGAGGCCCTGCGCGCCCTGCACCACCCGGTCGCCGCGCGGCAGCTCGTCGCGAGCGAGCGCTGGATGGCGCAGCAGCGCGCGCTGTAGCGCGGCGGCTCAGGGCTGCTGCAGGTACACCTCGCCCGCCTTCATCACGAAGACCACGCGCCGCAGCGCCTTCATGTCCTCGAGCGGGTTGCCGTCCACCGCGATGAGGTCCGCCGCCTTGCCCGGCTCCAGCGTGCCGATGCGCTCGGAGAGCCCGACCAGCTCCGCGGAGCCGGCGGTGCCCGCGCGCAGCGCGTCCAGCGGGCGCATGCCGTACTTCACCATCAGCTCCAGCTCGCGCGCGTTGGTGCCGGGCAGCTCGAAGGTGTCGCTGCCGAAGGCGATGCGCACCGGCGTCTTCAGCGCGCGCTGGAAGCTCAGCGTGTGCTCCTTCACCGTGTTGGTCAGCTTCGTGCGCTGCTCGGGGGACACGGGCGCGAAGATCTCCCCGTCGCGCCACATCTCGTACACGAGCAGCGTGGGCACGTAGAAAATCCCCTTCTGCGCCATCAGCCGGAAGGTCGCCTCGCTGAGGTAGAGCCCGTGCTCGATGGAGTCCACCCCCACGTCGATGGCGAGGCGCGCCGCCGCGTCGCTGTAGGTGTGCGCGGCCACCTTCACGTGCCCGCGGTGCGCCTCCTCCACCAGCGCCGACAGCTCCTCGCGCGAGTAGTTCATCGCCCCGGTGAGGATGTCGTGGCGCAGCTCGTGCTTCTCGTAGGACTCCATGTAGATCTTCACCACGTCCGCCCCTTGCGAGAGCAGCCGGCGCACCTCCTTGCGCACCTCGCCCACGCCGTCCGCGCTGGTGGAGAGCGGCGGCACGGCGAGGTACGGCGAGTAGCCGGTGAGCCCGTAGGCCCCGGTGCTGGTGATGGGGCGGATGGCCGCCACGATGCGCGGGCCGGGTACCAGCCCCTTCTCGACCGCGTCGCGCAGCGCCACGTCCGCGAAGCCCGAGCCCTCGTTGCCCAGGTCGCGCAGGGTGGTGATGCCGCTCTCCAGCGTCTTGCGCGCGTTGGCCGCGGCCCACAGCGTGCGCAGCTCCGGCGTCTCGCGCAGCACCTGGCCGTCGTAGTCGCCCGCGTGCAGCGCGATGTGCGTGTGCGCGTCCACCAGCCCCGGCAGCACCGTGCGGTTGCCGAGGTCGATGACGCGCGCGCCGGCCGGGATGGGCAGGTCCGCGCCGACCTCGGCCACCTTCCCGTCGCGCACCCGCAGCGTCACGTGCGAGCGCGGCGCGCCCTTGCCGTCCAGCAGCTGGCCGGCCTCCACGTAGAGGTCGGGCGGGGGAGTGGCGGCGAGGGTCGCGGCGAGGAGGAGGGCGAGCATGGCGCGGCAGCGTAAGGGGCGGCCGCGGGGCTCCACGAGCAGGTGCGCGCGCGGGCGTGCGCTCGCGAACGACCGTGCGCGACACCTCGCGCCCGGCGCATGTGTGCTCCACCGCCATCTCCCCGCACAGGGTCCCACCTTTCCCGTGCCCCACGTCGCGCTACAGTGTGCGCGTCATTTCGCTGCCTGAGGGGATCCGCCTTGAATCGAAAAGTGAAGGGGACCCTCTTCGTGGACTACGTGCGCATGCTGCGGCTGCGCAAGGACGTGGACTGGTCCGAGCGGCTCCTGCCCGAGGACCTCGCGCTGCTGCAGAGCCGCGTCGAGCCGGGCGCCTGGTACCCGATGGACAGCTTCGAGCGGCTGGGGCTCGCCATCCTCAACGTGCTGGCGGAAGGAGACCTCGCGCTGGTGCGCGAGTTCGGCCGCGCGAGCGTGGACTGGATCCTCGCTGCAGAGCCGCGCCTGCTCGCGCCCGGAGACCCGCGCGAGTCGCTGATGCGCTTCCACGTCCTGCGCCAGAGCTTCTTCGACTACCCCGCGCTCGAGGTGCGCAACCTCAGCGACCGCGGGGCGGACCTCGTCATCGACTACCAGATGGGGGCGGTGGCCGAGGAGGCCGCGTCCACCCAGGCGATGGGCTTCTTCGAGCAGCTGCTCGAGCGCGCCGGCGCCCGCGAGGTGACGGCGCGCTCCACGCAGGAGCGCTGGAGGGGCGCCCCGCAGACGGTGATCGCGCTGCGCTGGCGCTGAGGCGCGCCCGCTCCGGAGCTCAGGGCCCCGCGGGCGCGGGGTGCTCGGTGAGCTGCTCCTCCAGGAGGCTCACGGGCAGCAGGCCCGCGTCGTTGAACTGCGCCATGAACTCGCGCAGGTCGAAGGGGGCGGGGTCGTGCTCGCGCGCGTACTGGGCGATGAGCCGGTCCACCAGCGCCTTGCCGGACACGTAGCTGGTGCCGTAGCCCGGCTGGCGCAGGTAGAGCAGCTGCTCGGTGGCCGTCAGCTCGCTCGTTGCCGGGGCCCAGCCGCGCGGGGTCCAGTGCTGCTGCAGCTGCCCGGCCTCTACCAGCGTCAGCGCGTTGGCCTGCACGTAGAGCGAGGCAAGCCCGCGCGCGGCGCGGTTCGCGAGCATCACCCAGACGAGCTCTCTCGCGCGCGGGTTGTCGTCGTAGAGGCCCGCCTGCATCGTGAGCTCCTCGAAGGCGGTGGCGAAGCCCTCCGCGCGGCTGTCCCAGATGTTGAAGAGCGAGGGCACGCGGCGGATGGGGCTCGCGTGGGGCTCGTCGCGCAGGCGCGCGAGGTCCAGCCAGTGGTACTGGTGCGCGAGTAGCAGCATGGGCTCGCGGTGCGTCACCTGGAGGAAGAAGTTGCGCTTGTCCGGCGGCACCCAGGGCCCCAGCTGCGCCGCGAGCGCCGCGCGCACGTAGGGCCGCTCGGGGATGACCCGGCCCGTCCGGGTGAGGAAGCGCACGAACTTCTCCAGCCGGTCCTGCTCGAGCTTCGCGAAGGCCTCGGGGCTCGCCGCGGGCTCGAGCGGGGGCAGAGCGCGGTTGTGGTACTCCTCGAGCCGCAGCGAGGCGTGCGCGCGCTCGAGCTCGCGCCGCAGGAGCGCCACCTCGTCCTCCCAGGTGTAGGGCACGAGGTGCACGTTGCGCAGGTACCAGGTGTAGTTCTCCTTCCCCACGCCGGAGGGGCCCTTCTTGCGCGGCGCCTGGGCCTCCACCCAGTGGGCGAACTCCTCGGTCGCCGTGCGCGCGTGCGCCACGGCCGCGCGCAGGGCAGGGGTCGCGCCCTCCAGGCTCGCGGTGCGGGTGCCGGTGGCCGAGTGCACCGAGAGCGTGCCCGCCTCCAGCTCCGCGAGCGCGTGGGCCTGCTCGCGCAGCGGCCCCGCGCCGTGCAGCCACAGCTCGCGCGCGTCGCCGTCCTTCAGGTTCTCGCGCGCCTGGACGAGCAGCGGGGCCACCGCCTCCAGCTGCCGCGCGAGTGCGCCCTGGTCCGCGGCCGGAAGCGGGTACGCATGCGCCCAGAGCTCGATGGCGGGCAGCGCCGAGCGCCCCTCGTGCGCAGGCGTGTCGCTCTGCTCGGAGAAGACGGTGGCGTAGAAGGCGGGGTCGCGCGCCCAGGGCCGCAGCACGCGCAGCTCGAAGTCCAGCCCGTTCATCTCCGCGCGCACCAGCTTCAGGTCCACCTGCTGCGCGCGCGTCCAGCCGCGCGTGTCCAGGGCCTCCAGGCGCTTGCGCAGCGCGGGCAGGCCTGCTGCCTTGCGGGCGATGGCAGCGGGCCGGTAGTCGGGCACGTCGCCCACCCGCGCGGGCTCGACGAAGCTGCGCCACTCCTCGAAGAGCTTCAGCAGCGCCGTGTAGCCCGGAGGCTCGGGCGCCGCGGGGGCGGCCGCGGAGGCCGGCGCCGCGGCGAGGAGCAGGAGGAGGGCGGCACAGGCACGCGGCAGGCGGCAGAAGGGCATCGGAGCCTCGGGGCGGGCCCGGAGCAGGCCCCGGGCGTGGCGGCCGCGACGCTACTCCGCGGGCCCGGTGCCGCGCGCGCCGGAGGGCCGCGGGCGCTCACGGAGCGGACACTGTGGAAAGCGCAGGATTGGAGCCCGGGCGCCGCCCGCGGTGTGCGAGGCTCCCGGGCCTCCGACCATGCCCTCCGACAGCTCCACAGCGCCTTCGACCACCGCTCCTCCGACCAGCGCCCTGCGCATCCGCGGCTACGCCACCTTCCTCGCCACCTTCATGCTGGCGATGATGGCGGACAACATCGAGCACGTGATCAGCTACTGGGTGGCGTTCCAGAAGTTCCACTCGGCGGCGCTCGGCGGCTTCGCCGTCGTGTCGCACTGGCTGCCCTTCCTCGTCTTCTCGGTCCCGGTCGGCGCGCTCAACGATCGCTTCGACTCGCGGCGCCTCATCCAGGCGGGGATGGTGCTCTTCATCGGCGCCTCGGTGGGCTGGGGCTACTTCTTCGCCACCGGCACGCTGCAGCTCTGGCACGCCATGGCGCTGCTCACGCTGCACGGTTGCGCGGGCGTGCTGTGGAGCACCTCGAGCCAGATGCTGCTCTACGACATCGTCGGCCCGGCCTCGCTCGCCAGCGCGGTGCGCCTCAACGCCACCGCGCGCTACCTGGGCGTGCTCATCGGCCCCGGCGTGGGCAGCCTCATCCTGCGCACGCTGGGGCCCACCCACGGCATCTTCCTCAACACGCTCTTCTACCTGCCGCTGCTGCTGTGGCTCGTGCGCGCGCCCTACGGCCGCCACTTCCGCGCCAGCTCCGCGCCCGCGCCGCGCCGCGCGGTGCGCGGGCTCGCGGACATCCTGCACACCATTCGCGACGTGCGGGGGCTGCCCGTGGTGGGCGGCATGGTGCTGCTCGCGGGCGCTGCATCCTTCTTCGTGGGCAACAGCTACCAGGCCCAGATGCCCGGCTTCGCGGAGGACCTCGGCCACGCGGACCCGGGCCTCACGTACACGCTGCTGCTGGGCGCGGACGCGGCCGGGGCGCTGCTCGCGGGCGTGCTGCTGGAGGCCCGCGGGCGCTGGCTGCGGATGACGCCCGCCTCCGCCCTGGGGCTGGCGCTGCTCTGGGGCGTCGCACTCGCCACCTTCGCCGCCATGCGCTCCTATCCCCTGGCGGTCGCCGTGCTCTTCGTCGCCGGCTTCCTCGAGCTCTCCTTCAGCAGCATGACGCAGGCGCTGGTGCAGCTGAACGCCCCGGACGACATCCGGGGCCGCGTCCTCGGGCTCTTCAGCATGTCCGCGATGGGGCTGCGCACCTTCAGCGGCTTCACGGTGGGCCTGCTGGGCAGCCTCACCAACATCCACCTGTCGCTCGCGGTCTCGGGGCTCGCCTTCTCCGCTGTCGCGGCAGGGCTGCTGCTGCGCCTGCGCACAGGTGCCGCCCCGCGCGCACCCTGAGGCTTCGGCCACCGGGGGCGCGAGCGCCCACCATCGGACACACCGCGCGGGCGCCGCAGTCGGGGTGGCGGCTGCGGGGGGGACCGGGGATAGTGGCCGGAGATCATGCATGACCTCGCCGCCTCCTCCCGGCTCATCGAGCACCTGAGCGCGCTCACCGATGAGCTCCGGGTCACCCTCCAGCACCAGGGCGAGTCGCTCGCCGAGACCCAGCGGCGGCTGAGCACGCTCTTCGAGCGCGCGCCGATGAGCATGCAGCTCATCGACCGGGACGGCCGGACGCTGCAGGTCAACGCCGCGTGGAAGGCGCTGTGGAAGATCCCCGACGCCATCGTCGAGGGCTTCATCCTGCGCAGCTACAACATCCTGAAGGACCCCCAGCTGGAGGAGAAGGGCATCGCCCCCTACTTCGTCCGCGCGCTGCAGGGCGAGAACTGCCACATCCCGGCCGCCCTCTACGATGCGACCGAGCAGGGCATGGAGGGCCGGGCGCGCTGGGTCGAGGGCTTCCTCTACCCGGTGAAGGACGACGCCGGCCGCGTCGAGCAGCTGGTGCTGATGCACCAGGACATCACCGAGCGCAAGGAGGCCGAGGCCCTCATCCTGCGCAAGAGCGCGGAGTTCGAGGCGGTGTTCCTGCACCTGCCCGAGCCGGTGGTGATGGCCTCGGCGAGCCGGGACATCGTGCTCGTGAACCCCGCGGCGTGCGCGCTGCTGGGCTACGCCCCGGCCGAGCTCGTGGGCAAGCCGCTCGCGTTCATCCAGCACGAGGCGGACGGCTCCGGGGGCGCAGGGCAGGGGGAGGCAGACGCCTCCGCCCCCACAGAGCGCCACTACCGCCACCGCACGGGCGACCCCATCCTCACCGAGACCACCACGTCGGTGGTGCGGACCCCGGACGGCACCGTCCTCGGCTCCGTGAGCCTCGTGCGCGACATCCGGGAGAAGCGCCGCGCCGAGCGGATGATGGCCTTCCTCTCCGAGGCGGGGAACGTGCTCGCCGCGTCGCTCGACCACCCGCAGACGCTGTCCGCGCTGGCGCGACTCGCGGTGCCGGCCCTGGGGGACTGGTGCATCGTCGACCTGCTCGAGGACGACGGCACGGTGCGCCGCGCGGAGGTGGTCGTCGCGGACCCGGCGCAGCAGCCGCTCGCGGCAGAGGTCGTGCGGTACGCGCCGGGCCGGGACCACCTGCAGCATCCCCCGGCGCGGGCGCTCTTCGAGGCGAGGCCGCTGCTGCTCCCGCGCGTGGACCCCATGCAGGTCGCCGAGCTCTCGCGCGGCGATGCCCACGCGCGCACCATGGCCGCCACGGGGTTGCACTCCATGATCTGCGTCCCGCTGGTGGCGCGCACCCAGACCCTGGGCGTGCTCACGCTGTTGCTCGCGGGCACGAAGCGCAGCTACGACGAGAAGGACCTCTCTTACGCGAAGCAGCTCGCGAGCAAGGCGGCGCAGGCGGTGGAGAACGCGCGCCTGTACCAGCGGGCCACGGAGGCGATCGCCGCGCGCGACGAGTTCCTCGGCGTCTGCTCGCACGAGCTCAAGACGCCCATCACCTCGATGAAGCTGCAGCTGCAGGCGGCCACCGCGCAGAGGGGCGTCGGCAGCACCGCGGCCACCCTGCCGCCGGCGCTCGGCAAGCGGCTCGAGGTCGCGACCCGCCAGCTGCGCCGCCTGGAGAAGCTCATCGAGGACATGCTGGACGTCTCGCGCATCGTCAGCGGCCGGCTCACCATGACGCTGGAGCCGCTGTCGGTGCGCGAGCTGGTCGCGGACGCGCTCGACCAGATGGGCGAGAAGTTCGCCGCCGCGGGCGTGCCCCTCTCGCTCCAGGTCGAGGCGGACGCGCGCGTGCAGGGAGATCGCCTCCGGCTCACCCAGGTGATCGACAACCTGCTCTCCAACGCGCTCAAGTACGGCGAGGGCAAGCCGGTGCGCGTGCGGGTGCACCAGGAGGGCGGCCGCAGCCAGGTGGCCGTCGAGGACCAGGGGCCCGGCATCGCCGCTGGCGACCGGCAGCGCATCTTCAAGCGCTTCGAGCGGGCCGCGGCGACGCGGAACATCGGCGGCCTGGGGCTGGGGCTCTACATCAGCCGGCAGATTGCCGAGGCCCACGCCGGAAGCCTGGAGGTCCACAGCGAGCCCGGACAGGGTGCGCGCTTCGTGCTCGAGCTTCCGCTCGCCTGAGAGGAGAGGACCCCATGGGTGCCGTCGGCGCAGTCATCATGAGCTTCTTCGGCGCGGTGTTCGCGGCGCTGACCCTGCACTCGCAGCGGGGGTGGAGCGGGCCCTCGCTCGCGGCCCCCTTCGCGGTGTTCGCCGCCCTCGCGCTCGCCGCGCGGACCGCGAGCCGGCTTCCCGGCCCGGGGCTGACCCACTCGGCCCGGGCGGGGCGCGCCATCCTGTGGAGCAGCACGGCGGAGGGGGTGGGCATCTTCGTCGCCGCCAACGTGGTCGACAACCTGGGGCACCCCGAGCTGCTGCTGCCGGCGATGGCGCTGGTGGTGGGCCTGCACTTCCTCCCCATTGCGTTCGCCATGACCTTCCGGCCCTTCTACGTCCTCGGCGCCGCGCTGCTGGCGGCCTCGGCTGCCGGCTTCCTCCTCGCTCCGCCGCTGGGGCCGCAAGTGTCGGGCTTCGCAGCCGCACTGAGCCTCTGGGGGGCCGCCGCGCTCGCCGTGCTGCGCGAGCGCCGCGCGCGCAGCCGTCCTCCGGTGGCCGCCTGAGGCCACTCGACCCCGCGCGCCTGCTCGGGCGCGCTCACCTGAAGGAGTCCCGCCGATGAACCTCTTCGACATCCCCCTCACGCGCATCGACGGTGCGCCCGCGAGCCTCGCCGCCCACCGCAGCAAGGTGCTGCTGCTGGTCAACGTGGCGTCGAAGTGCGGCCTCACCCCGCAGTACGCGGGGCTCGAGGCGCTCTACCGCGAGAAGCGCGCGCAGGGGCTCGAGGTGCTCGGCTTCCCGGCGAACAATTTCCTCGGCCAGGAGCCCGGCACGGAGGAGGAGATCGCCACCTTCTGCTCCAGCTCCTACGACGTCACCTTCCCGCTCTTCTCGAAGATCAGCGTCGTCGGTGTGGACAAGCACCCGCTCTACCGCGAGCTCACGCAGGCCGCGCCGCAGGCGACGGGCGAGGGCCCCATGCGCCAGCGGCTGCAGGGCTACGGCATCGCGACGAGCCCTCCGGGCGAGGTGCTGTGGAACTTCGAGAAGTTCCTCGTCGGCCGCGACGGGCGCATCCTCGGCCGCTTCGCGCCGGACGTGGAGGCGAGCGACCCGCGGCTGCGCTCCGCCATCGACGCGGCGCTCGCTGCCTCCGCCTGAACCGCGAAGGGGGGAGGGGGGCTTCCCACCGTCTCGCACCTTCGCCTACGTTCCCCCTCCTCACGAGGGGGGAGTGCATGTTCGAGTCGAAGCGCGGGTGTGTCCTGGCGGTGCTCGCAGGTCTGTGGCTGGGCGGCTGTGAACCCGGAAGCGCGCTGCAGACGGACCCGGGCGCGGCCGGCAGCGACGTGCGGGCCACCTCCGAGGCGGAGCTGCAGCGCGCGGTGGTGCCGGGCAAGGAGCTGGTCATCACGGACCGCTCCGTCCTCGAGAGCCCGGTGGAGACCACCTTCGACCCGGCCCACCCGGACGGCCTCTCTCCGCAGGGGGCGTGGAGCTTCGGGCGCCTGGTGCACAACATGCTGCCGCGCGGCCAGCGCGGGGATGCGCGCGCGGCCTCGCGCTTCACCGTGCAGTGGCTGAAGAGCTGGGAGAGCGCCCAGTCCCCGAGCACCAGCGTGCGCGCCTCGGCGCCGCGCGCCACCATGCGCACCGTGGTGCTCGAGCCCTGGAAGCTCGCGAGCGGCTGCAGCGCGGGCCCCGAGAGCGACGACACCTGCGTGCTGGACTTCCGCCGCGCGCCCTTCCAGCTGATCGCGATCGTGAACCGGCCGGACCTGCGCATCGTGGCGGGTGACGACACGGCCATCGGCGGCGAGGGGCGCTTCGTGTTCCAGGCCGTGGGCCCCACCCTGAGCCAGACGCCCGAGGGCATGACCTTCATCGCGGACGCGACGCCCACCCCGCAGAAGCTCACCGTCATCTTCGAGTACTCGCTGCCCGTCTCGCACCGCTTCGAGACGCTGCTCTGGGCGCAGCGCTGGCACCTGCTGGGCGCGCTGCCCTTCGGCCCCGCGTACAACGCGCTGCTGCGCACCGTGACCGCGGGCTTCAGCGGGCCGGACATGGACCTGCGCCGCCCCAACGGCAGCGCGCTGAACCAGCTGCGCACCAACGAGGTGGCGCTGCTGGGCAGCCGCACTGTGTCCCCCAGCCTGCCGCCGCAGATCTGGGAGCTGCGCGAGTTCCACCTCTCGCGCGAGACGGGGCTGCTGCAGCAGCACACCGTGAACCTCGAGCCCTCGCGCGAGTTCGACCTCCCGCCGCGCGGCACCCTCGAGCGCTCGCAGCAGCTCGCCGAGGTGTTGCTCGCCAACCGCGACGCCGTGCTCTCCAACACGCACCGCCTGCCGCCCGAGATGCTCGCGAACTCCACGCTGGTGGGCACGGGGCTGCCGGCCTGGGGCTCGGGCGGCACCTTCACCACGGCGGACGGGCGCACCGTGGACCCGGCGCTGCGCACCGCCTTCGCGCTCAACACCTGCGGCGGCTGCCACCGCCACGAGACGGACACCCGCCACACCCCCGAGCGCGCCGCTACCACCGGCACCTTCCTGCACCTCACGAACCCGCGCGCGCTGGACACCGTGGACCGCCCCGCGGACCTGGACCACACCAGCCTCTCCGCGTTCCTGCGCTCGGAGATCGCCGCGCCCACCCCGGAGCGCCCGCTGGGTGGCCCGCGCTACGCGGACTTCACCCAGCTGCTGCGCATGCAGCCGCAGGACGTGTGCAACGCGACCGGCCTGCGGGTGTGCGGCTAGGGGACGGCCCCCTCGGCCCGGGCCTCGCGCTCGAGCCACGCGATGAAGCGCTGCGCCGCGGCCCCCGGCACGCGGTGCGGCGGGTACACCACGTAGTAGGCGAGGCCCAGTGACACGCTGGGCCCCGGCAGCCGCACGAGCCTGCCGTCTTCCAGGTACGCGGCGGCGAGGCGCTGGCGCGCGAGCACCGCGCCCAGCCCCGCCGCGGCCGCGTCCAGCGCGAGCGCCGAGTCGCTGAAGGTGTGCGCCGCCTCGGGCCGCAAGCCCCGCACGCCCGCCTCGCGAAACCACTCCGACCAGCGCGGCGACACGTCGTCCACCAGCGGCAGGGCGGCCACGTCCTCGGCCGTGCGCACCCGCTTCACGCCCGCGAGGCGCGGGGAGGCGGCGGGAAAGAGCACGTCGTCCATGAGGAAGCGCGCCACCAGCCCCGGCCAGGGCCCCCGGCCGTAGCGCAAGGCGAAGTCCGGCCCGCCGTCCTCGAAGCGCGCGGCGCCCCGGTCCGCGTCCACCACCAGCCGCAGCTTCGGGTGGGCCTGGGTGAAGCGCCCCAGGCGCGGCAGCAGCCACGAGCGCGCGAGCGAGGGCAGCACGCTCACCCGCACCCGCGGCTCCTCGCGCGAGGCGTGCAGTTGCGTGAACGCTGCGTTGAGCTCTCCCAGCGCGCCGCCCGTGGCGTCCGCGAGCAGCTGCCCCTCGGGGGTGAGCGCGACGCCGCGCGCCTGGCGGCGGAAGAGCACCACGCCCAGCATCTCCTCGAGCCGGCGCACGTGGTGGCTCACCGCGCTCGCGGTGAGGTGCAGCTCCTCGCCGGCGCGGGCGAAGTTCAGGTGGCGCGCGGCTGCCTCGAAGGCGCCGAGCGCGGGAAGCCAATGCGCACGCAGGGACATGCTCGAGCCTCAAATCCGGTTTGGGTCTGCCTCCCAAACGATGCGCTTGTGAGGCGGCGACTTCAACGGCACATCTGCACCACCCACGAAAGAGGTGCGTGCCATGTCGGTCCCCGCGATGCCTTCCGCTGCCTGCACTGCTGCTCCTGCCGCCGCGTCTCCGCGCGACTGGGTCACCCCCGTGGAGCTGACCGTGCTCGGCGCCATCTGGGGCGGCTCCTTCCTCTTCATGCGCGTGGCCGCGCCCGAGTTCGGGCCCCTGCCGCTGGTGGGGCTGCGCCTCGCCCTGGGGGCCTCCGTGCTGCTGCCGCTGGTGTGGCACCAGCGCAGCGCCTTCTCGCGCAAGCACCTCTGGCAGGTGCCGCTGCTCGGGGTGGTCAACTCGGCCCTGCCTTTCGCCCTCTTCGCCTGGGCGGCGCAGCGGGCGCCGGCGGGCATCGGCGCCATCGCCAACAGCATGGCGCCGCTGTTCACGGCGCTGGTGGCGCTCGCCGCCTTCGGAGAGCGCATCAGCGCCCGGCGCGCGCTCGCGCTGGTGACCGGCTTCGCGGGCGTGGTGGTGCTCGCGAGCGGGCGCACCCACGGCAACGCCTCCACGCTCGCGGCGCTCGCCGGGGTGCTCGCCTCGCTGTGCTACGGCATCGGCGCGAACCTCATCCGCCGCCGCTTCAGCGGCCTGCCGCCGGTGGCGCTCGCTGCCGGCACGCAGCTGGGCGCAGCGCTCCTGTGCGCGCCCTTCGCCGTGGCGCAGTGGCCCTCGGCGCCCGTCTCGGCCCGCGCGTGGGTGAGCGCGGTGCTGCTCGGCGTGCTGTGCACGGGGCTCGCGTACGCCTTCTTCTTCCGGCTCATCTCCCGCGTGGGCGCACCGCGCACGCTCACGGTCACCTTCCTCGTGCCGCTGTTCGGCCTCGCCTGGTCCTGGCTGCTGCTCGGCGAGGCGCCCACCGCGAGCATGCTCACCGCCGGCGCGCTCATCCTCGCCAGCGTCGCCGTCAGCCAGCGCGCCCGCTGAGGGGGCAGGCGCGTGCACCGCCCGACAGGGCCGTGCACGCGGAGGTGGCGCACACGGCCGCGCTCCGCTCTGGTCGCCTTCCCCTTCCGGGAGGACCACCATGAGCACCGAGCGCACCGAGCTGGACATCAAGACGGCGGACGGCACCGCCCACGCCTGGCTCTACCGCGGCGGCGCGGGCGCGCGCCCCGCCGCCATCCTCTACCCGGATGCCTTCGGCGTGCGCCCGGCGACGCACGCCATGGCCGAGCGGCTCGCGGGGCTGGGCTACGTCGTGCTCCTGCCCCACATCTTCTACCGCGCGGGCGACTTCCCGCCCTTCGCCACGGATGCCTTCAGCCACCCGCCCGAGCGCGCGCGGCTGATGGCGCTCATCCACTCCATCACGCCGGAGCGCATCCGCATGGACAGCGCCGCGTACCTGGACGCGCTTGCCGCGCAGCCCCGCGTCCGCGCGGACCGGGTGGGGCTCACCGGCTACTGCATGGGCGGGCGCATGGCCTTCCTCACGGCCGCGATGCACCCGGAGCGCGTGCGCGCTGCCGCCGCCTTCCACCCGGGCGGCCTGGTGACGGATGCGCCCGAGAGCCCGCACCGGCTCGCGGGGCAGGTGAAGGCGGCGCTCTACCTCGGCGCCGCAGATGAGGACCAGGGCTTCAGCTCCGAGCACCAGGCCGCGCTCGCGCAGGCGCTGGGCGCAGCGCACGTGGACTACTGCCTCGAGCTCTACCGCGGCAAGCGGCACGGCTACGCGATGGCCGACACGGCCGTGTACGACGCGGACGCGGATGCGCGGCACTGGCGCCGGCTCACGGCGCTCTTCGCCGAGCAGCTCGGATAGGCCGCGCCCCGCGGCGGCTCAGGGGGCGCTGAGGAGGCCGGTGACGGCGTCTGCGAACTGCCCGGGCAGGCGCTGCTGGGTCTCCCGGCGGGCGAGGTCCCAGGTGGGAACGTCCATCGCGGTGACCACGAAGACGTAGTGGCGGCCAGGCTGGAGCATGCCCGCGGGCAGGCGCAGCGAGCGCAGCTCTGCGGGCAGGTCCACCTGCCCGGCGGTGGTTCGGCTCACGGTTCCCGGAGAGGGCTCGGTGAGACGGTAGAGGGTGAGCCGGTACGCGGTGGGGGTCCCGGTGGTCGGCGCGCCCCAGCTCAGCGTGGGCGTGAGGCTCGCGAGCGTCTGCGAGGCCGTGGCCGGGAGGCCATCCACGCGCAGGTCGGTAGGCGGGGAGAGCGTGGGGACGATCGGCGCGCCGACGACGTTCGCGAGCAGGTCCGAGCCGCCGATGCTGCGGTAGAGAAAGTGCTGGCTGCCCGACGGCAGCGTGAGCCGCACCCGGTAGAGGCAGGACGCGCCGCCCACCTCGGCCCAGCTGGACGGATAAGGATTGCCGTAGCTGAAGGTGGCGGCGAGGTCCGGCGCGTCCGGCGCGGTCTCGTAGTAGGAGAAGAGCTCGCCCGAGTAGCCGACCCAGCCGTACTCCGGGTGGATGCCGTAGGCGGCGGGGGTCACGTCGAACTGCATGCCCTCCAGCTCGGCGTCCGGGTGCACCTGCGCGCGCAGCGCGCGGAAGGCGCTGCTGCGAAGGTCCAGGGTGACGGAGCGCTGGGGCATCTCCTCGAGCCTCATGCCCAGACGCAGCGGTCCGCTGTCAGCGACGGAGGGCGCTGCGACCGTCCCCGCACGGCGTGCCACCATCGCGATGCCGGAGGTGCCCACGTTCTGGGCCGCACGCTGCACGAGGGTGAGCGTGTCGAGCGTTGGGTCGAAGTGCGGCAGTGAGGCGCTCGTGACCGGGAAGATGTCCGCCGGCGCATGGGAGACGGAGGTGGCGCCCGTGGCCGGCTGAGGATTGAAGGCCAGCTGCGCGGTGCTGCCCGTCTCCAGCCCCACCATCTCGAAATCATCGACGGCGCCGCCCTCGTTCCACGGGCTCAGCCCTTCGAGCGTGAGCTCCGCGGTCCTCACGCCGGGGCCCGAACCCTCAATGGAGACCCCCGAGTACGACACCCCCTGGCGCTCGAGGCGAGCCCAACCCCGGTTCACGCTGCGCGCGCTCGTGTACACGTAGCTGTTGCCGCTGCGAACGAGGTAGCCGCCGGCGTCAGGCACCCCGTGCACCGAGGCGATGCCGATCCCGAGCGAGGTGCTCGCGAGGCGCGTGTAGCCGCCGTCCGGCGCGGGCACCAGCACCTCGACCGGATTCGAGAGCACCTCGTAGCGCTCCGAATTGTCGTAGAGGTAGGGCACCCGGTTCGTCACCCGCACCTCGTCCTCCGTCATGGGCGGCACGCTCGCGTCCGGGTGGCCCGCATCCGGGGTGCCCACGTCCGGGTAGCCGGGCGGGACGCTCGCGTCCGGGGTGACGACGACGACCTCGGGGCCTCCCTCGGTGCCGGCATCGGGGGCGCGTGCGGGCGCGTCCGGGAGGCAGGCGGAGAGCAGCAGGGCGAGGCACAGCGGCGCAGCGAGGCGGGAGGAGCGCATGACCATCCAGGCGGGGAGATGGCCACGAAAGCTAGAAAGTCATCATCTCCGGGTCAAATCGGAGGGACACGAAAGGTTCACGGGCCCGCAACCCTCCACAGCCGCCGCGCCTCCTCCGCGATGACGTCCGGGAACTCCTCCTGGAAGAAGAGCTTCCCCTCGGGCACGCGGCGAATGCCCTGCGAGCGCGGGAAGGTGCGGTCCAGGTAGTCGGCGTCCGCGAGGGAGAAGATGGTGTCGCTCGCGCCCCACACGATGCGCACGGGGACCGTGCTGCGGCGCAGCTGCGCCTCGATGCCCTCGAGAGGGTTCGGCGCCAGCGCGAGGTGGAACTGGTGGTACTGCCGCCTTCGCAAGGGCGAGCTGACGAGCGGCTGCACGTAGTACTCGATGGTCTCGTCCGCGAAGCGCGCCGGGTCGTGGAACACCGCCGCGCCGAAGGTGGAGCGCGCCAGGGCCTTGTCGCTCAGCCACTTCGCCGTGGCGTCCGCGAGCGTCCCCGCGCGCGCCATCTCGATGACGGGCTGCACGCCCTTCGGAGGGCTGTCGGGCTCCACGTCGCAGTTCGTCAGCAGCAGCGAGCGCACGCGCTCGGGGTAGCGCAGCAGGAACAGCTGCGCCACGGCGCCGCCGCTGTCGCTCGCGACGAGGTCCGCCTTCGCCACGCCGAGCGCGTCCATCAGCGCCTCGAGCATGGTGGCCTGGGCCCCGGCCGCGATCGACTGGCCTTCGGGGACCTCCGAGTATCCCAGCCCCATGAAGTCCAGTGCGATGCAGCGCCGGTGCGCGGAGAGCCGCTCGAGCGCGCCGCGCCACTGGAAGCCGTTGAGCGGGGCTCCGTGCAGGAACAGCGCAGCGGCTCCCGCGCCGCGCTCCACGTAGGCGATGCGCCCGAAGGGCAGCTTCGCGAAGCGGCGCGCCGCGCGATACCCCGCGGCATCCAGCGGCGGGAGCCGCGCTGGGCGGGGCGTGGGCGAGCGGGCGTCTGCCCAGGAGAGGAGGGGGGCTGCGGCGCTCGCCGCGAGGGCGGCGCCGGTGAGCTGCAGGAAGTCTCTTCGCTTCATCGGGAGTCTCCAGCCATCCGTGAGGGTGCACGAGAGACGGTAGGAGCGCGGCCCCGGGCCCCGCGCGCACGGGCGGCCGGCGCCGAGCACGGGCGGATGAATTCCGGTTCCATTGCGGGGGGCTCCGGAGCGGTGCAGTGTGGTGTCTCCCGCGTCCAAGGAGCGTCGGATGAGCAGACCCTCTTGCTACCCCGCACCGCCCGCCGCGCTCTCGCGCGAGGGCCTGGGCGACCTGCCGGGCCTGGACGTGCTCACCTCGCCGGTGCCCTCCGGACGCTTCGACTCGCCGGTGGACGCGCGGCACGTGCTCTGCCTCCACGTGGGCGCGCCCGTTCCGGTCTCCTACCGCGCGGGCCGCGCGGAGCGGCAGGGTGTGCGGCTCCACGGTCAGTTCTGCGTCGTGCCCGGGGGCTCGAGCACCCGCTGGACCCTGTCGCAGCCCGCGACGTCCCTGCTGCTGCGGCTCTCGCCCGCGCTCCTGCGGGACACCGCGGAGGCCATGGGCGTGGGCGCGCAGGACGCCGCGCTCGTGCCCTCCATCCACATCCGCGACCCGCGCATCGAGAGCATCGGCTGGATGATGCAGGCGGAGGAGCGCGACGCGTATCCCGGCGGCCGGCTCTTCGCGGACAGCCTCGCCGCGGCGCTCGCCGCACGGCTCCTCGCGCTGCAGTCGCACGCGAGTGCTCCGCCCCCCGAGGCGCGGCGCGCCCTGCCGCCGTGGCGCCTGCGCCGCGTGCTCGAGTACGTGGAGGCGAACCTCGACCAGGACCTCACGCTCGCCGAGCTCGCGGGCGTCGCGGGCTTCAGCGCCTCGCACTTCAAGGCGCTGTTCCGCAACGCGGTGGGCAAGCCCATGCACCGCTACGTCCTGGAGCGGCGCGTGGAGCGCGCGCGGGTGCTCCTGTGCGAGGGACACAAGAGCGTCACGGAGGTCGCGCTCGAGGCGGGCTTCGCCCACCCGAGCCACCTCGCACGCTGTCTGCGGCGCGTGCTGGGCGTCACGCCTTCGCAGCTGCGGGGGTAGGTCGCGGCCCGCGCTACGGGCTCGCGGTGGTCGCAGTGCCCGCGGGCTTGCAGCGCTGCTCGTAGTCCTCGAGCCGCATCGACATCCGGGGGGCAGAGGGGTCTCCCTGCGTGATGCGGGTGAGGGCCCGCCGCTGAAGGGCCCGGGCCTCCTCGCAGTGCCCCAGCTTCGCCATCACGAGCGCGTAGGTGTCCACGACGTAGGGGTGGTGGGGCGCGAGCCGCATCGCCGTGCGCGCCGGCTCCAGTGCGCGGGCCGCGTCAGCGCCCTCGTTCGCGAAGTACCACGCGTAGCTGTTGAGCGTGTGGGGGAGCTGGGGTGCGAGCGCCAGCGCTCGAGTGAGCGCCTCCGCGCGCTCCCCGGCGGGACCATCGGCCAGCTCGAGCATGTCGGCCAGCAGCTGCCATGCCTCCGCCTCCTGGGGGAAGTCGCGTGCGAGCTGGCGCGCCGCATCCAGGCGCTCCGCGACGGGCCGCGCGGCGGCGGCGAGCCAGCGCGTGGAGAAGCCCGCGGCGTCGTGCTGCTGCGCGAGCGCCGCCTCCTCGCGGACCCGCTGCTGGTGCGCCGCCGCGCCCTGGCCGCTCCACGCAGCGAGCTCGGCGCGCAGCCGATGCACGTCGCCATCCTCCATCCGTCGCAGCTGGGGATCCACGAACACCTCCGGCAGCTCCGTGCGCACGATGCGGTAGTCGCCCTTCATCGCGTAGGCCGCGAGCCGTTGCTGCTCCTGGTTCCAATCCACGCCGGCGAAGGTTGCCTGGAAGGCCGCATACGCCTCCTCGCCGTGGTGCAGCCGCGTGCGGAAGTCCGAGAAGCGCTGGGGCTGGGCGCTGAGCAGGTAGTGCACCCAGAGCCAGGCCGAGGCCCCCGCGTGCTCGGGCGCATGCACGCCCCAACGCCAGAGCTGCTCGATGGACAGCAGCCGGCCGTAGTCGCGCAGCGCCTTGAGCGCAGCGCGCTGGGGATCTCCGAGGGTGACGTGCCCGCCCTTCTCCAGCTGCACCGTCTGCACGTAGCGCGCGAGTCCCTCGGCGAGCCAGCGCGGCTCGGCGGGCATGGCCTGCCAGGTGAGGGGATAGGCCAGCACGTACAGCGGGCTGAGCGTGGTGCTGCTGCCCACCTCGTCCAGCCGCGCGAGCTGATCTGCCGAGAGCAGCAGCTCTGCACCGTCCAGGGTGACGCGGCCCGCCCACAGCGCGCGCCGACCGATCAGCGTCTGGAGCGCCCTCGAGTCCTGCAGCAGGACCACGTCGGTGGTGCCCGGCGGGTCGAAGTGCTGCACCCAGTCCAGCAGGACGGCGCGCCGGTAGCGCTCGAGCTGCACGAGCGCGCGAGCGGCCTCCTGCGACTCCAGATCCGTGCGCAGCCGGAAGTGCTCGCTGCGCAGCTCGCGCCAGGTCGCGCCGTGCTCGGCGGGACAGGTGGTGCTCGAACGGGTGGCAGCGCAGCCTGCGAAGAGGGCGCAGCACAGGAAGAGGGCCAGGGAGAGCCGCAGCGGGTGCATCCCCCACTCGTAGCATGCCGTGCACGCGCGCCGCACCCCGCGGCCTGCGGGGTCCCTGCCCACCCACGGGCGCTGCAATGCCGTAGGCTCCAAGGCCCATGCGCTTTCACGCGGAGCCCCTCGCCCTCATCGTGCGCCACCTGCGCGAGGCGCTCGCGCGCGGCGAGCCCCGGGTGCTCATCGAGGTGCCCGACCCGGACCTCGGCCGCGGCCTCTACGCCGGCGAACGCACAGGCCCGCAGGGGGAGCTCGTCGCGCGCTCGCTGCGCGCATGGGTGGACCTCGCGGAAGGCCTGGGCTGCCGGCTCCTCACCCCGCGCGCCCTGGACGCGACTCACGTGCGCCTCACCTTCGAGCGGCTCGGCGCGGAGGCGGCCTTCCACGGCGGGGGCGAGGCGGGGCCGCGCCACGAGCGCTATGGCGCCGCGTCCGCCTTCGCGCGGGTGCAGAAGCTCGAGGAGCCGGGCTTCCTGCTGCCGCTGCTGGAAGCGCTCGGGCGCGTGCGGCTGCGGCCGGGCGCGCGCGTGCTGGACCTGGGCGTGAACCGCGGCGACGAGCTCGCGGCCTTCTCCTGGCTCGAGCCCGCGCGCGAGGACCTCGCCTTCGTGGGCGTGGACCACAGCGCGAGCGCGCTCGCGGAGGCCCGCGCGCGCTTCCCCGACCCGCGCCACCTCTTCCTCGACGTGGACCTCGCGCACCTGCCCGCGTCCCTCGGCCGCTTCGACCTGGTGCTCTCGGTGGGCACGCTGCAGAGCCCCGGGCTGGACGGGCAGGCGCTGCTGCGCCGCCTGGTGCAGCAGCACGTCGAGCCGGCGTGCGCCCTGGTGCTGGGCCTGCCCAACTCGCGCTTTCGCGATGGAGAGGTGGTCTACGGGACGCGGGTGAGGAACCTGCGCGAGCCGGACCTCTCGCTGCTGGCGAAGGATCTCGCCTTCTACCGGCGCTACCTGCACCAGCACGGCTTTCGCACCTTCCTCGGTGGCAAGTACGACCTGTTGCTCACGGCGGTGCGCGGGGCAGGAGAGGAGGGCAGGGCGCCGTAGACGGAGAGGGGCGCTCGGGCACCCTCGCCCTGCGGGCAGGCAGCCGGGTGCAGAACGCCGCGCGGCTCACGGGACGGCGCGTTAGTGGGCAAGGTTCGCCAAGGAGAGGCACGTGTTTCGAATCGAGAGTGACCAAGCGCTGGTGCAGGCCTTCCGGCCGAGGGACCGCCGGCTCATCGAGATGCCTGCCGAGGTGCGCTTCCCGCACTTCGTGCGCGACTACCTCGTCTGGACGGAGACGAGCGGCGCGCGCGTGTACCTCGTGTTCGGCGCGCCCGGCACGCGCAAGCCCGTGGGCGTCATCTTCCGCCGCGAGGTGCAGCCGAGCCAGGAGCCGGGCGCGAACATGTGCGACTGGTGCCACACCTTCGGCTCCAACCTGGAGGTGGGGCTGCTCACGGTGGACGTGACCAACCGGCGGCGCGCGGGCATGTACCTGTGCCGCGACCTGCGCTGCAAGGAGAAGGTCGAGGACGCGGCGGACCGCGCGGGGCGCCACCCTCTCGAGGCCTTCCAGCGCCTCAACGAGCGCATCTTCCACTTCGCCCAGGAGGTGCTGGGCATCCCCGCGGGCGGCGTCTCCGCTCAGCTCGCGCCCAGCGTGGGCCAGTAGGGGCGCAGCGCCGCGCGGGACTCCGCGAGCGCCGCCGCGGCCGCGCGCGACACGCCGTCCGGAAAGCCGTCCCCGCGCCCCGTGAGCACCTCGAGGCAGGCGTGCACGCTGCGCGCGAGGCCCGAGAGGCTGTAGCCGCCCTCCAGCAGCAGCACCAGCTTCCCGTCGCACAGCTCCTCGGCGAGCGCGCGCGCACTCGCGCACATGGCTGCGAAGCCGCGCTCGGTCACCACCATCCCACCCAGCGGATCGTCCTCGTGCGGGTCGAAGCCCGCGCTCACCAGCACCAGCTGGGGCCGGAAGGCCTGCGCCACGGGCAGCAGCAGGCCGTGGAACACCGCGCCGTAGTCCGCGTCCGTGCAGCCCGGGGGCAGGCCGCAGTTGACGGTGAAGCCCTGGCCCGCACCCGCGCCCACCTCCCACGGCGCGCCCGTGCCCGGGTAGTAGGGGAACTGGTGCACGGACTGGTAGAGCACGTCGCGGCGGTCCCAGAAGCAGGCCTGGGTGCCGTTGCCGTGGTGCACGTCCCAGTCGAGCACCAGCACGCGCTCGGCGCCGAGCCGGCGCGCGGCCTCGGCCGCCACCGCCACGTTGTTGAGGAGGCAGAAGCCCATGGCGCGGCCCGGCTCCGCGTGGTGGCCGGGCGGGCGCACCAAGGCGAAGGCGTTGCGCGCGCGGCCCTGGAGCACCGCCTCGACCGCGCCCACGGCGGCGCCGGCGGCGAGCACCGCGGCGTCGTAGCTGTCCGGGCACATCCCGGTGTCCGGGTCCAGCTGGGCGCTGCGGCCGCGCAGCCCGGCGAGCGCCTGCAGCAGCGCGGGCGCGTGCGCAGCCTGCAGCTCGGCGGGGAGCGCCGGGCGCGGCGCCTCCAGCACCAGCCCCTGCACGGGGGCGCGCGCGAGCAGCGCGTGGATGCTCTCCAGGCGCGCCGGGCACTCGGGGTGGCCGCGACCCGGGTCGTGGCGGGCGAAGAGGGGGTCGGAGAGGAGCAGGGTGTGGGGCATGGGGCTCACCGGAGGATAGAACAGGGGAGGGGACCCGCTTTCTTGCCCTCGCGGGTGCTTGCTTCCTACAGTCCGTGGGCTTTGTCGCGTCGACTGCTCAATCCCGGTCTCCGGGGCGCCATCTTCGGGGCGTTCTCGCTCGCCCTCGTGCTCGTGCTGGGCGCCCTCTTCCTGTACATCCCGGCCCAGGTGGAGCAGTTCCTCCAGGATCGGCAGGTGGCGCATGCGCGCGCCAAGGCCCAGGAGGCCGTGCGCGCGTTCGCCGGACGCCCTCCGGACGGACGCACCGCCGCGCTGCTCGACGAGATGATCGCGGGCGACGAGGACCTGGACTTCCTCGCGCTGCTCTCGCCGGACGGCCGGGTGCTCGTGCGCACGCGCCGCGGGCCCGCGGACGTGCCCGACCAGCTCGAGCAGGTGCGCCTGCAGCGCTTCCCGCGCACGCTGCCCCAGCGCGGCGCGCCGCGCGTCGTGACCGAGCCGCTCACGGGCACCGACGCCGCGGATGCGGCAGGTGCGGCGGCCCCCGGCGGGGTGGGCTACCTCTCGGTGGGCGTGGACCACGGGGCGCTGTCCGGAGTGCTCGGAAGCCTGCGCACGGTGGTATTCGTGGCCTTCATCGTGGGGCTCGCGCTCACGCTGCTGCTGGTCTTCCTGCTCAGCCGCGCCTTCATCCTCGAGCCGCTGGACAAGATGATGATGGTGGCGCGCAAGCTGTCGGAGGCGGACCTCACCAGCCGCGTGGACGCGGACAGCGACGACGAGCTGGGCGCGCTCGCCGAGGCGCTCAACCGCATCGGGCAGAGCCTGCGCGACACGCTGGGCCGCGTGCGCGGCGTGAGCGAGGGCGTGGCCGGGGTCATCGAGCAGCTGAGCCGCACCGGCAACACGGTGTCCAGCGGCGCCGGCACCATCCAGGCACGCGTGGAGGAGACCAGCACCTCCATGGTGGAGATGATGGCCTCCCTGCGCGGCATCGCGGACAACGTGGAGGTGCTCTACCAGAGCGCCGAGGAGAGCAGCTCCTCCATCATCCAGATGGCGGCCACCAACGACCAGGTGGCGGAGAACGTCCAGGCCATGGCCGCGAGCGTGGAGGAGACCACCAGCGCCATCGAGGAGATGATCTTCAGCATCAAGGAGGTCGCGAAGAACATCGAGGAGCTCTACACCTCGACCGAGGAGACCAGCGCCTCCATCAGCCAGATGGACGCCTCCATCGGGCAGGTGGGCGCCAACGCGGACGAGACGGCGCGCCTCTCCGAGCAGGTGAAGGAGGACGCGCAGACGGGCGTGGAGGCGCTGCAGAAGACGCTCACCGGCATCGACCGCATCAAGGACACGAGCCGCACCGCCTCCAGCGTCATCGAGAGCCTGGGCAAGCGCATCAGCGCCATCGGCAACATCCTCAACGTCATCGACGACGTGGCCGAGCAGACGAACCTGCTCGCGCTCAACGCGGCCATCATCGCCGCGCAGGCGGGCGAGCACGGCAAGGGCTTCGCCGTGGTGGCAGAGGAGATCAAGGACCTCGCCGAGCGCACCGGCGCCTCCACCAAGGAGATCGCCGAGCTCATCCGCGGCGTGCAGGAGGAGAGCCGCAACGCGGTGAGCGTGATGAACCAGGGCGTGAAGAACGTGGAGGAGGGCGTGAAGCTGGGCCGCGAGGCGGAAGGGGCGCTGCGCAAGATCAACGAGAGCGCGCAGAAGAGCACCCAGATGGTGAAGGCCATCGCCAACGCCACCGTGGAGCAGGCGCGCGGCAGCAAGCAGGTGACGGCCGCCATCCAGCGCATCGCGGAGACCGTGCAGCAGATCTCCACCGCCTCCAACGAGCAGGCCAAGGGCGGCGAGCAGATCATGAAGAGCGCGGAGCGGATGAAGAGCATCACCGCGCACGTGCAGCGCAGCAGCCAGGAGCAGGCGCACGGCAGCAAGCAGATCACCCGCTCCATCGCCAACATCAACGAGATGGTGACGCACCTCAACCGCGCCCAGAAGGAGCAGACCGAGGGCAGCGGCCAGGTGCTCAAGGCGGTGGAGGCCATCAAGGGCGTGAGCGAGCACCAGACGCGCAGCGTGCGCCAGCTCGAGGAGGCCATCGACGGCCTGCAGAAGCAGGCCGAAGTGCTGCGCGCCGAGGTGCGCCGCTTCCGCGTGTAGCGCCGGCGCCCCGACATGCCGCGCTCTCCCTCTGAGCGCGCCGTGGTGTTCCTCATCGGCGCGGTGCAGTTCGTCAACATCCTGGACTTCGTGATGGTGACGCCCCTGGGCCCCTTCTTCGTGAAGGGGCTGGGGGTGGAGGCGAGCCACATCGGGCTGCTCGCCGGCAGCTACACCGCGGCCGCGAGCGTGGCGGGCTTCGTGGGCAGCTACTTCCTGGACCGCTTCGACCGGCGGCGCGCGCTGGGCCTGGCCATGGCGGGGCTGGTGGCGTGCACCGCCGCGGGGGGCCTCAGCACGGGGCTCACCTTCCTGGTCGCCACCCGCGTGCTCGCGGGCGTGTTCGGTGGCCCCGCCACCTCGCTCGCCTACGCGATCATCGCGGACGTCATCCCGGTGGAGCGGCGCGGCCGGGCGCTGGGCGCGGTGATGGGCGCCTTCTCGGTGGCGAGCGTGGTGGGCGTGCCGCTCGCGCTGCAGGCCGCGCAGCTGGGCGGCTGGAGGTTGCCCTTCTTCAGCGTGGCGGGGCTGGGGCTCCTCGTGGTGCTGGGCGCGGTGCTGCTCCTGCCCCCCTTGCGCGGCCACCTCGCGCAGGGCCCGCGCGCGCGGGTGCCCCTGCGCGCGCTGCTCGGCCGGCGCGAGGTGCAGCTGAGCTACACGCTCACCGCCACGGCCATGGCCGCGGGCTTCGTGGTCATCCCCAACTTTCCCGCCTACCTCGCGCAGAACCTGGGCTACCCCGTCACCAGCCTCTGGAAGGTGTACCTCTTCGGCGGGGTGGTGAGCTTCGCCACGCTGCGGGTGATGGGGCCGCTGGTGGACCGGCTCGGCTCCTTCCGCGTGGGCAGCGCCGGCACGGTGCTCGTGGTCGCCTGCACTGCGCTGCTCTTCCTGCACTACCCGCGCGGCCTGCCCGTGCCCCTGCTCTTCATGGCCTTCATGCTCGCCATGGGCACGCGCAACGTGGCCTACAACACCCTCACCTCGCGCGTGCCCGAGAACCCGGTGCGCGCGCGCTTCATGTCCCTGCAGTCTGCGGTGCAGCACCTCGCCTCCGCGAGCGGGGCCTTCCTCGGCTCGCAGCTGCTCACCGACCTGCCGGATGGGCGGCTGGGCGGGGTGGGGCGGGTGGCGTGGGTGTCCATCGTCCTCACCGCCTGTGTGGCCCCGTTGCTGCTCCTGGTGGAACGGCGGGTGCGCCGGCTCGAGGCGGCGCGCGCTGCGGGTTCCGGCCGCCCCCGGTCCTGAAACTCGCCCGAAGCCCGAAAAGCAGGCGGGGGGGCGGCGCGCCCGCCTGCCCGGCTGCTCCCACGGCGGCGGCGCATCGCGTGGTTGCCTTGGGGGGACTTGGGCGCGATAACCCCCTGACTCCCGAGCCCCACCCCCCTCCCGGGAGCCCACCTCATGTTCAATGTCGGCGCGGGCGAAGTCGTCTTCATTCTCGTAGCGGCCCTCATCATCCTCGGGCCACAGCGGCTGCCGGAGCTGGCGCGAGGCCTCGGCAAGTTCATGCGCGAGTTCCGCCGCCAGACGGATGAAGTGCGCGGCACGCTGGAGCGCGAGTTCTACCGGATGGACCAGGAGCTCGCGCGGGAGGAGCCCCCGGCCAAGGCTCCGGCTGCGACGCCTCCTGCGCCCGCCGCCTTCCCGCTGCCCGCGCTGCCGCCTGCGCCGCTCGAGGCGGCCCCCGCGCTCGCCGCGGCCGCCGCCGCTGCTGCGGCTCCCGCGCCGGAGCCCCTGGAGTCCGGGCCCCTGCTGGGCATGGACCGGCCGCCCCTGGACCCCAGCGTCGCGCGCACCCAGGCGCTCGAGCCGCTCACCCCCGAGGCGGCCGCCGCCGCGCTCGCCGCGCCCGCTTCGGAGAAGGAGCCCGGCGCGGAGCCCGAGCTGCCGCGGCTGCAGCCGGTGCCCGGCACCATCGCGCGCAACGCGCTCAAGCGCCCGCCCTCCGGCGACGAGATCTGAGCCCCCGTGAATCCTGAATTCCGAATGAGCCTCGCGGGGCACCTGACGGAGCTGCGCTCGCGGCTCATCAAGTGTGTCATCGCCGTCTGCGTGCTGGGCGTCGTGGCCCTCATCTTCGCCCGCCCCATCTTCGGCGTGCTGATGCGCCCGGTGCTCGCGGCGCTGCCCCCCGAGAACCGCGCCCTCGTCTACACCTCCGGCATCGAGGAGCTGAACGTCCTCATGAAGGTGGGCGTGTACTGCGGCGTGTTCCTCACCACGCCGGTCATCCTCTGGCAGCTGTGGGGCTTCGTCTCGCCGGGGCTCTACGTCGAGGAGCGGCGCTTCGCCGCGCCCTTCGTGCTGCTCGGCTCGCTCGCGTTCCTCATCGGCGGGCTGTTCTGCTACTACGGCGTGCTGCCCTCGATGTTCCAGTTCCTCCTCAACGAGGAGAGCACCGGCGCGCTCGAGCAGCGCCTGGACACGGCGCGCCTGCACGGGGACGAAGCGCTGCGCTTCCTGCGCATCGGCGAGACGGAGCGCGCCGGCCAGCTCGCCAAGAGCACCAGCGCGGCCCTCACCGCCGCGGGGGACGGGCAGCTCGAGGAGCCCGGCCTGGTGCCCACGCTGGACGTGGAGATGCCCGCGCGCATCGACGCGCTGGGGCGCATGCTGGACGCGGCGAGCGTGGGCTTCGGCCCGCCTGCGCGCGGCGTGCTGCGCCAGGCCACCGAGCACCACGCCGAGGCCGTGGAGGCCTACGGGCGCGGCCAGCTGGAGGCCGCCGCCAAGGCGCTCGATGCCTCGGCGAGCCTGCTCGCCGGCGCGGCCCCCACGCGCAGCGAGGAGATCTCCAGCGTGTGGCGCCTGCAGAAGGAGCTCGCCAGCGGCAAGGCCCGCTACGACCAGCTCAACTGGACGCGACCCATGCTCACCATGAACGAGCAGCTCTCGCTCGTGCTGCTGCTCATCCTCGCCTTCGGCGTCATCTTCGAGATGCCCATCGTGATGGCGCTGCTGGGCGTGGTGGGCGTGGTCAACAGCCGCTTCCTCTTCAAGTACCAGCGCCACGCCTTCGTGGTCTGCCTCATCGCCGCCGCCATCATCACCCCCACCGGCGACGTGGTGAACCTCTCGCTCATGGGCGGCCCCATGATCCTCTGCTACGAGCTGGGCCTGCTCGCGGTGTGGATGATCGAGCGCAAGCGCGCCAAGCGCCTCGCTGCCTCCGGGGACATCACCCCCGCTCCCTGAGTTTCCGGTTTCGACACTGTGCTCTTCCCTTGGAGCCGAAGGCCCGCTAAGCCCTCGGCCCTGCTTTCGCAGTTCCCCTTCTCCTGACGTGACGAGGTGACGACGATGCGCAAGAGCCTGCTGTTTGCCGCACTGCTGAGCCTGGCGGCGTGCCAGAAGGAGGGCGCCTCCTCCTCTTCCGGTGGCGCCACCGCCTCCGCCGGTGCGCCCCAGACCGAGGACCAGAAGACCCTCTACGCCATCGGCCTCGTCGAGGCCCGCCGCCTCGGGGTGTTCAACCTCACCAAGGAGGAGCTCGCCCAGGTGCAGCAGGGCCTCTCCGACGGCGTGACCGGCGCCAAGCCCCAGGTGGAGCTCGAGACCTACGGGCCCAAGATCAACCAGCTCGCCCAGGCGCGCATGGGCGCCAAGAGCGAGACCGAGAAGAAGAAGGGCCAGGACTACCTCGCCCAGCACGCGAACGATCAGGGCGCGCAGAAGACCGAGAGCGGCGCGCTCTACATCGAGAAGCAGGCGGGCAGCGGCGCGCAGCCGGCCGTGAGCGACACCGTGAAGGTGCACTACAAGGGCACCCTCATCGACGGCACCGAGTTCGACAGCTCCTACAAGCGCGGCCAGCCGGCGGAGTTCCCGCTGCAGGCCGTCATCAAGTGCTGGACCGAGGGCGTGGCCAAGATGAAGGTGGGCGGCAAGGCCCAGCTGGTGTGCCCCTCGGACGTGGCCTACGGCGACCAGGGCCGCCCGCCGCAGATCCCCGGCGGCGCCACGCTGCTCTTCGACGTGGAGCTGGTGGACATCACCACCCCCAAGGCGGAGCCCACCGGCGCCGCGGGCAAGCCGGGCACCAAGGCCCCCGCCGCCCCGAAGGCCGCTCCCAAGCCCGCGACGAAGTAGTCCGCGAGCTTCCTGAGTCCGTGCGCGCGCGCCGTTCCCTCCCGGGGGCGGCGCGCGTCGCCGTTTGGGGAGCCTGGGAGCCACGCATGAGCGAGCCCCTCTTCCGCTCGAGCCTCCCGCCCCCTGGCGGGGAGCGCCCGCTGCGCCTCACGCTGCTCTGCGCCGTCGGCGCGCTCGCGGCCACCAGCGCGCTCGCGCTGGGGCTCACCGGGGACCTCGCCCAGCAGGTGGGCCCGCTGTTCTGGCCCTACCTGCTCGCGAGCGCCGGCGGCACGCTGCTCGCCGTGGCGGGGCTGTGGCGCCTGAGGCGCTGGGGGGTGGGCGTGTACGCGGCCACCGCGCTCCTGGACAACGCGGTGCTCCTGCTCACCGGGGACTGGCGCTGGTTCACGCTCGCCATCCCGCTCTTCGTGCTGGGCGTGTGCGCGAGCGTCTGGCGGCGCCTGCGCTAGCTGGACTTTGGCTCTTCCTTCGCCTGTTGTGGGTGACCCATGCCCTTCACCCGCCATGACGCCGTGCTGCAGGCCGTGCGCGCGCTCGGCCGCCACGCCTCGCAGCTCGCCGAGGCGCCCGCGGCCGAGCAGCCGGGCCCCGCGCTGCAGAGCATCCGCGAGGCCTGCCTCGCGGCGCTGGGCATGGAGTTCGACGTGCTCACCCGCTTCGACGCGCGCTCGGTGACGGGGCTGTTCAGCCACCCCGAGCAGGTGCGCATCCTCGCGCGGCTCGTGGACACCCAGGCGCGCGTCCTCCACGCGCACGGCGAGGTGGCGCGCGCGCTCGCGGACAGCCTCTATGCCTGGCAGCTGCTCACCGCCTCTCGCGCGCGCTTCGGCGTGGGGCGCGACGGGCACGCCGCAGACGCGCTGCACGGCGCGCTCGGCGGGCTGCCCCCGCTCGACTAGCGCTCCTCCCAGCGGATGCGCAGGGTCGCCTCCGGCGGCGCGTAGCTCTCCACCTCCACCTGCGCGCGCGTGCCGCCCGAGCCTTCCACCACGCCCTCGAAGAAGCCGCGGTAGTAGCTGGGCATCCCCAGCGCGTCGTTGAGCCACAGGCTCACGTCCCGCTCGCCGCGCGCGGTGAGCCGCGTCTGGGTGAAGGTGTCCGAGCTGCGGAAGTTCTTGCTCATCTGCAGGAGCGTGCGCCGCGTGCCGATCAGCCGCGCCACCCCGCGCACCGCCCGCCCGATGGGGGTGGCGAGGTAGCCGTCCAGCACCGCGCGCCCGAGCAGCCTCAGGGCCTCGGCCTGCGGCAGCTGCGGGTGCAGCGCCGCGGCGAGCTCCTGCACCGTCACCACGAAGAGCTCGGCGGGGTAGGCGGGGAGCACCGGGCGGCGGAAGTCCACGCCGCGCTCGCGCAGCCGGTCCAGCGTCGCGCCGGGCACCTGCGGCGCGACGTGGCGGTAGAGCCCCGCGAAGGTGTTGCCGAAGATGATGCGTGCGGGGGGAGCCATGGCCTCGGGGGTGGAAGGAGCGCTCCCGGGCCCCCCTGGCGCGCGAGGCCCGAGGATAGGGCACTGTCGGGAAGTGGCGCCAGGGCTCGGCCGAAGGGGCAGTGCCCGCAGGCTGCCCGGCCCCCCACCTTCCGGGCTGCGCCCCGGAGACTCCCTTCATGCCCCTCTTGGCCCTCGCGCTCGCCGGCGTCCTGGCTGCGTCACCCTCCACGCTCGCCCGCATCTCGGACGGCAACGCCCTCACGCTGCCTGCGCAGCGCCACGTGGTGCGGGTGGACCCCGGAGACGGCGCGGCCATCTGGCTGCTCGCGCTGCAGCAGGGTGGGGTGGACGGCCACGGGCTCGTCTTCTACCGCAGCGACGACGAGGGGCAGACCTGGTCGCTCGCGGACCCCATCCAGAACGACGCGACCCACACGGACCGCGCGGACCTGCTCGTGGTGGGCCGCGACGTGGCACTCGTCTACTCCTACGAGGGCCCGGACTTCACCGGCTCCACGCGCCACGACGTCTTCTTCCAGTGGTGGCGCTACGTGCCGGAGACGCGCGGCTTCCAGCCCGAGCCCGCCGTGCGCGTCTTCGACTCCACCTCCAGCAGCACCGGCTACGCGCGCGGCCAGCTCGCGCGCGACTCGCTCGGGCGGCTGTGGGTGATGGCCTTCAGCCTGGAGTCGGGAGGCGGCAGCCGCGTGGTGCTCTCGGTGAGCACGGACGGCGGGCACACCTTCGCCGCGCAGCCAGACCTCGCGAGCCTTCCGCGGCGCGGCGGCGGGCGCCTGCTGCACCTGGGCCAGCGCCTCATCGCCCTGTGGGGGATGCACGACAGCGGAGGCACGGCCTCGCGCTTCCGCCTGCACGAGGACGCCGCCGCGCCCGGCAGCTGGGGCCCGAGCACGCAGGCCTTCCCCGAGGCCATCTACCACGGCGCCGCGCTCTCGGCGGTTGCCACGCCCGAGGGCGGGATGCACCTCGTCTACAAGGACGAGAGCGAGGTGCTGCTGCACCGCTACTTCGACGGCACCTCCTTCGGCCCGCGCACGGTGCTGTTCGCAGGCGAGTGGGCCGCCCAGCCGGCGATCACCCGCGTGGGCTCGCGGCTCGTCATCTGCACCAACCGCGCCCTCACCGACACCAGCTTCCGCCTGGAGGAGCGCGTGCTCGAGAGCGGAGTGCTCTCCGCCCCCGTGCTGCTGGACGGCAGCGCCACGTGGAAGGGCTACCCGGCCGCGGTGGAAGTGCTGCCCGCGGGCGTGGCCGTGCCCTGCGTCTACTCGAACACCGCGAACGCCGGGGTGGGCGGCAACGAGCTCTATGCCTTCAGCGACGCGCTCGCCCCCGAGGTGGACGGCGGCACGCCGGATGCGGGCTCGCCCGATGCGGGCAGCCCGGATGCGGGCATGCCGGACGCGGGCGCCGGGGACGCGGGTGCGCCCCCGCCTCCGCCTGCCGGAACGTTACTGCTCTCGGATGACTTCGGCCGCAACGCGGCGAGCCTGGGGTCTGCGTGGACGCAGGTGAGCGGGGTGTACTTCACGGACGGCCGGGCGGCCTCGGACCGGGACTCCGGGAACCAAGCCTACGCCAACGGCGCCACTTGCCGCGACTGCCGCGTGGAGGCCACCGTGCTCGGCTTCGGAGTGCCCGAGACGGGGCTGTTCCTGCGCGCGCCGGCGCTGCGCCCCGATGACCGCTACGACGCGGTGCTGCTGGGAGATGGGCGCGTGCAGGTCCATCGGCACCGCGCGGGCCTGGTCACCGTGCTCGGCTCGGCGGCGAGTGGCCTCGCCGCGTTGGACACGCCCGCGAAGCTCTCGCTGAGCGCCGTGGGCAGCGCGCCCGTGTCGCTCGTGCTCGCGGTGAACGGCGTGCCCCGGGTGAGCACCGAGGACACCGGACCGAGCGCCCTCGTCGAGGCGGGCTACGGCGGCCTGTGGACGAACCGCGCGGGCGTGGTCTTCGATGCCTTCCGGCTCTGGATAGAGGGCACGAGCGGTACGCCGGATGCGGGCGTTCCGGATGCGGGCGTTCCGGATGCGGGCGTTCCGGATGCAGGAGCGTCCGATGCTGGAGTGCCGGACGCAGGTCTTCCCGATGCCGGAGTTCCCGATGCCGGTACTCCTGATGCGGGCCTGCCGGACGCGGGTGCCCCGGACGCAGGGCCGCCGGACGCCGGCGTGCCGGATGCGGGAGCGCCTGATGCGGGCGCCCCGGACGCAGGGTCGTCAGACGCAGGCGTGCCCGATGCGGGGCTGCCGGATGCAGGCGCACCCGACGCGGGCCTCCCCGATGCCGGAGCGCCGGATGCAGGGACACCCGACGCGGGCGCTCCAGGCCCTGGCGGCGTGCTGTTCTCCGACGACTTCACGCGCACCAGCCTGGGCACCTCTTGGCAGGCAGTGCGCGGGCTGTGGTTCCTCTATCGCAACAACGTTGCATCTGACCTCGACGGCGCGGACCAGCTCGCCGCGCTCGGGGCGAGCTGCCGCGACTGCGAGGTGCAGGCACTGGTGACGAGCTTCGGCGTGTCCGAGGCTGGCGTGTACCTGCGCTCGCCCACGGCCGGTGCGACCGGCGACCGGTACGATCTCGTCCTGCGCTCGGACAACAGCGTGCAGATTCGCCGCTTCCGTGGGGGCACGAGCACCGTGCTCGGCACGGCCTCGAGCGGCCTCGCCTCCGCGAGCACGGGCGGTACCCTCAAGCTCAGCGCCTCGGGCAGTGGGCCCGTGCAGCTCACCGCCTCGGTGAACGGCAGCGTGCGGCTGCAGGTGACGGACAGCTCCAGCAGTGCGCTGGGCACGGCGGGCTACGCGGGCCTGTGGACGTTGCGCGCGGGCGTGGTCTTCGACGACTTCGTCCTCACCTCGCTCGGCGGCGCACCGCCCCCGACGGACGGAGGCGTCCCGGACGCGGGGACTCCGGATGCGGGTGTGCCAGATGCCGGCTCGCCCGACGCCGGGACGTCGCCGGATGCAGGCGTTCCGGACGCAGGCACGGGCACCCGCCTCACGCTGTCGGTGACGCTCACCGAGACGCGCTTCAACTTCCTCGGCGTGGACGGCAGCGGCACGGCCTACGCCACGCGCTTCGGCGAGTCGGAGTCGCGGCTCTACGCGAGCACGGACAACGCGCGCACCTGGACCCTGCGCGGGACGCACCCGAACGGCAGCAGCTTCAAGGAGCTGGCGGTGCTCTCCAACGGCACGCTGATCGCGGACACGCAGCGCAGCAGCTCGCACTGGCTCTCGCGCTCGACGGACGGCGGGCGCACCTGGAGCGAGGTGCTGAGCGCGGGGGTGTACCGGATGCTCACGCCGCACAGCATCGCCGAGCTCGACGGGACCGTGTACTGGGCGGAGTACCAGACCTTCACCGGTGAGGCGACGCCCATCCGGGTCTGGGCGAGCACCGACAACGGCGCCACCTGGAGCGTGCGCGCCACGCTCAACGGGCACCGCCACGCACACGGCCTGCGGGCGGACCCTGCGCGCAGCGCGCTGTGGATCTACTTCGGGGACACGACGCCGCAGGGCGCCACGCTGCGCTCCACGGACGCGGGGCGCACCTGGACCACGCTGCTTACCGGGCAGGAGGGCATCATCGTGGACGCGGAGGTGCTGCCCAACGGGGATCTGATCTTCGGGCAGGACATCTCCTTCCTGCCCGAGCGCCCGGCCATCGGGCGGCTCTCACCCACCGGCGTGTACACGGTGCTCGCGCAGCTCCCCGGCCCCAGCTACTCGGGCCATACGGTGCGCAGCGGCGGCTTCGTCATCGGGGCCACGCGCGAGCCGGGCGGAGACATCTACCCGCCGGGCGCGGAGAACGCCTACCTCTACGGCAGCCTGGACGGCGTGACGTGGGAGCCGCTGCTCTCGTACCGGCGGCTCAACACCGTCGACAACGCGCGCATGGACGTCTACTGGGAGCTGCCCACGGGCGAGCTGGTGCTCGAGCTGGAGAACGTGCAGCCGGCGAACGGCTACCAGCTGCTGCGGCCGGGAAGGCGCTGAGCCCCTACGGCGAGGGCGCCGCCGACTCGCCACCCCCGAAGCGGCCGCGCCCGCCGCCGGGCCGCTCCTCGCGGCGCATCTGCTCGTAGGCGGCGCGCTGGCTCTCGTCGAGCACGCGGCCCACCGCGGCGTCCGTCTCGCTGCGCAGCGCGCGCATCTGCTCGCGCACCGGCTGCCCGTCGCCACCCGCGCCTGCCTGGCGCTGGGCGAAGAGCGCCTCGCGCTTCTGGGCCTCGGTGTCCAGCAGGCGCGTGAGCTCCCGCTCCTGGCTGCCGCTCAGGCGCGCCTCCTGGACGAAGCGCTGCAGCCGCTCCTGGCGCGCCTGCGTCGCCTGCTGCTGGCGCGACTGGAAGCGCTCCTGCATCAGCTCCTGCTGCGCGGCGACGACGGCCGCCTTGAGCTGCTCGCGCCCCTCGGGGCTGTTCATGGACTCGCCCACGATGAGCCCCTGCACGTCCGCGCGCAGCTGCTGCACCTGCTCGGCGAGCGCCGCCGCGTCCGCGGGCACCTGCGCGCCCGTGCCCACGGGCGCTGCGCCCGGTGCCCCCGTCATCCCGTGCTCGAGCGCCGCCGCCCGCCGCGCGAGCGAGAGCGTGGTCACCTCGAGCGCCTCCACGCGCCGTGCGTACGCGTCGAACTGCGCGCGGGTGGGGCCCTCCACCGCGTCAGCGGTCCCGGGCGGAGGGGGCGGCGGCTCGTGCCGGAGCAGCGTCACGGCGAGCGCGGCGAGCGAGACGGCGAGGGCACTCCACGGAAGGACTCGATTCATGGCACCCCGCGTGACGGTTCGAGCGCGGGATTATTCCACGCTTCGGGGGTGCCCGGACTGCCTACACCGCGATGCTCAGCTGCAGCGCGCGCGTCTCTCCGGGCGCGAGCCACAGCAGCCCCTCGCCGGTCTTCAGCGCGCCGCCGCGCGCCGTCCATGGCTCCACGCAGACGAAGTCGCGCCCGCCCAGGGTCCACACCACCATCGTGTGGAACTCCGGGCTCCACGCGAGGCGCACCGGCCGCAGGCCCTGCCCGCGGTGCACGACGGTGCCGTGCGGCGAGTGGTCGAGCAGGTGCAGGTCCACCTCGGGGTCCTCGAGGGGAAAGCCCTGGAAGGGGCGCTCGCGGCCCTGCAGGTTGTCGAAGGCGCGCGTCGCGTCCGTCTCGATGCGCACGTGCGCCTTCTGCGGCTGCGGCACGTAGAAGTAGGGGTGCATCCCGAGGTGCAGGGGCATGCGGCGCGCATCCCGGTTCTTCACCTGGAAGGCGAGGTGCAGCGCCGGGCCCTGCAGCCGCACGAAGAGTCGCGCCTCGAAGTCCCAGGGGAACTCGCGGCGCGTCTGCTCGCTGCTCTCGAGCCGCAGCACGGCGCGGTCTGCCTCCTGCGCCTCCAGCGTCCAGGGCAGGTCGCGCGCGAAGCCGTGCTTGCGCATCGAGACCTCGCGCCCGTCCACCGCGTACTTCCCGCCGGGGATGACGCCGGGGCTGGGGAAGAGCAGCGGGATGCCGCCGCGCACGCTCTTCTTCGGATCCGCGAGCGTGCGCTCGTCGAGGAAGAGCACCGGCTCGCTCGCTACGCTGAAGCGCGAGACGAGCGCGCCGCGCTCGGGGACGATCTCGGCCCGGGAGGGGCCCTCCACCAGGGTGACCATGGGCGCGCCCCGCTATTTGTCGAGGTAGGGGTAGGGGACGCGGGTGGGCGGCACGAAGTTCTCCTTGATGGTACGCGGGCTGGTCCAGCGCACCAGGTTGAGCATCGAGCCGGCCTTGTCGTTGGTGCCCGAGGCGCGGCTGCCGCCGAAGGGCTGCTGGCCCACCACGGCGCCGGTGGGCTTGTCGTTGATGTAGAAGTTGCCGGCCGCGTGGCGCAGCAGGTCCATCGCCGTCTCGATGGCCTTGCGGTCGCGCCCGAAGATGGCGCCGGTGAGCGCGTAGGCCGCGGACTGGTCCACCTCGCGCAGGGTCTCCTCGAACTTCGCGTCCGGGTAGACGTGCAGGCCCACCACGGGGGCGAAGATCTCCTCCTGCATGATGCGGTGGCGCGGGTTCTCCAGCTGCACCAGCGTGGGCTTCACGAACCAGCCCTCGCTGCGGTCGGCGTCGCCGCCGGCGACGATGCTGGCCTCGCTGCCGCCCTGCTTCGCGAGCTCCAGGTACGCGCTGGTCCGCTTGAAGCTCTTCTCGTCGATGACTGCGCCCATGAAGTTGCGGAAGTCCGTGGGGTCGCCCATGCGGAGCTCCGAGATGAACTCCTGCAGGCGCGCCTTGAGCTTGGGCCACATGCTCTGCGGCACGTAGATGCGGCTCGCGGCGGAGCACTTCTGGCCCTGGTACTCGTAGCCGCCGCGCACGATCGCGGTCGCCACGGCGTCCAGGTCGTCCGCCGCCGAGGCGTGCACGAAGATGAAGTCCTTGCCGCCCGTCTCGCCCACCAGGCGCGGGTACTGCTTGTAGCGCGCGATGTTCTCGCCCACGGTGCGCCACATCGACTGGAAGGTGGGCGTGGAGCCGGTGAAGTGCACGCCGCCCAGCTGCGGGTGGGTGAGCGCCACGTTGCCGATGGTGGGGCCGTCGCCGGGCACCATGTTGATGACGCCGTCCGGCAGGCCCGCCTCGCGCAAGAGCTCCATGATGTACCAGGCGCTGTAGGCCGCGGTGCTCGAGGGCTTGAACAGCACCACGTTGCCCATGATGGCGGGCGCCGTGGGCAGGTTGAGCGCGATGGAGGTGAAGTTGAACGGGGCCACCGCGAAGACGAAGCCGTCCAGCGGGCGGTAGTCCGTCATGTTCCAGTTCTGCGGCGCCGCCTCCGGCTGCTGCATCAACAGCTGCTCGGCGAAGTGGACGTTCCAGCGCAGGAAGTCGATGGACTCGCAGGCCGCGTCGATCTCCGCCTGGTGCGCCGTCTTGCTCTGCCCCAGCATGGTGGCCGCGTTCAGGATGGGCCGGTAGCGGGTGGCGAGCAGCTCGGCGGCGCGCAGGAAGATGGCCGCGCGCGCGTGGAAGGGCATGCGGCTCCACTCGTCCTTCACCGAGAGGCCGTTCTCGATGGCGCGCTGGGTGATGGCGGCGTCGCCCTCGTGCAGGGTGGCCAGCACGTGGCTGTGGCGGTGCGGCATGCGCACCTCGTCCGTCTTGCCGGTGCGCACGTGCTTGCCGCCGATGATGACCGGGATCTCGATCTTCTCGGCCGCCATGCGCTTGAGGGCCGCCTGCACCTCGGCGCGCTCGGGGGTCCCGGCGGCGTAGGAGAGGACCGGCTCGTTCTTGGGCGGGGGAACGCGGGGGAAGGCGTTGATCACGCGGGGTACCTCGGGAGGAGGGTGGGAACGCTGGAAAGGTGGCCGGCACCCTACAACCCCAGGGGCGGGTTGGGGGTGCGCCGTGCTGGGGGAAGAACAGCCGGGCGCACCGCTGCACATCCCCGGACCATTGCCCGGAGGTCCAGTGACCCGGGAAAAACCCGCGCCGCTGTCTGGCTTTGCCCGCAGGGGCCCGCCTACACTCCGCGGGCTTCCCGCCTCTCCCCCTCTGGACACCTTCCGCCGAGCCCTCCGCGTGAGCGACTCCCGACCGCCTGCTCCCCCCTCGCCGAAGGCGCCGGACGCGACGTGGGATGCGCTCGAAGGCCCCACGGAGGGGCCGACGGAGGAGGTCTGCGGCCGCGAGTCCGGGGACATCGACCCCTTGAGCGAGGCGACCCGCGAGCGGCCGCCGGACCCGGCGCTGGCGGTGTTCGCGGTGGGCGAGGAGGTGGCGGGCCGCTACCGCATCCTCTCGCGCGTGGCGCGCGGCGGGATGGGCGAGGTCTACGAGGCGCTGGACCTGGAGCTGCAGGACACGGTGGCGCTCAAGGTCATCCTGCCGATGGAAGCGGCCGAGGCGGACGGCGCGGTGGAGCGCTTCCGGCGCGAGGTGCAGCTCGCGCGGCGGGTGACGCACCCCAACGTGTGCCGCATCTTCGACGTGGGGCTGTCGCGGCCGCGCGGCGGGGGGGCTGCCCGCCCCTTCCTCACCATGGAGTTCCTGCGGGGCGAGACGCTGGACGACCTGCTGCGCCGCGAGGGGCAGGTGTCCACGCAGGACGCGCTGCCCCTGGTGCGCCAGATGGTGGCGGGCTTGAGCGCCGCGCACGCCGCGGGCGTCATCCACCGCGACCTCAAGGCGAGCAACGTGCTGCTCGTGCTCGAGCCGGACGGTCAGGACGCGCTGCGCGTGGTCCTCACCGACTTCGGGCTCGCGCGAAGCCTCCACGCGCGCGACACCTCCTCGGTCTCGCGCACGGGAGACCTCATCGGCACGCCCGCGTACATGGCGCCCGAGCAGCTGGAGGGCGGCCCCATCACGCCCGCCACGGACCTCTACGCGCTGGGCATCGTGCTCTACGAGCTGCTCACCGGCGCGCGGCCCTTCCGCGAGACCTCCGCGCTCGCCACCGCAATGCGCCGCCTGCGCCAGCCGCCGCCCAGCCCGCGCCGCTACGTGCCCGGGCTCGACCGGCGCTGGGAGCACGCCGTCCTGCGCCTGCTCGAGCGCGACCCCGCTCGCCGCTTCCAGAGCGGGCACGCGCTGCTTCGCGCGCTCGAGGGCCCCGCGCCCCGCCGCCCCTGGCTGCTGCCTGCCGCGGGCGCGCTCGCCGCGGGGCTCGCGCTGGTGGGCGGGGGACTCGGCGTGGCCGCGCGCCGCGACGCCGCCCCCGTCCCGGACGAGCCGGAGGTGTACGCCCCGGCGCCCGCCGCCGCCCGCCGCGCCGTGGCGGTGCTGGGCTTTCGCAACCTCTCCGGCCGCGACGAGGCGCAGTGGCTGTCCACCGCGCTGCGCGAGCTGCTCGCCATGGAGCTCGCCGCCGCGCCGCGCCTGCGCACCGTTCCGGGCGAGGCGCTGGCCCCGCTTACTCCCCCGCCAGGCCTGGAGCCCGGCCGCGTCCAGCTGCAGCAGCTGCACGCGCGCGCGGGCGTGGACCTGGTGGTGAGCGGCACCTACCTGCTGCTCGCGAGCGGCGCCGGCCCGGACCGGGACGCGGGCCCCCTGCGCCTGGACGTGCGCGTGCAGGACGCGGCCACCGGCGAGACGCTGGCCTCGCTCTCGGAGCGCGGCGAGGCCGGGCACCTGCTCGAGCTGGTGGCGAGCGCGGGCGAGCGCCTGCGCCGCGCGCTCGGGGAGGGCAGTACGCGCTGAGGCAGGCGGGCGGCGCGCGTGCTATGGCGCGGGCCACCATGTCCCAGCTCTCCCCGCCGCTCAGCATCGAGTCCACCCGCTCCGGTCACCGCGAGTCCGTGCACCGCGTGCACGTGGCGGTGGTGGACGCGCGGGGGAGGCGGGTGGCGAGCGCGGGAGACCCCGGCCTGGTCACCTTCTGGCGCTCCGCCTGCAAGGCCTTCCAGGCGCTGCCGCTGGTGCAGGACGGGGCCGCGGACGCGTACGGCTTCGGGCCGCGCGAGCTCGCGCTCGCGTGCGCCTCGCACTCGAGCGAGCCGGTGCACCGCGCGCTCGCGCAGCGCATGCTGCAGCTCGCGGGCAACACCGAGGCGCAGCTCGCCTGCGGGCCGCACCCGCCGCTGTCGCAGGCCGTGGCAGACGCGGCGGCGCGCGAGGGCGTGGCCCCCACGCCGCACTGGAGCAACTGCTCGGGCAAGCACGCCGGCATGCTCGCGCTCGCGCGCCACCGGGGCTGGCCGCTCGAGGGCTACGAGCGGCGCGGGCACCCGCTGCAGGAGCGCATCCTGGACGAGCTCTCGCGCTGGACGGACGTGCCGCGCGAGCAGGTGCTGCTCGCGGTGGACGGCTGCACGGCGGTGAACTTCGGGGTGCCGCTGCACGCCATGGCGCTCGCCTACGCGCGGCTCGGCACCTCGGCCGAGCCCGCGGCGCAGCGCCTGTGCGAGGCGATGGCCGCCCACCCCGAGCTCGTGGCGGGCACCGGGCGCCTGTGTACGGAGCTGATGGCGCTCGCGCGCGGGAGCGTGCTCGCCAAGGTGGGCGCCGAGGGCATCTACAGCGCCGTGGTGGTGCCCCTGGGGCTGGGCATCGCGCTCAAGGTGGAGGACGGCGACATGCGCTGCGCCCCGCCCGCGCTGCTCCACGTGCTGAAGGAGCTGATGGCCCGGAGTGGCGAGCGCTTCGCGCTGGACCTCGCCCCGCTCGCCCACCACGCGGAGCCCGCCCTCCGCACCACGCGTGGTGAGCAGGTGGGCTCCCTGCGTGCGGTGGGTGCGCTGCACTTCGCCTGAGCCCCGAAAAGGGTGGGGCCGCCCCGCGCCCGGAGCCCCTCGGGTGAGAGGCTCCGGAGCAAGGCGGCCCCGGAGGTGAGACGGAGCCCGGCGCTACGGCGCGCCGAGCACCTCGAGCTTGCCGATGCCGAAGCCCGCGCGGCCCACCACCGTGTTGCCGGCGTGGTCGCGCAGCGCCGCATCGAACGCGGTGTTGCTGCTGAGCGCCGCGCCGTCGAACACCACGCTGGACGTGGTGATGCCCGGCTGCAGGTCCAGCGCGACGGAGAAGAGCACCGTGCCGGCCGGGATGACCGTGTCATCCGGGACGCCGCCGCTGCCCCCTGCCTTCTGGCTCTGCACCGCGACGAGCGTGCCGCTCATCGGGCCGGACGCGGGCAGCTTCGCCAGCGCCGCCATCGGGGCCTTGCCGGGGTTGAGCACCGTGCCCGGGGTGAACTTGGCCAGGCGCACCGTGGCCGGGTTGACCGGCAGGTTGAAGCCCACGCCGAAGCCCGTCAGGGCCTCGCTCGCCACCAGGTCGAGCACCAGGTGCGAGGCGGTGGAGGCCGGGTTGGTCACCAGGCGCACCGAGCCCGTGCTGGGCGCGGTGTAGGCGAGGCCGGACGCCACCACGGAGAACGCCGCGCTGTCCCCGTGCAGGTCGCCGAGGGTGGCGCGCAGCGTGTAGCCGGTGCCCACCGTGTCCACGGTCAGGCCCGTGAAGGTCACGATGCCCTTGTCCGGGGTCGCGGTCAGCGTCCCGCCCAGCTTCGCGCCCGCCGCGCCGCCCACGAGCGAGAGCGTCACCTCGCGCGTCTCGGTGGCCGCCACGTTGCCGAACGCATCCTTCAGGGTGAAGGACACGTCGAAGGGACGGCCCACCACCACCTCCGCCGGAGGCGCCCGCGCGGCCAGCACCTCGGCCGCCGGGACGGGCACCGCCGCGAAGGCAGCGGTGTCACCGTGGAGGCTGCCGAAGGTCGCGCGCAGCACGTAGCCGGTGCCGACGTCGCTCACCGACACGCCCTCGAAGGTCGCGGTCCCGTTGGAGACGGGAACGGCGACCGTGCCGCCCAGGGCCGCACCCGCAGGGCCCCCGACGAGCGAGAGCGCCACGGAGCCCGCCTCGGCGGTGGCCACGTTGCCGAACGCATCCTTCAGCGTGAAGGCGACGTCGAAGGGACGGCCCGCACCCACCTCGCTCGGCGGGCCGCTGGAGGACACCACCTGGGTGGCAGCCGCCGGCGTCACGTCGAAGGCCGAGGTGTCCGCGTACACGGTCTCGCTGACCGCGGCGCGCAGCACGTAGCCCGTGCCGGCCTGGGACAGGGACACGTCCGAGAAGCTCGCCACGCCCTGGCTCGAGCTCGCCGTGAGGGTGCCGTGCAGCGGCGCACCCGAGGGGCCGCCGACGAGCGACAGCGTCACCGTCTGCGCGGTGGGAACCACGTTGCCGAACGCATCCTCGAGCCGGTAGGAGAGCGCGAGGCTCTGACCCGCCACGACGGAGGAGGCCGGCACGCGGGTGGCGACGACCTGGGCCACCTCCGCCGCAGAGACCTCGAAGGCGCTGCCCACCGAGGGGGCCCCCGAGCCGATGGCGACCTGCAGCGTGTAGCTCCCCGCCACCCGCGCGCTCACGCCGGTGAAGGTGGCCACGCCGCCGCTGCTCGCCTGGGACAGGGTGCCCTGCAGGGTGCCACCCTCGGGGGCGCTGGCCACCGAGAGCTTCACCACCGCATCGGCGGGGTTGCCGAAGGCATCCACCACCGCCGCCGTCACCACCGGCGTGAACGCCACCCCGGCCACGGCGCCCGCCGGGGTCGAGGTCAGGCTCGCGGTCACTCCGGCCGCGGCCGTCACGTCGAACGCGGTGCTGGTGCCGCTCGCGCGCCCGCTCGCGGTCGCCTTCAGCGTGTAGCCCGTGCCGGCCTTCTCCACGCTGAGGCCCCGGAAGGTGGCCACGCCCGAGACGAAGGGCGCCGTCGTGAGGCCCTGCAGCTCGGCGCCGTTCGCGTTGCCGAGCGAGAGGGCAACCTCGCCCTGCGCCTTGGTGTCCAGCTTGCCCGCGCCGTTGCGGGCCTCGACCTTGATGGTGCCCAGCGAGGTGCCGGCCACGGCGCTCGCGGCGGGCTGCGCCGCGAAGGTGAGCCGGCCGTCCTTCACGTTGAAGGCCTCGGTCTTGGAGGCGGTGAGGGTGCCGCCCACCACGCTCAGCTGGTAGTCGCCGGGCTTGTCCACCGCGAGGTCCGCGAAGGTGGCCTCGCCGTTGACCACCGGTGCCGTGAGCGTGCCGCTCAGGGTGGCGCCGGTGTGGTTCACGTCGATCAGCGTCACGCTGACCGCACCGCTCGCGCCGGTCGCCGGGTTGCCGTACGCATCCTTGAGCAGGACGTGCAGCACCGGCAGCTCCTGGCCGATGGAGACGTCGTCCAGGGGGGTCGTGGTCCCGGTGAGCGTCACGGCGGCGGCCGCACCCGCGCTGACCTTGAAGGCGCTGGTGCTCGCCTCGTGGCCCTGCTGGGTGGCCTTGATCACCACGCCCTCACCCGCCTGGGTGAGCACGAGGCCGCTGAACACCGCCACGCCCTTGGTGGGCGCGCGGTGGGTCACGCCGGAGAGCGTGGCGCCTGCCGGAGCGCTGGCGAGCGACAGCTCCACCTCGCCCTTGGCGTCCTCCACGGTCTTGCCCTTCTCGTCACGCACGGTGACGGTGAGCGAGAACTCCTTTCCGGCCACGGTGTCGCCGGGCTGGGAGGTGACGGCGAGGGTGTTGTTCGAGTCGGAACCTCCGCAGCCGGCGAGCACCGCCAGGCCGAGGAGGAGCGAGGCAACTACTGCAGACGGGTAACGCAAGATCTGGGACTCCCGGTGGAGGCTGGAGTTGGAAGAGGGGCGTCGCGTCGCGGTCACGGGCGGCCTCCCACGTGCGTGAGCACGGCGGCGAGGTCCGCGTCGTCGATGCCGTTCACCGTGCCCGTCAGGTCCATGTTCCAGTCGTAGTAGGGCTGGCTCGTGGTGGCGGGGCTGGTGCCGGTGCGGTTGGCGGCCGCGAGCACGTCGTTGAAGTCGATGACGAGGTTGCGGTCGAAGTCACCGTTGCCGTTCACGCCCTTCTCGGCGGTGGCGGACGGGTAGATCTCCCAGAGCCCGCGGCCGAAGGTGGCCACGCGCACGAAGGAGCCGGTCTTGCTGACCACGATGTCGCGCACCGAGACCATGGGCAGGCCCTGGCCGAAGCGCTCCCAGGTCTGGCCGCCGTCCGTGGTGCGGTACACGCCGAGCGCGTTGCCCACGTACAGGGTCTGGTTGCTCAGGTCGCTCGGGTCGTAGCGCACCACGTCGATGGGCAGGTTGGGCAGGTCGGAGGTGCCGTTGCCCTTGAGCGGCCGCCAGGTGGCGCCGCGGTTCTCGGTGATGAAGAGGCGGCCGAGCGCGTCCGGCACCGGGGCGCCGTCTGCCGTGGAGGGCGTCACGCTGGCCACCACGAACACGTCCCCGGGCTGCTTGCCGGCCACCGGGCCCGGCGGGAAGTCGATGCTCGAGGTGGAGGTCATCCGCTCGCTCGCGTCGACCGTGCCGTTGCCGTTGAGGTCCGCGCCCATGGGGTTGGTGCGCGTCCAGGTGCACTGGCTCGCCGGGGTGGTGAGGGTGCAGTTGCTCGTCACGCGGAAGCGGCCGCCGCTGAGCGCCACGCCGATGAGGCCGTCCTGCGTGGCCGCGACGCCGAGGTTGCGGTTCACCGCGCCGCCGGGGGCGCAGGCGCCCGCGGTGGTGGTGTCTGCCGGGTTGCCGAGCATCTCCCAGCTGCCCGCGCCCGCCGCGAAGGGGTCACCGCGGTAGCGCCACACGCCGAGGTCCGTCACGGTGTAGACGCCGGGGCCGGTGGCGGCCGTGGCCGCGCGCGCCGGCTGCAGGCGGGTGATGAACTGGTTCGCCACGTTGTCGCCCGGGCAGATGAGCGACGGGTAGTCGTCCGTGGGCCCGTAGTAGTACCAGTTCTCGCCGCGGTTGCAGTCCGAGTGGTCCGGGTCACAGACCGTGGAGCTCGTGTAGTAGAGCGAGCCCCAGTACACGCTGTCGCCCGGGGTCTCGGCCACCGCCGCGCCGAAGCCGTCGCCGCCGACGACCTGGTTGAAGGTCGTGGGCTGGCTCGCGCTGTCGCGGAAGCGGGTGCCGTTGTCCTGCAGGCCGCCGAACACCACCGCCTGGGTGCCCATCGCGGTGTCGCCGGTGCCCAGGTTGTAGAAGAGGTGGCTGACGATGCCGCGGTTGGGGAAGTCCCAGGTGACCGTGGTGTCGTCGATGGGGCCCGGGGTGAAGGCGTCGCGCGAGACGAAGAGGCCGCCGTCCGTGCCGGCGATCACCATCGTGACCGGCGTGCCGAACACGTTCTTGCTGGTCGCGATGCGGATGGTGTGCCAGTCCGCGTGCACGTAGGCGAGCCGGCCCTCGGCCGTGGTGCCGCCCGCGCCCGCGGGCAGCCAGTGCGAGATGTTCTCCCAGACGGGGCTCGCGGCCAGGCCGTCCAGCGTGCGGATGCTGCAGTAGTTGCCGCCCATCACCACGCGCTTGTCGTCGCGCGGGTCCACGGCGATCGCCTGGTTGTACCAGGCCTGGCCGTGCTGCACGTCCTGGGTGTCGCAGTAGTTGCTGCCCCAGGGGGTGACGAGGGTGGGGTTGCGCAGGGTGCCCCACGCGCTCACCCAGGTCTGGCCGCCGTCCGTCGAGCGCCAGATGTCCACGCCCGCGTCGCCCGGCAGGCTCGCCACCTGCGCGTAGAGCACGGTGGTGGCGGGGTCCGCCTTCGCGCTGCCCGCGGCCACGTCGATGCGGCCCGCGCCGCCCGTCACGGCGGGCACGCCGCCCGCCACGTTGCTGCGCGAGGTGAAGCTCGCGCCCGCGTCCGTGGAGAGCCAGATGTCACCGACGCCGGTGCCCAGGTCCACGCCGCTCACCACCCAGCGCGAGACGCCGCCCACCTGGCCCGTGTACGCGACCGACCAGACCTCCTCGGCGCTGGGGCTCGCGTTGGGCAGGTCCACCAGCGCCCAGGTGGCGCCGGCGTCCGTGGAGCGGAAGAGGCCGATGTCCGTGCCCGCCAGCACCAGGTTGGAGTTGGCCGGGTCCACCGCCAGGGAGCGGAAGCGCGCCGCATCCACCGGGATGGGGGTGGTGTAGCCCAGGGTGCCGGCCGGGTACTGACCGCTCACCTGCACCGGCGCGGACCAGGTGGAGCCGCCGTTGGTGGTCTTGATGACCTGGCCGCCCGCGGTGTCGAACGCGTCACCGAGGCCGAGGAAGAGCACCTGCGGATTCGCGTGGTCCATGGCCAGCGCGCCGATCGCCAGGTTCCCGATGCCCTCGGTCACCGGGTACCAGGTGGGGTTCTTCGCGCCGAAGTTGAAGGTCTTCCAGAGGCCGCCGCCCGAGGTGGCCGAGTAGACGATGTCCGGGTTGGTGGGGTCCACCTCGATGCCGGTGGGCCGGCCCGAGTCGACCTGGAGGTACTCCACGCCGTTGGACTCGTAGTTCGCATCGGTGGGGCCCAGGTTGACCCACGCCTTGCCGGGGCCGGCGAGCGCGCCCGCCACGGGCTCGGCCACGCCGTTGCGCTGGCGCAGCGCCGCGGGCAGCGTGCTCTTCCAGCGCAGCGCCTCCTGGGCGGCGGTGCGCACCAGCTGCTGGCGCAGCGGCGCGGTCTGCTCGCCGTAGTAGTTGCGCATCGCCATCTGGCGCATGCGCGCGTCGTCCCACTCGCCCTTCTCGCTCTCCCCGGTCTCGCCGCGGATCGCCTCCAGGCGCAGCTTGGCCAGGTTGGGCTTGAGGCGGAAGGGCATCTCCGCATCGCCCGTCTTCTCGAAGTCCGTGGGCTGCGCCCGCACCGCGGGGTTGCGCCACTGGTTGTACGCAGCCACTCCACCTGCGCCTGCTGCCGTCACGCTGACGCCGGCGATCAAGCCGACGAGTACTCGCTTCTGCCCTGGCAAGTTGGACCCCCTACAGGTTCAATTTCACAGCTCTGCAGTTCTGCGGGGCCGGGACTGTAGTGGGGTGATCGTTGGTCGTGCAAATGCCCCCCGGGAGGGTCATTTTTGCCCTGGTCCCGCGAGCGTCTTGATTTGCTTCGTGACCTCCTGCTGGTGCGCCGCGCACAGGTGCGTGCCGCGCGCGTCCATCTCGCGCACGTCCTCGACGGGGGCGAGCACGCACTCGCGCGTGCCACAGGGCGCGCTCACCCCGAGCAGCTGGGCGACGGCAGCGGTGAGCTGGAACTCGAGGCGCGCGGTGGCGCGGGCGCGCGCGGCGGCATCCACCGGCGCGCCCGGTTGGGTGGGCTGACCCGCGGGGTCGCGCAGCCGCGAGAGCGAGACCACGGCGCGCGAGGTCTCGGCGTCGTGCGCGGAGAACACGTGCTCGCGCTGCTGGGTGCGCAGGTCCTCCTCCACCACATACACGTCGCCCGGGGCGCCGGTGCTGGTGGAGAACAGCTTCTCCGCGCTCGCCTGCGTGGCGCCGCCCTTGGGGCGCGCCGCGGGGGCGAGCAGGCGCCGCGACCCCACCCGCACGCGCAGGCCGGGGAAGTGCTGCTGCACGGCGGGCGCGGCCGCCGTCAGCTCCGGCAGCTCGGACATGGACATCGGCACCAGTGCCACCTCGGTGAGCTTCGCCGCGTGCTCCCGCTCGCGCTCTTCGGCCTCCTCCTCCTCGCGCTCGGAGGCGCGCTTGCAAGCGGTGAGGTCGAGGCAGAGCAGCAGGAGCAGGGCGAGGGGACGAAGGGTCATGGCGGGCGCCACCCTAGCGCGCCCGCGGCGCGGCGTTGGAGCCCGTGCGCGTGCCCGAGGGCTGGGATGCAACCCGGAGGTTGCATGTTCACTGCGCCCGGGTTATTGGGCAACCCGGAGGTTGCACATGAGCCCGTCGAACGCAGTGAGCCCGTCGAGCACGGATCGCATCGAGCAGCGCATCGAGCTGAAGGCCACCCCGGCGCGCGTGTGGCGCGCCCTCACGGACCACCGGGAGTTCGGCGAGTGGTTCCGGGTGAAGCTGGAGGCGCCCTTCGTCCCCGGCCAGCGCACGCGCGGCCACATCACCCACCCGGGCTACGAGCACCTGGTGATGGAGGTGCAGGTGCAGCGCATGGAGCCCGAGCGGCTCTTCTCCTTCACCTGGCACCCGTACGCGGTGGACCCCAAGGTGGACTACTCGAAGGAGCCGCCCACGCTGGTGGAGTTCACGCTCGAGCCGCGCACTTCCTCCGTGCTGCTCACGGTGACCGAGTCCGGCTTCGACCGGTTGCCCCCGGGCCGCCGCGACGAGGCCTTCCGCATGAACGCGGGCGGCTGGGCGCAGCAGGTGCGCAACGTCCAGGCGCACGTGGAGTCCGCCCATGTCGGCGCGAAGCCGTAGCGGCGAGCTGCTCGCGCGCCGCCTGCGCGCGCACGCTCCGGTGTTCGCCGCGCTGGGGGACGAGACGCGGCTCGCGCTGGTGGGCAAGCTGAGCGCGGGCCCGTCGCTCTCCATCTCCCAGCTCGCGGCCGGCGCGGCCGTCACCCGCCAGGCCATCACCAAGCACCTGCGGGTGCTGGAGGAGGTGGGCCTGGTGGAGGCCGCGCGCCACGGACGCGAGAGCCTCTACGCGCTGCGCCCGGAGGCGCTCGCCGGCGCGCGCCGCTCGCTCGACGCGCTCTCGCAGCAGTGGGCGGACGCGCTGGGGCGGCTCAAGGCCTTCGTCGAGGACTAGCGCGCACCTTCCGTGCGTGCGCGCCCAGCCGGCTCGTGCTGCCGGCGGCGCGCCCGCGCGGGGGAGTCCGCGGGAGGCCTGCGCGAATCAGCCTGCAATCTCCGCAGGTTGAGCCCCCTCGTCCGGATGCCGGACGAACGCCTCCTTTCGCGCGTGCACTGCCGGGCATCTCCCGCTAGGAAAAGGGGCCCTTTTCCACCCCTCTGCGGAGGCCCGGCCGAGCCATGAAGAGCGCGTCGCGAAGCGAAGAGATCTACTTCCTGTCGGGCAAGCGCACGCCCTTCGGCACCTACGGTGGCGCGCTCAAGGACCTGAGCGCCACGGAGCTCGCGGTGGAGAGCGCCCGCGCGGCGCTGGCCCAGGCGAAGGTGGCGCCCGAGGACGTGCAGCACGTGGTCTACGGCAACGTGGTGCAGACGAGCGCGGACGCCATCTACCTGCCGCGCCACGTGGGGCTCAAGGTCGGCGTGCCGGTGCCCGTGCCGGCGCTCGGCGTGAACCGCTTGTGCGGCTCCGGCTTCCAGGCCTTCGTCACCGCCGCCGAGCAGATGATCACCGGCCAGGCCGAGTGCGTGCTCGCCGGCGGCACCGAGAGCATGAGCCAGGCGCCCCACGTCATCCGCGGCGCGCGCTTCGGCCTCCCGCTGGGCAAGGGCGGCATGGAGGACATGCTCTGGAGCGCCCTCACGGACAGCTACACCGGCCAGGCCATGGCGCTCACCGCCGAGCAGCTCGCGGTGGACTACGCCCTCTCGCAGGACGCAGTGGACGAGTACGCGGTGCTCAGCCAGCGGCGCTTCGCCGCGGCGCAGGAGGCGGGCCGGCTCGCGCAGGAGCTCTCCCCGCTCACGCTCAAGGGCAAGAAGGGCGACACCGTGGTCTCCCGCGACGAGCACAACCGCCCGGACACCACCGTGGAGGGGCTCAAGAAGCTGCCCAAGGTGTTCAAGAAGGACGGCGTGGTGCACGCGGGCGCGGCCAGCGGCATCTGCGACGGCGCGGGCTCCATGGTCATGGCCACCCGCAGCTTCGCCGAGAAGCGTGGACTGCAGCCGCTCGGGCGGCTCGTCAACTGGGGCATCAGCGGGTGCGATCCACGCGTGATGGGCATCGGCCCCGCGCCCGCCATCCGCCAGCTGCTCGAGCGCGCCGGGTGCAAGCTCTCGGACGTGGAGCTCTTCGAGGTGAACGAGGCCTTCGCGCCCCAGTACCTCGCGGTGGAGAAGGAGCTGGGCCTGCCGCGCGAGCACACCAACGTGAACGGCGGCGCCATCGCCGTGGGCCACCCGCTGGGCGCGAGCGGCGCGCGCATCACCATGACGCTGCTCTACGAGCTCAAGCGCCGCGGCGCCCGCTATGGTATCGGTTCGGCCTGCATCGGCGGCGGCCAGGGCATCGCGGTGCTCGTCGAAGCACTCTGAAGTGCCCTCTGAGGGTCCTCCGGGGTCCTCTGGACGCTCCCCCAAACTTTTCTGATTTCCGAGCAGGTGCTTGAGATGAGCAACGAGGTGGATGGGAAGTCGGCCCGCGAGCGGGCCAAGGAGATCGCCGAGCAGCGCCGCGCCGAGCGCCGCAACCGCAAGCGCAAGTGCGTGCTGTGCGGGGTGGAGGAGAGCGACAAGGCGCCGCTGGGTCCGCACCCCGAGGGGCTGGGCCCCTCGTGCAAGGACGAGGTCGCCTGCCAGGCCCGCAAGGCCGGCCGCTAGGCCCACCCCCGGGCGGTTTTTGCACCCAGTTCCTTGCCGCTCGCGGGAAGGCACGGTAAACGTCCGGAATCACGGGTTACATCGAGGGTCGGAATGGGTGGACCAGTCTTCTCGGGCATCAAGGTGTTCAGCACCACGCTGGCGCGTGACCGCGAGAACATGGGTGAGAACATCACCAAGTGGATCAAGGACAACCCGAACGTCGAGATCGTCGACAAGATCGTCACGCAGTCCTCCGACAAGGAGTTCCACTGCCTGACCATCACGTTGTTCTACCGCCAGCGCAGCTAGCGCTGGCCTCTGGCCGCAGGCCCCAGGGCGTCCTCCGCACGGTGCGGGGGGCGCCCTTCGTGCGTCCGGTGACGAGCGCCCCGGGAACACGGGCCGCGCGAAGTGGTTGCACCCAGGCGTCGGGTCCACCACCTTGGGGGGACCCCCGGGGGCTGTGGCACCCGTGAAGCGGGCGAGAGGACGTACACGGATGCGACCGATGCGCGGCGGAGGATTCGGAGGCTTCGGCGGAGGAGTGGGCCTGGACACCATGGCGGCCAAGCTCGCGGTGGGCCTGGTGGTGGGCTCGGTGCTCGTGGCGCTCACCCACGGCGCCGCGGGCGACCTGCTCATCCTGCGCCCGGCGTCCTTCCTCTACGGCCTGCGGCTCTGGCAGCCCCTCACCTACGCCTTCGTGGAGACCAGCCCGCTCGGCGTCATCTTCGGCGTGCTCATCACCTGGAGCATCGGCGGCGCGCTGGAGATGAGCCTGGGCTCGCGGCGACTCTTCATCCTGGCGGTGGGCTGCACGGCCCTCGCGGGCCTGCTGACCGTGGCCGTGGCGCTGCTCTTCACGCCGCTGCTCGGCGTGCCCTTCCCGGGTGGCACGGTGATGACCTCCGTGCTCTGGGTGGGCTACGGCCTGTACATCGGGCGCGGGCAGGCGAACTTCTGGGGCCTGCCGATGACCGGCAATGGGCTCGCCGCCGTGGGTGTGGGCTTCGTGGTGCTCAACGCCGCGTTCAGCAGCATCTGGCTCGTGCTCCCGGACCTCTTCGGCATGGCGCTCGCGTTCCTCTACGTGCGCGGCGGCAGCCCGCGCACGCTCTGGCTGCGCTTCAACCACAAGCGCCTGCAGCGCCGGCTCACCGGGCGGCCCAAGCACCTGCGGGTGGTGAACCGCAACAAGCCGGACCGCGACCAGTACCTGAACTAGCCCGGGCCCGGGCTCACGCCACCGCGGCGAGCCGCTCGGCGATGAACGCCCCGAGATGGGCGCGGTCCTGCTCGGCCATCTGCTCCTCGGCGAAGGCCACGCCCAGGCCCTGCGCGTGGCCGCGTGGGTCGGTGTCCACGCGCGCCACGCTGCCCACCAGGGTGAGGTAGCGCGGCCCGTCCTGCGAGGGCAGGGCGAGCGCCGCGCGCACCGGGGTGCCCTCGCGCGCCGGCTCGTGCGTGCGCAGGTAGAGCCCGCCCAGCGAGAGGTCCGCCACCGGGTCGCGGATGAAGCGGGTGCCGATGCGGCAGTGCGCGGTGAGGTTCACGCTCACCCGCGGGGTGCGCCGCTTGTCGGCGCCGCGCAGGCTGCTGCTGGAGGTACTGCGGGGCTTCTCGCCCGGGTCCTGGTTCACGGCTGCTCTTGTCCTGCGCGGGCTGAGAGGTTCGGAGGAGAGGGGAGTCAATCCGCGACGCGCCGCATCTGAGGGTCGGTTCAGGTTCGACGCAAGTTCTGGTGCGTCATCTCTTCCAGCGCATCGCGCGCTACGCGTCCTGCGCCTGCCCGTAGGCCTTGAGCTTGCGGTAGAGCGTCGCGGGACCGATGCCCAGCTGCGCGGCGGTGTGCGCGCGGTTGCCCTCGTTCTGCGCGAGCACCGCGAGGATGTACGCGCGCTCCATGTCCTCGAGCCGCTGCGGCGCGCCCTCGCCGGGCAGGAGGCTCGGGGGCGCGGCGCGCACCTCTTCCGGCAGGTCCTCGGGCTCCACGCGCGTGCCCTCGCACAGGGCCACCGCGCGCTCGAGCGCGTTCTGCAGCTCGCGCACGTTGCCCGGCCACGCGTAGCGCAGCAGCTGGTCCGCGGCCGCCGGCGTGAGCCCCGTCACGCGCCGGCCCAGCCGCTCGCTCGCGTCCGCGAGCAGCAGGCGCGCGAGCGGCAGCAGGTCCTCGCGCCGCTCGCGCAGCGGCGGGACCTTCAGCTCGATGACGCGCAGCCGGTAGTAGAGGTCCTGGCGGAAGCGCCCCGCGGCCACCTCATCCAGGAGGTTGCGGTGGGTGGCGGCGAGGATGCGCACGTCCACCTTGCGGCTCTGGTTCTCGCCCACGCGCCGCACCTCGCGCTCCTGCAGCGTGCGCAGGAGCTTCGCCTGCATCGCGAGCGGCACCTCGCCCACCTCGTCGAGGAAGAGGGTGCCGCCGTGGGCCGCCTCGAAGAGGCCGGGCCGGTCGTGCGTGGCGCCGGTGAAGGCGCCCTTCGCGTGGCCGAACAGCTCGCTCTCCAGCAGGCTCTCGGTGACGGCGGCGCAGTTGACGGCCACGAAGGCGCGCGCGCTGCGCGACGACTCGTCGTGGATGAGCCGCGCGATGCGCTCCTTGCCGCTGCCGCTCTCTCCGGTGACGAGCACCGTGGAGTCCACCCGGGCCGAGCGCCGCGCGAGCCCCAGCACCTGCTGCATGCGCTCGGTGCGCGCCACCATCCCCGCCGGGTCCTCCTTCACGCCGGACACGCGCGCGAGCGCCTGGCGCTTCACCCTCAAGCGTCGCTCGGCGTCCTTCAGCGCCTCCGTCACGCTGGCCAGCTGCGTCTCCATGCACTGCGTCTCGTAGAAGCGCAGCTGGTCGGCGAGCTCTTTCGGCCACTCCTCCTGCGGCAGCCCCAGCACGCGGCAGTGCGCGTCCCCCTTCCCCACGCAGTGCGTCTCCAGGCAGTAGATGGGCCGGCCGTTGCAGAAGCTCATGTAGCCGGAGGCGAAGCCGGTGAGGCTCCAGCACACCGGCTCCTCGGCGCGCCCCAGGTGCAGCAGGTGCTGCTCGGCCTCGTACGAGTCGTGCCACAGCGCCTCGGCGAAGGGCTCCGGGCCGTCCTCGGGCCCGCGCGGCACCCGCTCCAGCTGCACCTGGCCCATCAGCGTGTGCAGCCGCCCGCCCGCCGTGCGCCACTCGCGCTCGCTCTCCCAGGGGAAGGCGTCCTTCAGCGCCTCCGCGGTGCGCCAGCCGTGCGCGTAGCCCAGGCGGGTGAGGGTGCCGCGCGCAGGCGTCAGGCCCACCAGGCCGATCAGCTCCTTGCGCAGGAGCCCCAGCGCCACCGGGTCCATCAGGAGCACCCGCTGCCCCGCGAGGCTCATCCGTCCCCCGGCCGGGTTCACCTCCAGCAGCTCGCGCAGGTCCAGGTCCAGCCGCTTCATCCGCCGCCACCTCTCGCTCAAAGTGAGCGATCCTTCTATCAATGTGAGAGTCGCCTTGCCACGGCGGCGAGCTCGAAGCCAGTGTTTACAGTGGGTTGGAGTGTGGCCCGGAGGTTGCTCTAGGAAGCGCCCACGATGGCGACGACGCGAGCAGCGGAGCGGGGAGCGGGGCAGGGCGCGGTGGCGCCGGCGCTCTTCGTCTCCCACGGCGCGCCCACGGCGGCGCTCGCGCACGACGCGTACACCGATGCCCTGGGGGCGTTCGGTCGCCAGGCTGGCAGCCCCACGGCGCTCCTGGTGGTGAGTGGGCACTGGGAGGTCTCGGGCCCGCTGCGCCTCACCGCCACCGAGGCCCCGCGCCTCATCTACGACTTCGGCGGCTTCCCGGACGCGCTCTACCGCGTGCGCTACCCCTGCCCGGGCGCGCCTGCGCTCGCCGAGGCGGCCGCGGCGCTGCTGCGCGCGGGCGGGCTCGCCGCGGAGCTGGAGCCCTCGCGCGGGCTGGACCACGGCGTCTGGGTGCCGCTGCTGCACGTGTTCCCCGAGGCCCAGGTGCCCGTGGTGCAGCTGAGCCTGCCGCGCGGCGCGGGCCCGGGCGAGGTGCGCCGCATGGGCGAGGCGCTCGCGCCCCTGCGCCGTCAGGGCGTGCTCCTGGTGGGCAGCGGCGGCCTGGTGCACAACCTGCGGCGCATCGACTTCTCGGGGCCGGACGCCCCGCCCATGCCCTGGGCGCAGGCCTTCGACAGCTGGATGGCCGAGCGCATCGCCGCGCAGGACCTCGAGGCCCTGGACGACTGGGAGCAGGCGCCCGGCGCCGCGCTCGCCCACCCGAGCCCCGAGCACCTGCTGCCGCTCTTCTTCACCCTCGGGGCCGCGCTCCCCGGAGACCACCCGCGCCCGGTGTACGAAGGCATCCAGTACGGAAGTCTTTCCTTGCGCAGCTTCGCGCTGGACCACTGAATTCCGGCGCCCTCACCGCAGTCCCTTTCCCCGCAGCTCAGTTCAACCCCTGGAGAACGACATGAAGCTCAACCTCAAGTCCGCCGCCCTCGTCCTCGCGCTCGCCCCCGGCTTTGCGATGGCCGCGACCACCACCTGGAAGATCGACTCCACCCACTCCAGCTCCAACTTCACCGTGAAGCACCTCGTGGTCTCCGAGGTGAATGGTCAGTTCGGCAAGACCGAGGGCACCATCACCCTCGATGACAAGGACCCGAGCAAGTCCTCCATCGAGGCCACCATCGACGCGACCAGCATCGACACCCGCGAGCCCAAGCGCGACGCGCACCTGAAGAGCCCGGACTTCTTCGACGTCGCGAAGTACCCGACCATCACCTTCAAGTCGACGAAGGTGGCCAAGGCCGGCAAGGACAAGTTCAAGGTGACGGGCGACCTCACCATGCACGGCGTCACCAAGCCGGTGGTGCTCGACGTGACCGCCCCCGCGCAGACCGTGAAGGATCCGTGGAACAACGTGAAGCGCGGCGCGAAGGCCGTCACCACGCTGAGCCGCCACGCCTTCGACCTGAAGTGGGACAACAAGATGCAGGACGGCAGCGCCGTCGTGGGTGACGAGGTCACCGTGACGCTGAACCTCGAGCTCACCCAGCAGCAGCCCGAGGCCGCCGACGCCGCCAAGGCCACCGACACCACCAAGGGCACTGCGAAGCCGGCCACCCCGGCGCCCGCGACGCCCGCGAAGTAGTGCCGGTACGGGCGCGCGCAACGGCGCCCGGGAAGCGAAGAGGGGGCCCTCGCCTGGTGCGAGCGGCCCCCTCGTCGTGTCTGCAGCGCGGCTTCAGCCTTCAGCGACCGCGTGCACGCTCGAGCGGTAGATGAAGATGCGCGCGGTGTTGGTGCGGTTGTCCGCCGGGGTGATGAAGAAGCCGTTGCCCGCGGTCTTGTGGTCCGTGGAGAAGCCGGCCACCTGGCGCCCGTCGGTGAAGGTGACGCGCACCTTCTGCCCCGCGGCGGCCGGCTGGCGGCTGCCCGTGGGCAGCATGAAGAAGATGGCCTTCATGCGGCGCGTGGGGATGCGCTCCGGAGTGAAGCCCGTCTGCTGCTCGAGCGCCACCACCTCGTCGAGCAGGTCCACGTCGCGGATGGTGCCGCGCTTCACCTGGCCCTCCACCGTGTGGACGATGACCCGGTGCTCGCCCTCGACGAAGGAGAGCGGGGTGAGCGCGTCGGGCATGCCCAGCACGGCGTCCGGGACGTCGAAGAGCGGCACCTCGTCCTCGAGCTCGGGGCTGTAGGGCGCCGAGGAGAGGCCCAGCGAGGCCACGGCCTCCGGGGACACCTGCGCAGCCGTGCTCGCGGGCGAGGAGAGGGCCGCGGCCTGCAGCGCCGCGGTCGCCTGCGGCAGCACGCTCGTGGAGACCCAGGCCGCTGCGGGCGCCTGCTCGGCGACCGCGACGGGGGCAGGGACGGGCTCGGGCGCGGCAGGCTCTTCGACGGCCGCTTCCACGGCCTCTTCGACCAGCTCGATCTCCTCGAGCTCCGGCTCCAGCACCGGCTCCTCGACGGCCGGCGCACTCTCGGCCTGCACCGCGGGAGCAGGCTCTGCGTCCCAGCCGCCCGCGGGCGGGGCTCCCCAGGCCGGGGCAGCCGGCTCGGCGCTGCTCCAGTCCGTGGACACCTCGACGGGCGCGACCTCTGCGCTCTCGGGCGCGGCCGCGCTCCAGCCGCCCGCGTCGTACGCCGGCTGCTCTTCGACCGGCGCGCTCCACTCGGGCGTGGCCAGCTCGGGCTGCTGCGGCGCGGCCCAACCCTCGGCGGCCGGAGCCTCGGTGGCCAGGTCGGGCTGCGCAGCCGCCTCGCTCCAGCCCTCGGTGCTCACCTCGGCCTGGACCGGTGCGGCGCTCCACTCCGCGGCGGCGTCCGGCGGGACGGGTGCGGCGCTCCACGCCTCCGCGCTCGCCTCGGTCTGCGCGGGCGCAGCATTCCACTCGGAGGGGCCTGCCTCGGGCGCGGCGCTCCACTCCGGGGCAGCGGCCTGCACCGGCGCGTCACTCCACTCCTGGGCAACCGGCTCGGACCCGGCAGCGGCGTCGCTCCACTGCGCGGCGACCTCCTCCACCTGCGCAGGGGCGTCGCTCCACTGCTGCGCGTCCGGCTGCGCAGGGGCGGCACTCCACTCCTGAGCGACCGGCTCGGCCTCGACAGGCGCCTCGCTCCACTGCTCGGCGACCGGCTCGGCCTGCGCGGGCGCCTCGCTCCACTGCTCGGCAGCGGCCTCGGGCTGCGCCGGCGTCTCGCTCCACCCCTCGGCACCCTGCGTGGGCACGGAGCCCCACTGCTCGGCCTCGGGCTGGGCGGGCGCTGCACTCCAGCTCTCGCTGCCCAGCTCGGGCTGCGCGGGCGCGGCGCTCCACTCGGACGTGCCGGCCTCGGCCGGTGCGTCCGTAGACGGGCTCTCCCACGCGGCGGCAGCGGCAGGCTCCAGTGCGGAAGGCGCCTGCTCGGCAGCGACGGGCTCCTCCTCGAGCGGAACGGCGTCCTCGATGACCTCCGCCTCCATCACCTCGAGCATCGGGAGGGCGTCGGCGTCGGCCTCCGCCGTCGCGGTGGCGGGAGCCTCGGCGACTGCGGCGGCAGCGGACTCCTCGGGCTGCAGCGCGCCCCACTCGGGCGTCGGCGCCGCGGACCAGTGGCCCTCGGCCAGCGGCACCTCGGCCGGTGCGGACTCCGCCTCGGCGCTCCAGTCAGGCGTGGGCTCGTGGGCCCAGCCCTGCTGCACGGGGGCCTCGGCGAGCGGCTCGGCCGCGGCCTGCGCTGCAGGCGCGTCGCTCCACTCCTCGGCCACGTCGACGGACAGCGCGTCCTGCGCCTCGGGCGCAGGGGACGCCCACTCGGAGGAGACCTCCACGGCCTCCGGGATGGCCTCGGCTGCGGGCGCCTCGGGCGCGAGCGCCGGCTGCTCTGCCGCGGGCGCGTCGCTCCAGATGGACTCGACGGGCGGCACGAAGCTCGCGAGCTCGCCGGACTGCACGTCGCCCTCGGCAAAGGCCGGGGCCGCGGACGGTGCCTCGGGCGAAGCCGCCTCGGCAGAGGCCACGTCGCCGTAGCCCACGAACTCGCCCGCAGTGGCCAGGGGGACTGAATCCTCGGGCTGGCCACTGAGGTCGAAGGTCTCCTCGTTCGCAGGCACGCCGAGCGCTTCGGGCGGCGCCTCGCTGCCCGCGGGCGTCGCCGCCTGCGCCTGCAGCTCGGCGGGCGCGACGGCGCGCAGGGGACGCAGCTCGAGCGCGGACACGGCACTCGCGAGCGCCTCGGGCGGCGCCTCGACGACCTCGAAGGCGGACTCGCTGCTCGGTGCAGCGGGCGCCTCGTCGATGCTCAGCTCCGCGTCCGACAGCTCGAGGCTCGGCGCGCGCGCCGGCGTGGTGAGCGCGACGGGCTCCTCCTCGGTGAGCTCGAACCCGTCCTCCGGAGCCGCGAACGCGGACTGCGCCGGCGCGGCCTCGGCCGCAGGGGCGCTCGCGTCGGTGAGCTCCACGTCCTCGGTGAGCGCAGGTTCCGGCGCGGCCGCGAGCTCGAGGTCACCCTCCACGGGCGCCACGGTGCTCGCCGCGTCGAGCGGCACCTCCGCGGTCTCATCGAGCTCGATGGGCTCGGCGGGCAGCTCCTGAGCAGCCTCCTCGACGGAGATGGCGTCGAGGCCTGGCGCGGTCACCGCCTCGGCGCTCACCGGAGCGGAGGGCGCTGCTTCGGCCACGTCCTCGGCCTGCAGCGGCGACGCTGCGGTGAGCTCGGGCGCGAGCGGCTCCGCGTCCCACTGCGTGGCCTGCGTGAACTGCTCCGCGGTCAGATCCGACGCGGGCTCGTCGGAGAGAGGCAGGGCGTCGTGCGACGCAGAGAGCTCTGCGGGCGTCGCGTGCTCCGTGCCCGACACCTCGTCGGCCAGCGGCGCTGCGCTCGCAGTCATCCACTGCTGCTCCGGCGCGGCTGCCGGGAACGCCTCCGCGGCCTCCCAGCTCTGCAGCGGTGCGGACTCCGCGCTCGGTGCGGCGACGGTCTCGATTCCGGGCGCTGCGGCCTCCCAGCCCTGGGCAGCGACTGCCTCGGCCTCGGGCACCGCCTCGAGCTCGGGGGCTGCGGCCTCCCAGCTCTGAGCGGGCGCGGCTTCGACTTCAGGAGCGGCGGTCTCCCAGCTCTGCGCAGGAGCAGTCTCCACTTCGGGCGCAGCGGCCTCCCAGCGCTGAGCCGGCGTCGCCTCCGCCTCGGGCGCAGCGGCTTCCCAACTCTGAGCAGGCGTCGCCTCGGCCTCGGGCGCAGCGGCTTCCCAACGCTGCTCCGGCACGGCCTCGACTTCCGTTGCCGCGGCCTCGAGCTCGGGCTCCGCGGCCTGCCATGCGTCGGCGGCAACGGCCTCGGCGGGCTCCGAGAGCTGCGCGGCCTCGAGCTCGGCGCTGGGCGCCCCGTCCTGCACGGACGCCCAATCCTGTGCGGGCGCAGCCTCGACTTCGGCTGCATCCGAGGCGGACTCGAGCGAGCGGGTCGCCGCGAGTGCCTCCGTCGCAGGCTCCCAGCCCTGCTCGGCCACGGGCTCGGAAGCGCCTTCGTCGCTCGATGCCTCCCAGCCCTGGGCCACGGGCTCGGCGCCCGGAAGCGGAAGGGCCTCGGCCGCAGTCACCTCGGTCGCGGGCTCCCAGGCCTGCGCACTCAGGGGCTCAGCGTGCGCCTCTGCCTCCGCGAGCATCGAAGGCGCAGCGGACTCCTCACTCGTCGTCTCCCCGAGCGGAGCGGCTTCGGCGGGCACGTCGGTCTGCGCAGCCGCCGCGCTCTCCCAACCCTCGGTGGCCTCGGAGGAAACGGGCTCGGCAACGTCCAGCGCCTCGGCAGGGGCCTCGTCGGTGACGGGGACTGCGGGCGCTGCGTCCCACGCGTCAGGCGCCACGGGCTCGGACGCGCCCGGTGCGTCCGGCGCCGGGAGGGCAGGATCCTGCTGAGCTGCGAGGAGGTCCGCGTGGCCGGCCTCGGGAGCCGCGAGCTCCGCCATCGGCTCGGAGGCCTCGGCGAGCGCGGCCGGCTCGGCCTGCATCTCGACGAAAGAGCTGTCGGCGCCGGAGGTCTCCACGGGCTGCACGTCGCCCTCGGCCACCTCGTAGACGTCCTCGATCGGCAGCTCGACGAGAGGCAGCTCGGGCGCCGCGGCCGGAGCCTCGGGCGCGCGCTCGGCCGTCAGCGGCTGGGGCTCGGCGTAGGTCGGGAGCTCGAAGTCCTCGGCGCCTGCGTGGGCGGCGTCGGCCTCGTGCGCATAGGCCTGCTGCGCTGCGGGGTCCGCGCCGTAGCCGAGCTGCTGCTGCTGCTGCGCGTACGCGGCGTAGGCCGCAGGGTCCGCGGGGTAGGGCGCTGCGTAGCCCTGCGCGTAGCCCGGGTGCTGCTGCTGCGCATAGGCGGCGTTGGGATCGTACGGGTACTGGGCCGGGGCGTAGCCGTAGGCCGTGGGATCGTAGCCCTGCGCGGGGTAGGGCTGCGCGTAGGCCTGCTGGCCGTACTGCGCGGCGTAGGCGGCGTAGGCGTTCGGATCGTAGGCGGCGGCGTTGGGGTCGTAGGCGGCCGCGTTGGGATCGTAGGCGGCGGGATCGTAGCCCTGGGCGTTCGGGTCGTAGCTGCCGGCGGCGGCGTAGGCGGCGTGGGGATCCTGGGCGTAGTGCTGCTGCTGCTGCTGCTGCTGCGCGTAGACCTGCTGGGCGTAGACCTGCTGGGCGTAGGCCGCGGCGTGCGGATCATGCGCGGGGGCGTAGGCGCCGGGCGGGTAGGCCGCGGGGTACGCGTACCATTGCCCGTCCTGGCCCCAGTAGCCCTGGGGATAGGCGGCGTAGGGATTCGCTGCGGCGGCCTGCGGTGCCTCGGGAGCGCCGAGCTGCGCGCGCAGCTCGTGCCAGCGCGTCTCCTCCGTCGGAGACAGGCTCCCCAGCTTCCGCTTCTCGTCGAGGAAGCGAAACTCTCTCATCACGGCACGCGTGTCGGACATCCGTCACCTTGCTGCGGCCGGGGCAGAAGCAGCCTCCAGTCGCAGCGCAAATTTAAGAAGCGCGAGTGTAGGGGAGTCCTCGGCAGGAATAAACTTCGCGCCGCAGTCCCGCGCTCGCTCGCTCGTCACCTTCGCGAGAGGACGGACTTCAGCTCCTCGTCGAGCGACGCCACGCTGCGTCCGTAACGGGCCTGTAGCACCGCATCGAAGGGGCGACCTTCTCCCACCTCGCGCACCAATGTGAGCAGCCGCGCGGGGCCCTCCTGGCGCAGCAGCTCGCGCACGGCGAGCGCGGAGAGGGCGTAGGCGAGGCCCGGGTCCCCCTGCGCGATCAGCGCTCCGTGGGCCATGGCCCCGATCGAGGGCAGGGTGCCCGCGCGCGCGGCGGCGGCGAGCCGCGCGGCGAGTGGGCGCGGCGGCGCATCGCTGCCCAGGTAGCGCCACTCCACGTACTCGGCGAGCCCCTCGTTGAGCCAGGTGGGCAGCGCACCGGCGCCTCCGCCGAGCTCGTCGAGCGCGGAGTGCACGTACTCGTGCACCAGGGTCGCGCGGGTGTCGGCCGTGAGCTCGCCTGCGTCGCCCAGCGCCTGGTTGATGCGGATGGCGCCGCCGGCATACAGCCCTGCGATGCTGCGCGCCGCCTGCGGGCCGTGGGCGCGTGCGAACTGCTCGCGGGTGAGGAAGAGCACGTCCACCGGCGCCTCGCGCGCGCGGCCCAGGAGGCTGCGGGTGTGCGCGTACGCCTCCTCGAGCGCCGCGACGCAGCGCCCCTCGTAGTCGGCGCGCTGGCCGAAGTCGCGGGTGCGGTCGAGGTAGCGCACCACGAAGCGGCCGGACTCGCGCACGTGCAGGCCCTCGGGTGCCGCAGTCGAGGCCTCCACGCCCTCGGCCTCTGCGGCCTGCGCCGCGGCGAGCAGGGCGCTCGCGCGCGCAGCCTCGGGGCTGCCCGCCGGCACCTGCAGGAGCGCAGCGCGGGCGCCCGCCGCGTCTCCCTCGCTCTGCAGCAGCTCCCCCAGCGCGAGCGCGAAGCCGCCGTCCCCCGGGTGGCGCCGCATCCCCTCGCGCAGGGCGGACTCGGCCGCGGCCCGTTGCTCGGTGGCGAGCGCCGCGCGCGCGAGGCAGCGCAGCGCCGCGGCCGTGGGCTCGAAGCGCGCGGCGCGCTCGCCCAGCGCGGAGGCCAGCACCGCATCGTTGCGCAGCTCCGCCGCGCAGCCGCGCGCGAGCGCCCGTGAGAGGGCAGTGCGCTCGCTCGGCGCATAGCGCTCCGGGCTCACGGCCGCGTACGCGAGGTAGAGCGCGTCCCAGCGCCCCGAGCGGGCGAGCGCCTCGGCGCGCGCGGGCGCGGGGGGCGGCGTGGCCGCGAGCAGCAGGGAGAGCAGGAGCGGGAGCACGCGCGCCAGTATGGCTCAGCGCAGGGCTCCGGCGCCTTCGCCCTAGCCCTCCTCTGTCACCCGCCAGCCGCGCTGCGCGAGCGTGCTCTTGAGCTCCTCGATGTGCGGCCGGCCGCGCGTCTCGAGCGTGGCCTCCACCTCGGCCTCGCCGAGGCCCACCTTGGTGGAGGAGCGGCTGTGGTGGATCTCCATCACGTTCGCCCCCAGCTCGGCGATGGCGCCGGTGAGCTTGGCGAGGTTGCCCGGGCGGTCCGGAACGCGCACCACCAGGCGCACCTTGCGCCCGTCCTTGAGCAGGCCGCGCTCGATGATGCGGCTGAGCAGGTTCACGTCGATGTTGCCGCCGGAGAGCACCAGCGCGGTGCGCTTGCCGCGCGCCTGGGGCACCTTGCCGTGGATGAGCGCCGCGAGCCCCGCCGCGCCCGCGCCCTCCACCACGCTCTTCTCGCGCTCGAGCAGCAGGAGGATGGCGTTGGAGAGCTCCTCCTCGTCCACGGTGACCACGTCGTCCACGTAGCGGCGCACCAGCTCGAAGGTGCGCTCGCCCGGGCGCTTCACCGCGATGCCGTCCGCGATGGTGCTGCTCGCCGGCACGGTGACGAGGCTCTTCGCGTCCCACGAGGCCTTCATGCTGGGCAGCGCTGCCGTCTGCACGCCCACCACCTGGATGGCCGGGTTCGTCTCCTTCAGCGCGCAGGCGATGCCGGAGATGAGCCCGCCGCCGCCGATGGGCACCACCACCAGCTCCAGGCCCGGCACCTGCTCGAGCAGCTCGAGGCCGACGGTGCCCTGGCCCGCGATGATCAGGTCGTCGTCGAAGGGGTGCACGAAGACGCGGCCCTCGGCGCGCTGCAGCCGCAGCGCCTCGGCGTAGGCCTCGTCGAAGTTCGCCCCGTGCAGCACCACGCGCGCGCCGTACTCGCGCGTGCGCGTCACCTTGATGAGCGGCGTCTGCTCCGGCATCACGATGGTGGCGCCGATGCCCAGGCGCCCGGAGTGGTACGCCACCCCTTGCGCGTGGTTGCCGGCGCTCGCCGCGATGACGCCGCGCGCGCGCTCCTCCGCGCTCAGCGTGAGCAGCTTGTTGAGCGCGCCGCGCTCCTTGAAGGCGCCCGTGCGGTGCAGGTTCTCGAGCTTGCAGTACAGCTCGCCTGCGTCGGTGAGGTCCGAGAACTGGTCGGAGCGGGGGCAGGGCGTGCGCGGCACCGCGCCCGAGATGCGCTCCTGGGCGGTGCGGATGTCGTGGAGGGTCACCATGGTGGCGGCCGATGCCTTAACGGAAGTGCGGCCGGCGGGAAAGCCCACAGCACCCGGCCCACCCCCTGCCGGCCCGGCTGCCCCGGGCTGACCCGGCGCGTCATCGCGCGCAGGTCATCGCACCTAGAACGACCAGTCGCTGAGCACCTTCTGGAAGGCGCTGAGCTCCTCGCGGCGCGCGCCCTGGCCCTCCACCAGCTTCTCGTTCATCTGCAGGAGCCGCCGGCTCATCACGCGCGCCAGGTTGAGCACCAGCTTGAGCGCGGGCACCTCGTCGCGCGCGAGCAGGGGCGCGAAGCGTGCCGTGGGCAGGCGCAGCAGGCGCACCTCGCCCAGGGCGCGCGCGGTGGCGCTGCGGCGCGCGCTGCCGCCCAGAAGGCTCATCTCCCCGAGCACCTGCCCGGGCCCCACCCGCGCGAGCGGCAGCTGCGCGCCCGCGGCGTCCTTCTTGAGGATCTCCAGCTCACCCGAGAGCACGAGGTAGAGCGCGTCGCCGCTCGCCCCCTCCTCGAAGAGCGCGCGGCCGCGGGCCACCTCGGCCTCCTCGGCGATGGCGAGCAGCTGCTCCACCTGCGCAGGGCTCAGCCCCTCGAAGAGGGCGCTGCCCTGCACCTGCTGCGCGAGCGTGGCGTTCATGCGGAAGGCTCCAGGGGAAGAGGGGGCTCTCAGATGCCGCGCAGGACGGTGGCCTTGCCCACGCGCCCGATGGCGAGGATGAAGGCGGCGGTGCGCAGGGTGACCTTGCGCGAGCGGGAGATCTGCGCCACGCGCTCGTAGGACTCCTTCATGGTGCGCTCGAGCTCCGCGTTCACGCGCTCCTCGTCCCACGACAGGTGCTGCAGGTTCTGCACCCACTCGAAGTAGCTCACCGTCACCCCGCCCGCGTTGGCCAGGATGTCGGGCACCACCAGCACGCCGCGCCGCTCGAGGATCTCGTCGGCCTCCGGGTGGGTGGGGCCGTTCGCGCCCTCGACGATGAGCCGCGCGCGCACCGCCGCGGCGTTCTCGCGGGTGATGACGTTGCCCAGCGCCGCGGGGACGAGCACCTCGCAGTCCGCCGTGAGCACCTCGTCGCTCGTGCAGGCCTGGCCTCCGGCGAAGCCCTTCACCGTGCCGGTGCGCTTCACGTGCTCGAAGAGGCTGGGCACGTCCAGGCCCTGGGGGTTCTTCACCCCGCCCAGCGCATCGCCCACTGCGACGATGAGGCCGCCGTCCTCCCAGAGGAGGCGCGCGGTGTGGCTGCCCACGTTGCCGAAGCCCTGCAGCGCGAAGCGGGTGCCCTTGAGCGGCAGGCCCAGGTCGCGCATCACCTCGCGGCAGATGTAGAGCAGGCCGCGGCCGGTGGCCGCCTCGCGCCCCTTGGAGCCATAGAGGTCCAGCGGCTTGCCGGTGACCACCGCGGGCGAGTGGCCGTGGAACTTCGAGTACTGATCGAAGATCCACGCCATCACCTGCGGGTTGGTGTTCATGTCCGGCGCGGGGATGTCGCGCGTGGGCCCGATGACGTCCTGGATCTGGTCCACGAACTTGCGCGTGAGCCGCTCCAGCTCGCGCAGGCTCATGCGGCTGGGGTCGCAGGTGATGCCGCCCTTGGCGCCGCCGTAGGGCAGGTTCACCACCGCCGTCTTCCACGTCATCAGGGACGCCATGCTCTCCACCTCCGCGGCGTCCAGCTGCGGGTGGAAGCGCAGGCCGCCCTTCATGGGGCCGCGGCTGTTGTCGTGCTGGATGCGGTAGCCGATGAAGGTGCCGATCTCCCCGGAGTCCAGCTCGATGGAGACCTGCACCTTCACCTCGCGCAGGGGCGTGGCGAGCAGCGTCTCGATGCGCTCGCCCACGTCCATGATCCGGGCGGCCTTGCGGAAGTAGTAGTTGGTTGCCTCGGCGGCGTGCATGGTCCGGGGACCTTAACAGAAGGGCTGCGCTACATTGGCCCGCGCGATGCGCCCCACGCCCCCTGCCGGCCCCGAGCCCCGCCATGCCCCCAGGGCAGGCGGCCGTCCTGCCGCCCCCGCAGGGCCCGCCGCGCGCGAAGGCCTCGCGCGCCGCATCCGCACCCTGCGCGAGCGGCGCGGGCTCACCCAGGAGGACTTCGCCCGGGCCTGCGGCATCTCGGTGAGCTTCGCGAGCCAGCTCGAGCGCGGCGAGCGCAGTCCCAGCTACGACACGCTGCTGCAGGTGGCGAGCGCCCTCGGGCTGCCGCTCGCGGAGCTCTTCCTGGAGGCTGCAGGGGCGCCCCCGGACGCGCAGGACGCGGCGCGCGCCGCCGCCGAGTCGCGGCTGCTCGCCTTCGTGAGGACGCGCGCGCTCGGCGCCGCGGACCTGGAGCGCCTGCTCGCGCTGGCCGAGCTGCTCTTCGCGCCCGCAGCAGCGGGCGGGGCAGGGGAGGACCCGGCGCGGGCCGCCGCGCGCTGCACCGAGGACGGCTGCAGCCGGGCGGTGCTCGCGCGGGCGCTGTGCGCCGCGCACTACCATCGGGCCCGGCGCGCCTCGCAGCGCGCGCCGCGCCCGTAGCGCTTCGCTAGCGGCGCTTCGCGCGCTCGATCTTCAGCGTGCGCTCGCCGTGGCTCTTGCCGTGCAGCGCCTCGAAGCCCGCGGCGTCCTCCTCGGCCACGAAGACGTACGCGTAGGTGGGGCGCAGCTCCAGGCGCTGCACCTTGCCCGCGGGCGCGCCCAGGGTCTCGAGCGCCTGGGTGAGGCTGCCCTCGTCCAGGCCGTCCTGGCGGCCGAGGCCCACCCACAGGCGCACCTGGCCCGGCTGCTCCGGAGTGGCCTCGGCGCGGGGAGCGTCGCTGCGGGGGCCGCGCTCGCGGCCTCCGCGCTCCTCGCGCGGCGGGCGCGGGCGGTGCCGCTCCACCTTGAGGGGCTTGCTCCCGTGCAGCTTGCCGGTGACCGCCTCGAAGCTCCCCGCGTCCGCGTCCGCCACGTAGGCGTAGCCGTACGCGGGGCGCAGCAGGCTCTTCTGCACCTGGCCCGCGGGGGCGCCGGCCGCCTCGAGCGCCTTCACGAAGGAGGCCTCGTCGAGGCCGTCGTCGGTGCCCAGGTTCACCCAGAGCTTCGCCTGGCCGGCTTCCGCCTCGGGCGAGCGGGGCGGACGCGAGGGGTCGCGCTCGCCGCGCGGCCGGCTCTTCTCCACCTTCAGCGTCTTGGTGCCGTGCGTCTTGCCGCTGAGCGCCTCGAAGGCGGCCGAGTCGGCCTCGGCGACGAACACGTACGCGAAGGTGGGGCGCAGCTCGGCGCGCAGCACCTTGTCCACCGGGGCGCCCGCGGTCTCGAGCGCCGTCGCGATGCTGCCGGGCCCGAGGCCATCCGCCGTGCCCAGGTTCACCCAGAGCTTCGCCTCGCCGGGGGCGGCGTCCAGCGCGCTGGGGCCTGCGCCGCGGCGGGGCTCGTCGCGGCGCGGGCGGCGCTCGCGCTCACCCATCTCCGCGCGGGGCGCGCGAGGCGCCTCGCTGCTGCGCTCGGAGCGCTCGCCGCGCTCACTGCGGGGACCGCGCTCGCGCTCACCGCGCTCGCCGCGGCCGGGGCGCTCGCGCTCCTTGCGGCCCTCGCTGCGCACGAAGCCGGGCTCCGGCGCCGGGCGGCCCTCGGCCTCGGCGGCCGCCTTGGCCTTCTCCATGCGCGTGTGGCTGAAGAAGTACTTGAGCAGGAAGGCCACCAGGTCGTCCGCGTCGGGCCGGGTCTTGAGCTGGGAGGCGAGCGGGAAGTAGCCCTCGCTCACGGCGCCGCCGGCCGCCTCGCGGATCTCACGGATGTGACGCTCGCTCCACATGCGCATCGCCTCCTCGGGGGCCGGCATGGTGCGCTGCTCGAACTTGATGCCGAACTTCTTCTCCAGCGTGGTGTAGGTCGCCAGCTCCCGGCCGCTGTACAGGTTGATCGCGGTGCCCTTGTTGCCGATGCGCCCCGTGCGCCCCACGCGGTGCAGGTAGACGGCCGCGTCCTCGGGCAGCGAGTAGTTGATGACGTACTCGAGGCCGCTGATGTCGATGCCGCGCGCCGCGATGTCCGTGGCCACCATGAAGGCGACCTCGCCGCGCTTCATCTTGGCCATCACCCGCTCGCGCTCCTTCTGCGGCAGGTCGCCGTTGAGCAGCTCCGCGTCGAAGCCGTTGCGGTTGAGCACCGCGGTCACCAGCGCCGTGTCGTCGCGGGTGTTGCAGAAGATGATGGCGTTCTGCGGCTCCTCGCTCTCCAGCACGTAGATGAGGTTGCGCGGCTTGGGGAAGGCCTCGCTGATGTTGTAGCGGATGTGGTGGATGTGCTCGACGGTGAAGACGTCACCGGAGAGCAGCAGCGTCTCCGCATCCGTGGTGTAGCGCGCGATGAGGCGCTGGATGTCGTTGGGCACCGTGGCGCTGAACAGCAGCACCTGCCGGTCCTTCGGGCAGCGGTCGAGGATGCGCGTGACCTCCTCGTAGAAGCCCTGGTTGAGCATCTCGTCGGCCTCGTCCAGCACCGCGAAGCGGCAGCCGTCCAGCTTCAGGTTGCCGCGCCCGATGTGGTCGAACACGCGGCCCGGGGTGCCCACGATGATCTGCGTGCCCTCCTCGAGCGCGTCCTCCTGCTGCTTCATGGAGGCGCCGCCGTAGATGGCCGCCACCTTCACGCCCTTGTACTTCCCGAGCCGCGTGAGCTCCTCGGCCACCTGCATGGCCAGCTCGCGGGTGGGGCAGAGGATGAGCGCGCGCACGCCCCGGTCCTCGGCGGAGATCTTCTCGAGCAGCGGCAGGCCGAACGCGGCCGTCTTGCCGGTGCCCGTCTTGCTGCGCACGATGAGATCCCTCCCCGCCATCACGGGGCCGAAGGCCTTGGACTGCACGGGGGTGGGGTTCGTGTAGCCGGCCTCGGCGATCGCGCGCCGCAGGGGCTCGGAGAGGTTCATCTCCTCGAAGGAGATGTCCGCGATGTACTCGGCGGGGCGGGTGGAGGGCGCGCCGTCGGCGCCCTCGCCAGGGGTCGGATCTTGAATGTCGCTCATCAGGCAGGGGCATAGCCTCCGCGCTACCCTCTGGCAACAACGGCAACACTTTGCGCTAAGGAACCCGCATGGCGATTGGAGGGAAGAGAACCAAAACCCCGACTTCCCAGGCCCCTTCCAAGGCCCCCAGAAAGCGCGCGCCGCGGGCGAAGAAGGCCCCTGCCGCCGAGCGGGAGCGGGCCGCCGCGGCAGACGCGGACGAGACCGGCGAGGAGACCGGGGCGGCGCTGGACCCGGAGGCGCTGGAGCCCGCGCCCGAGGAGCTGGAGGAGACCGAGGCCGAGCTGGAGGGCGACCTGAGCATCCCCCCGGTGACGGCGCTGGCCCGGGCGCCGGAGGCGGGGCTCACCCGCAAGGACCCGCTGCAGGCGTACATGGCGGAGGTGACGCGCCACCCGCTGCTCAGCCGCGACGAGGAGCTGCGGCTCGCGCGGCACCTGCGCGCGACGGGGGACGTGCAGGCGGCCTACCGGCTGGTGGCCTCGAACCTGCGCCTGGTGGTGAAGCTCGCCCACGAGTACCACCGCAACCCGCTCTCGCTCCTGGACCTCATCCAGGAGGGAAACATCGGGCTGATGCAGGCGGTGAAGAAGTACGACCCGGAGCGCGGCGTGAAGCTCTCGAGCTACGCCGCGTGGTGGATCCGCGCGTACATCCTCCGCTACATCATGGACAACTGGAAGATGGTGAAGCTGGGCACCACCGAGGCCCAGCGGAAGCTCTTCTTCAAGCTGCGCCAGGAGCAGGAGAAGCTCTTGCGCGAGGGCTTCGAAGCGAGCCCCAAGCTGCTCGCGGAGCGCCTCAGCGTGAGCGAGCAGGACGTGGTGGAGATGGACCAGCGCCTGGGCAACGACGAGCTCAGCCTGGATGCGCCCCTGGGCGACGACGCGAAGGGCACCCGCGCGGACCGCCTCCTGCCCTCCAGCGCCCAGCCCGCGGACGAGCGCCTCGGCGGCGAGGAGCTCAAGGCGCTGTTTCGCGAGAAGCTCGCCGCCTTCGCCCAGACGCTCGAGGGCAAGGAGCGCTTCATCTTCGAGAAGCGCCTCACCGCGGACGAGCCCCTCACGCTGCAGGACATCGGGGACAAGTACGGGGTGAGCCGCGAGCGGGCCCGGCAGATCGAGGCCGCGCTCATCGGGCGCATGCGCGAGTACATGCGCGAGCAGATCCCGGACTTCGACCTCGTGGCCGAGCCCAAGGGCTAGGGGAGCGCCGCGGTGTCCGGCGGTGGCCAGGCGGCGCGGGGCCCCCGGAGAACTCGGGGAATGCAGCCGCGCGCGGACGGTATATAGACCCCGCATGAGCGCGCGGCCCCTCTCCCGCAGACACCTGCTCCTCGGCTCCGCCGCGCTCGCGGCGCTCGCGCCCCTGCGCGCCCGCGCCTTCGGGGACGCGAGCCGCTTCATCCCCGCCGTCGCGCAGCACGGCGGGCGCTGGGACACGCGGCTCTCCGGCCTGCGCCGCCTCGCCTGGGAGCTGCAGCGGCGCACCTCGGTGGAGGTGGTGACGGACGCGCGCCCCTTCGCGCTCTCCAGCCCCAAGCTCTTCGAGTACCCCTTCCTCTACTTCGGAGGGGAGGGGGGCTTTCCGCCGCTCTCGGGCGCGGAGGTGGAGAACCTGCGCCGCTACCTCACCTTCGGCGGCTTCATGCTCGCGGACGCGAACGACGGCAGCGACGGGGACGGCTTCGACGCGTCCTTCCGCCGCGAGATGGCCCGGGTGCTCCCGCAGAGCCCGCTCGCCGCGCTTCCGGGCGAGCACGTGGTCTTCAAGTCCTTCTTCCTCCTGGACGCCGCTCCCGGGCGGCTCCTGCACAAGCCGCAGCTGGAGGCGGCGCAGCTGGGCAAGCGCGCCGCCGTCCTCTACTCGCAGAACGACCTCGCGGGCGCGTGGAGCCGCAGCGAGGGCGGCGACTACGAGTTCGACGTGAGCCCCGGCGGCGAGCCGCAGCGCGAGCTCGCCTTCCGCGTCGGCGTGAACATCTGCATGTACGCGCTCTGCCTCGACTACAAGGACGACGCGGTCCACCTGCCCCTCATCCTCAACAAGCGCCGCTAGCGCCGCCCCCCGCGCGCGCACCCGATGAACGCCCCCTCCTTCAACGCCTGGAAGCTCGTGAGCCTCTCGCCCCTGCCCGCCTGGGCGCTCGGGCTGCTCGTCCTGGGGCTCGCGCTCGGCGTGGGGCTCGCCGCGTGGGGCGTGCGCCGCGAGCCCAGCCGCGCGCGCCGCGTGGCGCTCTGGGCGCTGCGGCTCGCGGCGGGGCTCGCCGCGCTCTTCTTCCTGCTCGAGCCCGGCGTGCGCCAGCTGCAGGTGGCGCGCATGAAGAACCGGCTCGCGGTGCTCGTGGACCGCTCGGCCTCCATGGGCTTTCCCGCGGAGCCCGGCGGGCAGACGCGCGCGCAGGCCGCGAGCGCCTTCCTGCGGCGCGCGGCGCCCGGGCTGCAGGCGCTCCAGGATCGCTACACGGTGGAGGTCTACGGCTTCGACCCGGAGCTCAGCCCCACCAGCGCGGAGGCGGTGGGGCGCGAGCCGCCGCGCGGCGGGAGCACGGACCTGCTGGGCGCACTGCGCGCCGCGGCGGCGGGCTCGCAGGGCTCGCGCAAGCTCGGCGGCGTGCTGCTCTTGAGCGACGGCGCGGACAACGCCGAGCTCGCGCAAGGGGTGAACGGCCGCGCGCGCGCGGCGCTCAAGGACCTGGGCGTGCCGGTGTCCACGGTGGCGGTGGGGCAGGAGGCGCTCAAGGACCTCGCGGTGGAGCGGGTGAAGGCGGACGACTTCGCCTTCGTGCGCAACTCGCTCAGCGTGGAGGTGGACGTGCGGGGCCGCGGCTTCTCCGGCAAGGACATCCCGGTGGTGCTGAGCCAGGAGGGCAAGACGGTGGCGAGCAAGACCGTGCGCCTCACCTCTCCGGACGACGTGAAGAGCGTCACCTTCACCTTCACCCCGGACCAGACCGGCCGCTTCGTCTACACCGTCACCGTGCCCACCTTCCCGGACGAGGTGGTGAGCGAGAACAACAGCCGCTCCTTCACGCTCAAGGTCATCCGCGACCGCGTGCGCGTGCTGCTGGTGGTGGGCCGCCCCTCGTGGGACGAGCGCTACCTGCGCGCGCTCCTGCGCCAGGACGCGAACGTGGACCTCGTATCCTTCTACATCCTGCGCACCGTCTCGGACGACCCGGGCGTGGTGAACCAGGAGCGCGAGCTCTCGCTCATCCCGTTCCCCATGGACGAGATCTTCGACACGAAGCTCTCCACCTTCGACGTCGTCATCTTCCAGAACTTCGGCTACGTGGACCCGCAGCTGTCCATCGCGCTGTACGAGCGCAACCTCGAGCGCTACGTGCACGACGGCGGCGCCTTCGTGATGATCGGCGGCGACAGCGTGCTGGGCGAGGGGCGCGCGAGCTTCCCCACGCTCAACCAGGTGCTGCCAGTGGAGGCCGCGGGCCCCGCGAACCCCGAGCCCTTCAAGCCGCGCCTCACGCCGGAAGGCCTGCGCCACCCGGTGACGGCCCTGGGAAGTGGCGCCGCAAGCACCGAGAGCGCCTGGGGCGAGCTGCCCCCCATCCCGGGCGCCAACGTCACGCGCGCGAAGAGCGGCGCCACGGTGCTGCTCGAGCACCCCTTCCAGACGGCCGGCGGCAAGAACGCGCCGCTCGTCGCCGTCTGGGACTACGGGCGCGGCCGCGCGCTCACCGTGGCCACCGACGCGAGCTGGTACTGGAGCTTCACCGCGCACCGCAACGGCAGCCCCTCTCGCGCCTACGATCGCTTCTGGGGCAACGCCCTGCGCTGGCTGGTGCGCGACCCGGACCTCACCACGCTCAAGGTGACCGCGGACCCGCCCTCGGTGGAGCCGGGCAAGCCCGTGGGCGTGGTGGTGGCGGCGCGGCTGCCGGACTACCAGCCCGCGGAAGGGGCGCAGGTGCGCGTGGAGCTCGTCGCGGTGGCCACGCAGAAGGCCGTGGCGGTGCAGACGGGCACCACCGGGCCGGACGGCGGGGTGCGCCTCGAGTTCGCCCCGCCTGCGCCCGGCGCCTACAAGCTCGTGGCCAGCGCGAAGAAGGGCGAGCAGGACCTGGGCAAGGGCGAGGACGCGGTGGCCGTGCGCGCGGTGGGCCCCGAGCTCTCGGACGCCTCGGTGCGCACCGCGCTCCTGCGCGACGTGGCCGAGGCCACCGGGGGCAAGAGCTTCAGCCTGCCCTCCGGCGGCCTGCCCGAGCTGCCCTTGCTGGACCCTCCGGTGGTGGAGGTGGGCCGCGCGAAGGACCGCCCGCTCTGGGACCGCTGGTACTACCTGGCCGCGCTCGTGGCGCTGCTGGGCGGCGAGTGGTTCCTGCGCCGCCGCTTCGGCTACGTGTAGCGGCGGCGCGGCTTCGCGCCGGCTCCTTCGCGTCGCCTACTTCGACTCGATGACGCCGCAGGCGATGCGGTCGCCCGCGTTGCCCGCGGGGCCGCTCATGTGATCGTCCGCCTTGGCGTGCACGACGAGCGCGGTGCCGTCCTTGTCCATCACGCTGTTCTTGCCCTTGCCCAGGGTGAGCGCATCCGTGACGGCCTCGAACTGCGCCTTGCCGTCCGAGCCCACGGTGAAGTTGGGCAGGTCGCCCGCGTGGTGGCCCTTCTTGTTCATCAGGCCGTGCTCGTGCTTCGTCGGGTTGAAGTGGCTGCCCGCGCTGGTGAAGGGGGCCTCGCACTTGCCCACCTCGTGGAAGTGGATGGCGTGCGTGCCGGGGGGCAGGCCCTGGAGGTTGCCGCGCAGCATGAGGCCCGAGGGCGTCTGGGTGAGCGTCACCTCGCCCACGCTCTTGCCCTGCGCGTCCTTCAGCTCCACGCGGGTGCCCTCGTCGGCCTTCGAGGTGCTGGCTGTCCCGCCGTCCGCGGACTGGGCGAGCGCGGGCGCGGCGAAGCTGAGCAGGGCGGTGGCACAGAGCAGGGCAGGCGTCTTCATGAGACCTCCGGGGACTGCGGGTGTGGATGCGGCCTCTCGCTTAGCGCAAGCGCGCGAAAGCCCCCACTGTCTTGCGCGCGGTGGGGTCTGCTGCCGCACGCTCCCTCACTCGAGGGGCACCGGCACGATGCGGGTGGCCCCGAAGACGGGAGCCCAGCGCTCCTGCACCTCGGGGCCGTTGAGGAAGCGGACGATGGCGCGGAACGCCTCGCGCGGGCCGCCCAGGCGCTCGGCCCAGGCGAGCCCGCGCGGCGAGAGGTTGGGCACCAGCGGCCCCAGCGCCGACGCATCGAGCGCGCCGCGCGTCACCTTCAGGCCGCGCTCGCGCACCGCGAGCGGCACCTGCAGCGGGGCGAAGCGGGCGTGGCGGTGATCGTGCACGCAGCCCGCCTCCTCCAGCAGCGCCGCGGACAGGGGCAGCTCGCGCACGTTGAAGAGCAGCTTCACGGCCTCCGCGTGCGGATCGTAGGGCCCGCGCAGCCGGTGGTCCCCGCGCGGGATGAGGCGCCGGTCCAGGTAGCACCAGGCGCGTGCCCCGGGCGGAACCTCGCCGCGGTGGTGCGCGCCGCGGTAGCGGAAGAAGGGGCGCAGGTGGCGCGGGTCCACCTGCACCGGAGGCCCTGCGCGCAGCGCCCACAGCTTGGGCAGGAGCGCAGTGGGCAGCGCGTGGCGCTCGGCGAAGTCCGGGAGCCCCTCGGGCGGCGTGCGCGCGAACTCCTCGAGCCGCGCGAGCAGGCGCTGGGGGTCCGCGTCCACGAGCAGCTCGTCGAAGCGCGTCTTCACCCCCGGCAGGCTCACCGGCACCAGCTGCGTGAGCGGCTCGCCCACCGCGCGCCAGTGCCGCTCGAGCTGCTCGGCATCGGCGGACACCGGGGTGAGCAGCCACTCGGGGGGCCGCGGCTGCAGCGCCCCCGCGCCGGCGCCGCGCACCGGCGGCTGCAGGCGCTCGCGCGGGCTCGTCCACACGCTGATGCAGGTGTGCACCTGCACGTCGTGGAAGGCGCTCGCGCCCAGGTCCACCACCTCGCGCAGGGTGAGCGTCTCGAGCAGCGCGGCGCGCACCGGGGCGTAGAGGAACGCGTCCAGGAGGCTCGCGGGCGTGATGAAGGCGAGCGCGCCCGCGTGCGTGGCGAGCCGGTGCGCCGCGCGCAGCAGGAAGAAGGCGAAGTCGTCGCGCAGGCTGGTACCCGGGGGCAGGGCGCGCGGCAGCAGCGCGCGCAGGCGGGCGTAGGCCTCGGGGTCGTGCAGCAGCGCGGAGGTGCCGTTGAAGGGCGGGTTCGTCACCCACAGCTCGCGCGCCCCCGCGGGCACCTGCGCGAGCAGCCGGTCCAGGTCCTCGCGCAGCGCATCGCCCACGTGGATGCACGCCGAGGGCACGCGGCGCTGGCACACCCGCGCCACCGGCTCGCTCAGCTCCAGGCCCAGCAGGAGCGCGTCCGGGCGGCGGCGCGCGGCCGCCGCGAGGAAGGCGCCCGCGCCGCAGGCCGGGTCCACCACCGCGAGCGGCCCTGCCCCCTCTCCTACGTGAGCCAGCGCGAGCGAGAGGGTGCGTTCCACCAGCGGCGCTGGCGTGAAGAAGGCCCCGAGCGCCTTGCGGTCCAGCCCGGGGAACAGGTGCACCAGCGCCTCTTCGTCCGGTGCCTCGTCGCCCGCGCCGCGCGGCGCAGGCGCGTCGTCGCGGGGGTGGGGCGGGCGCACCATCCACCAAGGCTAGGCAGTGCCCGGGCCCGGGGGACGCGGGGCTGGCCTTCAGGGCAGGAGCCCTGCGGGACGACATCCCGTGGCGCCATCGGCCGCCGGACGCTCGCCCGGCAGGCGCGCGGGGCGACTTCGGCGCTACGGCGTGGAGGCGCCGGAGGCGGCCGGCGCGGAGGGCGCGGTCTTGGGCACCGAGGTCGGAGGCACGTCCATCTCCGTCTCGGGGAAGTTGCGCGCGGCCTGCAGGTACTTCGCCGGCTGCACCTTGCGCTGCGCCCGGCGGCTGAGGCCCTCGGGGGCGTGCAGCGCGGGCTCGCCGCCGGGCAGCTGCTCCACGATGTGCCCGTCGCAGAACAGCCACTCGGTGCGCCCGTCGAGCGAGCGGCGGGCGAAGAAGAGGTCCGTCGTGCCCACCACCGGCTTGGGCGGGCACCACGTCTGGCGCGCGGTGGCCTCGCGCTGCGGGGCCTCCAGCACCCAGCGCTCGCGCACGCGCTGCAGGGCGGCGGCGGCGAGCAGCTTGGGCGCGTCCGCGAGGCGCTGCTGCGCCTGCGGCACCAGCTCGTTGCCCTTCTGGGCAATGGCCGGGAACAGCCCCGAGCCCTTGAAGGAGCAGGACTGCAGCGCCTTCAGGTTCTTGCCGTGCACCTCCACCACGGGCGCGAGCGTGCGGCTCGCCTCCTCCAGCAGCGCGGTGCGCTCGGCCTCCTGGGCCTCGGCGCCGTCGGGGCGCTCCGCCGTCGCCTCGAGGAAGCGCGAGAGCAGGGTGTTCACCCCGCCCAGCTCCTCGCTCAGCCAGCGCGGCTCGGCGTCGCAGATGGACTGCCCGGGCCGCGTGTAGTCGCGGTACTCGGCGCGCGTGGCGCCCAGGGCGTAGCGGGTGCTCGGCGCGGGGGCGTGCGAGGCGCAGGCGCCCAGCGCCGCCGCGAGCGCTGCGGCGCCCAGGGCGCTCGCGAGGCGCCGGGGCACGGACGGGGACGGGGAGGGGAGGAAGGGGGCCATGGGTGGGTTTCTAGTCCACCCCGGGCCTCCGGGCCTAGCCTGCCCCCCGCGCCGCGAGGTCGATGAAGCCGCGGATCCACACCAGGTTCACCGCATGACAGGCGGCCAGGGGCGTGGCGGTGGTGGTCTCCAGCGCGGCCGCGTAGGGCACGCCCAGGCGCATGAAGTAGTCCGTGACGCTGCCGTCGTGGAACTCCACCAGCCCGTCCGCGTCCGCCACGTTGTGCTCGTCCACGCGCTCGCCGCCCATCACCCGCGCGTGCGCGCTGGCGGCGCGCATCAGCGGCCGGTACGCCCCCTTGTCCCCGAAGGTGTACGCGTAGGTGCAGACCCCGCCCAGGTAGTTGTCCTGGTGGATGTCCAGCGCGGCCGCCGGCGCCGGCAGCCGCGCGATCTCCGTGCGCACCGCGCGCGTCTCCTGGGGCCCGCCGTCGTAGAGCACGTGGCGCAGGGGCTGGTCTGCGCCGTACAGCTCGCCCTTCCACACCCCCGGCTGCACCTCGTAGCGCAGGAAGTCGTTGTTGGGCTTCTCGCCGCTCGCGTTGTAGCGCGTGCCCGCCTCGAAGCCCGAGGGGTTGATGCAGGGGTACACCTTGAGCCCCACGCGCCGCTCGCGCGCGTACGCCGCCACCTCCGCGAAGTGCTCGAGCAGGGTGAGCGGCCCCGCCGGCTCCTCCCCGTGGAAGCCCGAGGTGATGACGAGCCAGCGCTCCCCGGGCACCGTGAGCCGCAGGAGCGGATAGTCGCGGCCCCGCTCCCGCACCCGCCCGTACTCGCTGACCTCGGCCTCGCGGGCGTGCGCCCGCATGCGCTCGGCGTAGACGTCGTAGTTCACCCCTGCACCCTAACCACGCCGGGCGCCCGCGGGAGGATGCCGCGCCGAGCCATTCCGCGGGTTTATGAGAAAGGCAACGGGGGTTGAAGCGGAGCTGGGCAGGCAGGCGAGCTCACGTGCGCACCCGTGACAATGCCATGACCGGCGCAGTGGTTCTCTCGCCACCTCGACTCAGGAGCCAGAGACCGCCATGGCCGTCATCCTCACGTTCTTCGTCGCGCACTGGATCCTGTGCGTCTTCTTCCAGAGCTTCTTCCAGCACCGCTACGCGGCGCACCGCATGTACACGATGGGGCCGCGCACCGAGAAGGTGATGCACCTGCTCACGTACCTCGTGCAGGGCTCCTCGTACCTGTCGCCGCGCGGCTACGCCATCCTGCACCGCGAGCACCACGCCTTCAGCGACACCGAGCGCGACCCGCACTCGCCCTGGTTCCACAAGGACGCGCTGCGCATGATGCTGCGCACCAAGAAGACCTACGACGACTACGCCTACGGCCGTAAGCAGCCCGAGGCACGCTTCCTCGGGGGCTACCCCGAGTGGAAGTTCGTGGACCAGACCCTCGGCCAGAGCTGGGTGATGCGCCTCGTCTGGATCGGCCTGTACACGGCCTTCTACGTGCACTTCCACACGGCCGCGTGGCAGTTCGCGCTGCTGCCCATCCACTTCGTGATGGGCCCGGTGCACGGCGCCATCGTCAACTGGGCGGGGCACAAGTACGGCTACCAGAACTTCGACAACGGCGACAAGTCGCGCAACACCCTGCCCATGGACGTGCTCTGCATGGGCGAGCTCTTCCAGAACAACCACCACAAGTTCGGCATGAGCCCCAACTTCGCCGCCCGCCGCTGGGAGCTGGATCCTACCTGGCAGGTGATGAAGGTGCTCGCGGCCGCGCGCCTCATCGAGATCGCCACCCCGCAGCGTGCGGTGTACCCCGAGCCGCACGTGGAGGCGCGCGCCGCCGCCTGAGCGAGCGCCCGCAACCCGCCCGCCTGCACCCCGAGGGCCCGTGCACAGGCTTCCCGCCTGCGCCCGGGCCCTTCGTGCGTCCGGGGCACCGCACTGCACATCTTCGCCTGCGTGGACGCCATCCGGGTGGACAGCTGGGGCCAGCTGCACGAGCAGCTCTTCGAAGGCTCCTGGAACGAGGCCCTGGGGCGCTACCGCCCGAGCTACGCCTTCCGCGGCGTGCCGGACCGCGAGCACGACCTGTCCACCGCGCTGGTGCGCCTGGGCGGCAACTTCGCGCGCCACGAGCGCGACCTGCTGCGCGCCTTCCGCAAGTACGCGCGCGGCCGCGCCGACGACCGCTCCTACTCGGTGTGGGACTGGCTCGCGCTCGCGCAGCACCACGGCCTGCCCACGCGGCTCCTGGACTGGACCTTCAGCCCCTACGTGGCGCTGCACTTCCTCACCGAGGACCCGGCCCAGTACGACGTGGAGGGCGCCGTGTGGTGCGTGGACTACCGGGTGACGAACAGGGCGCTGCCCGCGGCGCTCAAGCGCCAGCTGCAGCGCGAGGGCGCGGACGTGTTCACCGCCGAGATGCTGCACGCGGCCGCCACGGACCTGGGGAGCTTCGACCAGCTCACCCGCAAGCCCTTCGTGCTCTTCTTCGAGCCGCCCTCGCTCGACGAGCGCATCGTGAACCAGTTCGCGCTCTTCTCGGTGATGAACGGGGCACCCTGGCGCATCGACGAGTTCCTCGCGCACCAGCGGATGGGCGTGCGCAAGCTGCTCATCCCCGCGCGCCTCAAGGCGGAGATCCGCGACAAGCTGGACCAGGCCAACATCACCGAGCGCGTGCTCTTCCCGGGGCTGGACGGGCTGTGCCGCTGGCTGCGCCGCTACTACAGCCCCATGGGGCTCCCCGCGGGACTGCCCGCCGCGCCGCAGGTGCCGGAACCTCCCGAGAGCGAGGACGTCGGCAGCGGCGCTGGCAGCGAGGAGCCCGCGCGCGGCACGCGGCGCAACCGTGTTGCAAAAACGCGAGCGCGCACGCGCGGAGCACCCGCTCGGGGGCGCTCCGCGCACGCGCGCTCAGGGCACTGAAGTGACTGCGAAGACGACCGGTACGACTAGCTCGCGGAGCAGGCCGCGCTCAGGTCGCGGTTGCGGCTCTCCATGTTGCTCAGCTTCACGGTGTCGTTCGGGGCCACGGTGACCTGCGAGCCGTTCGCGCAGGTCCAGCTCGCGGGGGCCTGGACGTTGAGCTTCAGCTCCTGGCCCGAGGGCAGGCCGGAGATCTGGTACGAGCAGCGGCCGCGGCTCTGACGCACCACCGCGCGGCCCACGAGGATGTTGCTGTCCTCGGCGAGAGCGGCCGTGATGCCCAGGCCGTCGCACGCGTTCGCCTGGCCCTGCGCGGACTCGGGAACGGCGACCACGCCGAGCAGGGTGGCGTTGCCACCGCGCGAGCTGGAGACCTGGGGACCGGAAGCGCAGGCGGTGGCGAAGGACGCGGCAACGGCAACAGCAACGAGGATGCGACGCATGTGGATGCTCCTAGGGAGTTGGGGACGACTGGGGACTTCCAAAGCAAGAAAGGTGCAGAGGCTCGTGACCCCCGCGGTTCGTGCCGCATGAACGGCCTTGCGCGGGGGACATACCGGCTCGGCCGTCGAGACACTTACGGCGCGGCGCACAGACAATTGCGGACCGCCCGCATTCCCCTCTTTGAACAAAGAAAGCGTGTGCAGTCTTGGGAAAGTGCATCGCAGAAATGGGATCGATCGCGCGGCGATGAGCAGCGGTGATGGCGCGGAACATCGCAGCGCAGGTGCGACCTCCTGCGCGCGTCTGCTCGCCTGGGTGCCACTCGGCCCGGAGGTACCCGTCGGACGCACGCGTGCTCCGTGCGCATCTCTGGAGGCAGGCGGTCCGCCGCTGTCACAGGGGCGAAACGGACCCACGAACCCGGGAGGCGAACGTGGCCACGCATGGGAAGCGCAGGACGGTCTGGACGGGCGCACTGCTCGCACTGGGGGTCGCGAGCAGTGGCTGCTTGCAGCACGAGGAGGACGCGGGGGGCAGCCTGAACGACCGTCGCCACGCGCAGATGCACGCGCAGCCCTTCGAGAGCTTCGGCGACGGCAAGCTGCAGCAGGAGATCAAGGTCCTGCCGCCCGGCACCGGCGGCTCGGGCACCGTGCCGGGCAGTGGCACCATGGCCGGCCCCGCCGCGAAGCAGCTGCAGGAGCAGACCGGCAGCTCGAACCAGGCCGCGAGCCCCGTGTGGCGCATGGACACCGGCGGCTCCGCGCAGCCGGCCGCGGGCACGCAGGGCGCGACCCCGCACCGCGACTCGGGCTCCTCCGAGAAGAACTAGGCGTAGGCGCTACGGCGCGGAGGGCTGCGCGCGCACTCGCTCCCGGGCGAGCAGCGCGCGCAGCTGCGCCACCACCTCGGGGTGCGCGCCCGCCACGTCCACGCGCTCCTCGGGGTCTGCCTGCACGTCGTAGAGCTGCAGCTGCAGCCCCGCGGGCGTGGGCAGCTCGAGCAGCTTCCAGCGGCCCCAGTACAGGCCGCGGTGCTTCGCGCGCTCCACCGTCTCCTCCCACGCGGGCTTCAGCGCGATGTCGCCGCGGGGCGGCTCCACGCGCGCCGTCTCGTACACCCACGGGTAGGGCAGCCGCAGCCGCTGGTAGGGCTCGCCGTCGCGGTCGGAGAACCAGACGTCGGTCTCCAGCAGCGCGGGCGCATCCGGCAGCGCCTGCACTGCACCGGGCGCGACCAGCGGTGCGAGGGAGCGGCCCTGGAAGCTCGCCGGCGCGCCCACGCCCAAGAGCGCGAGCAGCGTGGGCGCCACGTCCAGCGAGCGCACGCGCTGCGCGACGGTGCGCCCCTCCGTCACGCGCCCCGGCAGCCGCAGTGCGAGGGGGATGCGCAGGGACTCCGCGCCCCACAGGTGCTCGCCGTGGCCCTGGCCGCGCCCCGGCACCTCCATGAGGTGCTCGCCGTGGTCCGAGAGCAGCACCACCAGCGTGCGCCCGGCGAGCCCGCGCCGCTCGAGCGCCGCGAGCACGTCTCCGGCGAGTGCGTCGAAGGCGGCGACGCCCGCGTCGTAGTTGCCCACCAGCGCGGCCACGTCCTCGGGGCCCGCGGGCGCGCGCTGCGGGTCCACCTCCATCTGCGGCGTGGCCCCGAAGCGCCAGGGCCCGCGGTAGCCCTCGGGCACGAAGCGCCCCTCCTCGGGCCAGGGCGCGGCGTAGGGGAAGTGCGTGGTGGAGGCGAAGAGCAGCAGCGCGAAGGGCTCGCCCCGCGCATCGAGGCGCCCGAGCGCGTCCAGGGCCCGTGCGCGCAGGGGAGAGGGGTCCGTGAGCTCGGGGAACTGCTCGCGCTCGGGAAAGAGCGAGGGCACGAGCGCGGTGAAGGGCAGCAGCGCCACGTGCGTGATGAGCATGCGCTGGCGGATGAGGCCCGGGAAGTCGAAGCCCGGCGCCTGCACCTCGTCGAAGCCGAAGGCGAAGCGGCTGAAGAGGTCTCCCGCGTAGTCGGAGAGCGCCACCGTGCGGTAGCCCGCGGCGCTCAGCGCCGTGGCCAGCGTGGGCAGCCGCGCCTCGCGCGCGGCGGCATCCACCAGCGTGTGGCGCACCGGCTGCGCGCCTGCCCAGCGCGAGGTGAGCAGCGTGGCCCACGAGGGCGCGGTGCGCGGCAGCTGCACCACCGCGTCGCTGAAGCGCGTGCCGTGGGCCATCAGCGCGTCCAGGTTCGGCGAGGTGGGGCGCGCGTAGCCGTTGCCCGAGAGGTGGTCCGGCCGCAGTCCGTCCGAGGCGAGGATGAGCAGGTTGGGGCGCTCGGGCGCGCGCGTGGCCTGCGCCGTGCGCAGCTGCGCGGCTCCGTGCACGCCGAAGAGCAGCGCCCCGAGCGCGAGCGCGCCCGAGACGGCCGCCACCCCGGGCCGCGGCGCCACCCGCAGCCGCCGCAGCGCTGCGCCCGCGAGGGCCACGAGGGGCGCGAGCACGAGCAGCAGCGCGGGCGCCCGGAAGAGCCACGGGTTCGTTCCGCTCAGCCCCCGCAGGAGCGCCGCCCACGCACCGCCGCGCCCGTACAGCGTCGCCGCGTAGAGGTGGGGGTGCTGGGCCATGTCCGCCGCCACCAGCAGCGCGTCCAGGAGCAGCGGCCCCAGCGCGCCCGCCCAGAGCACCGCGCCACGGCGCGGCCAGCGCAGCCCCACGGCCAGGCCGAACAGCGCGCCGCTCACGAGCCCCACGAGCGAGTAGGCGAGCAGGAGCCGGCCCACCTGCCACAGCACGACGGAGCGCCACTCGTTCCAGACGAGCGCATTGAGCAGCGCGCTCTCGTTGCCCTGGTAGCCCAGGCGCATGTTGAAGACCGCGCAGGCCGTGTAGAGCGCGAGCAGGGCGCAGAGCCCCGCCCTGCAGCCGAGCAGGGCCGCGCGGGGCAGCGGCAGGGGAGGGCGGAGGGAGGGGGACACGCAGGGGCCGGGAGGGGCGGGACGCAGGGTGAAGGAGGCGCGGGATCTGCTCGATCCCAGGCACCCCGAAGGTTAGCTTCCGCGACCCGCCGTCGCCTGCCCGGAAGCCCCCGGGACGCCGATTTGCGGGGGTCAGACGCCGCCGTTAGGGTGGCGGACCCTCCCTCGCCGCCTCACCTTTCGACCATGAGCTTTACGCACCTCCATCTTCACACCCTCTACTCGCTCCTAGACGGGGCGATCCGGATGAAGGACCTCATCAAGACGGTGAAGGAGAAGGGGATGACGAGCGTGGCCGTGACGGATCACGGCAACATGTTCGGCACCATCGACTTCTACAAGAAGGCGAAGGATGCGGGCATCAAGCCCATCATCGGGCTCGAGGCCTACGTAGCAGGCCCCAAGGGCCGCGGCGACCGCACCGAGAAGGTGGCCAACCACCTCATCCTGCTCGCCAAGAACGCGGAGGGGTACGCGAACCTGCGCTACCTCTCGTCCACCGCGTACATGGACGGCTTCTACTACCACCCGCGCCTGGACAAGCAGGTGCTCAAGGAGCACTCCAAGGGCCTGGTGGGGCTCACCGCGTGCCTCGGCGGCGAGGTGACCAGCGCCGCCTTCCGTGGGGACATGGACCACGCCCGCCGCGCGGCGCTCGAGTACAAGGAGATCTTCGAGCCCGACTCCTTCTTCCTCGAGATCCAGAGCAACGGGATGGAGGAGCAGGAGAAGGCGAACACCAACCTCAAGCAGCTCAGCCGCGACATCGACGTGCCGCTCGTGGCCACCGCGGACGCGCACTACATCAAGCGCGAGGACGCCAAGGCGCACGAGCTGCTCATGTGCATCGCGAGCGGCAAGACGCTCGCGGACGGCAAGCGCATGCGCCACTCCACGGACAAGCTCTACGTCACGAGCCCCCAGGAGATGCTCGAGTTCTTCCGGGACACGCCCGAGGCCGTGCACAACACCCAGCGCATCGCCGAGATGTGCAACGTGGAGCTCAAGCTGGGCAAGCCGATGCTGCCCACCTTCAAGGTCCCGGACGGCCACACCCCGGACAGCTTCATGGCGGAGCTCGCCTTCAAGGGCCTGCACGAGCGCTTCCACGAGCTGAACTACCCGGTGGACCGCGACGCCTACCTCGCCCGCCTCAACCTGGAGATCGGCGTCATCCAGAAGATGGGGTTCAGCGGCTACTTCCTCATCGTGCAGGACTTCATCAACTGGGCGAAGCAGCAGAACATCCCGGTGGGACCGGGCCGCGGCTCGGGCGCGGGCAGCATCGTCGCGTACGCGCTGCGCATCACCGACCTGGACCCCATCCCGTACAACCTCCTCTTCGAGCGCTTCCTCAACCCCGAGCGCGTCTCGATGCCGGACTTCGACATCGACTTCTGCCAGGACCGGCGCGACGAGGTGATCAAGTACGTCGGCCGCAAGTACGGCGAGATGAACGTCGGGCAGATCATCACCTTCGGCTCGCTCAAGGCGAAGAGCGTGCTGCGCGACGTGTGCCGCGTCTTCGGCCTGCCCTTCAGCGAGGGTGACCGCATCGCGAAGCTGGTCCCCGAGGTGCTCAACATCACCCTGAAGGAGGCGATCGAGATGGAGCCTCGCCTCAAGGAGATGATCGAGAAGCCCGCGGCGCTCGCGCAGATCGAGGGCAAGGACGTCACCACCAAGGACGTGCTCGAGATCGCCCTCGCGCTCGAGGGCCTGCACCGCCAGGCCGGCATGCACGCGGCCGGCGTGGTCATCGCCGACAAGCCCCTCTGGGAGTTCGTCCCCGTCTACCAGCCCCCGGGCGAGAAGACGCTCATCACCCAGTTCGCCAAGGACGAGGTCGAGGCCGCCGGCCTCGTGAAGTTCGACTTCCTCGGCCTCAAGACGCTCACCGTCATCCAGCACGCGCTGGATCTCATCAACCGCGGGCGCAAGGAGGAGGAGAAGATCCTCCGCCACCAGATCCCCCTGGACGACAAGCCGACCTTCGAGCTGATGGCCCGCGGCGAGACGGCGGGCGTGTTCCAGATGGAGTCGAGCGGCTTCACCGAGATGGTGATGAAGCTCAAGCCCAGCTGCTTCGAGGATGTCATCGCCGCCGGCGCGCTCTACCGCCCGGGTCCCCTGGACTCCGGCATGGTGGACGTCTTCATCAACCGCAAGCACGGGCGCGAGAGGGTCAGCTACCCGCACCCCGCGCTCGAGCCGGTGCTCAAGGACACGTACGGCGTCATCGTGTACCAGGAGCAGGTGATGCAGATCTCCCAGGTGCTGGGAGGCTACAGCCTGGGCCGCGCGGACCTGCTGCGCCGCGCGATGGGCAAGAAGAAGGCCGAGGTCATGCAGGCCGAGCGGGCCGGCTTCCTCGAGGGCTGCGCGAAGAACAACGTCGACCTGAAGGTGGCCGGCGAGATCTTCGACCTGATGGAGAAGTTCGCCGAGTACGGCTTCAACAAGAGCCACTCGGCCGCCTACGGCCTCATCACCATCCACACCGGCTGGCTCAAGGCGCACTACCCCGTCGAGTTCATGGCGGCCCTTCTCACCAGCGAGAAGGACAACACCGACAAGGTGGTGCTGCACATCGGTGAGGCGCGCGCCGCAGGCCACCAGGTGCTGCCGCCGGACGTGAACCTCTCGGACCTCGCCTTCGGCGCGGTCGAGGGGAAGATCCGCTTCGGCCTCGGCGCCATCAAGGGCGTGGGCGAGGGCGCCATCGAGTCCATCCTCGAGGCGCGCCAGAACGGCCCCTTCAAGAACCTCTTCGATTTCTGCGAGCGCGTGGACGGCCGGCGCGTGAACCGCAAGGTGCTCGAGGCCCTGGTGAAGGCCGGCGCCTTCGACTTCGAGAAGCGCCCGCGCCGCCAGCTCTTCGAGACCATCGAGCGCGCCATGTCGCGCGGCAGCAGCAGTCAGAAGGACCGCGCCGCCGGCCAGGTGAGCCTCTTCGGCATGCTGGGCGGCAGCGCCGCCGCGGCCGCCGTGCAGAACGACTACGCCCAGGTGGAGGAGTGGACCGAGAAGGAGCGGCTCGCCTACGAGAAGGAGGCGATCGGCTTCTACGTGTCCGGCCACCCGCTGCACCAGTACGACAAGGAGCTCAAGCGCTACGCGCGCCCCATCACCGCGGTGCAGCGCGCCCGGCGCGACGAGAAGATGACCGTGGCGGGCATCGTCGCCGCGATGCGCGAGCGCCCCACCAAGACGGGCAAGCGCATGGCCTGGGTGACGCTCGAGGACCTCTCTGGCTCCATCGAGCTGGTGTGCTTCCCCGGCAAGGATGGCACCCGCAGCGTGATGGGCAAGGACGGCAAGTGGGGCAAGCAGGGCCCCAAGCCCGGCTTCGAGCAGTGGGAGGAGCTGCTCAAGAGCGACGATCCCATCCTGGTGAGCGGCACCGTGCAGATCAACAACCGCGACGAGGAGACGCCCACGGCGGAGCTGATCGTGGACGACATCCAGAGCCTCAAGGCCGTGCGCGAGAAGCGCACCAAGCGCCTCGAGCTGCGCATTCCCGCGGACCTGCTCACCGAGCCGCGCCTGGAGAAGCTCGCGAACCTCGCCAAGCAGCACGCGGGCGCGACCCCCGTCGCCGTCACCGTGCTCTTCGCCAACGAGGCCGAGGCGCTCATCGGCTCCACCGCGCTCAAGGTGCAGGTGAGCGACGAGCTGCTGCTCGCCGTGGACAAGCTCTTCGGGATGAAGGTCGCCGAGCTCGGCTGAGCTTCTTGCCGAACACAGTGAGCGCACCCTTTCCCTCTCCCCCTGGGAGAGGGAAAGGGTGAGGGAAGCGGCCTCCCCGCTGCGTTACCCGCGAGCCGGCGGCGGCGCCTTGAGCAGCTGCAGCACCATCGCCACCACGGCCAGCGCCCCGAGCACCAGCACGCCCCACAGCACGTACGTGCGCGCGCCGCCCTTGGGCACGGGCCGCAGGGCCTCCTCTCCGCCCGCCGCTTCCGAGGCGCCGAGCGTGGCCCGCACCGGCTCCCACTCGGGGCCGTACTTCGCGCGCACCTGCGCCACCAGCGCGTCCAGCGGGTAGTCGTCGCGGCGGGCGCGCTCGCTGCCGGCCACCACGCGGAAGGGCGCGGGGCCGTGGGTGAGCAGCAGCCAGCGCTCCGGCACGTAGGCGAGCCGCAGCACCGGCGGCCGCGCGAGCGGCGTCGTGGACTGCAGGCGCCACTGCCGCTCGCGGGTAGGGGCGAGCACCGCGGGCTCGTTCACCAGCTCCAGCCCCGCGCCGCGCAGGCGGAACGCGGTCATCGCGGCCTGCGGGCGCCACGGTGCGTCCTCGCCCTCGCGGCTCTGCACGCTCAGGTGCGCGACGGCGTTGTCCGCGCCCAGCTGCACGTCCAGTTGCTCGGCGGGGACGCGCGCGGGCAGCGCGTACACGTAGCCGCCGCGCTCGTCCTTCTGAACGAAGCGCGCCTCCAGCCACTGCGGCCGGGGCACCGCGCCCGGGGCGCGCAGGCGCAGCTGGACGCCGCGCACGGCGGGCGCCGCGCCCTCGCCGCTCACGCGCACCCGCAGGTAGGTGGCCGGGCCGGGCGAGAGCTCCACGTGGCGCCGCAGCAGCGTCTGGTCTCCCTGGCGCAGCAGTGCCACCGGCACGCCGCTCGCCACGGTGCGCCAGCTGCGCAGGTCGTCGCTCGCCTCCACCCGCGCCTCGGCGCTGAAGGCGGGCGCATCCGGGGCGAAGTCCAGCGCGAGCGCGTCCACCTGCTGCTCGCCACCCTGCACGTCGATGAGCAGGTCGCGGCCGTCCGCCTCCTCGCCGCGCCCGCGCCGCACCGAGCTGTCCAGCGTGAGCTCGCCCTGCGCCGAGCGCCTCACCAGCACGCGCAGATCGTCCGAGCCCGAGCCCGAGCCCGAGCCGGGACGCGGCGCCGGAAGGGGGAACCAGCGCGCGGGGCGCCAGGTGCCGCGCGGCGGGACGTAGGCGGCCGGCATGGGCCCGAAGGCGAGCGCCTCGCCCTTCGCGTCGAAGGCGGCCACGTCCGAGAGGTCCGGCTGGCGCGCCTGGGCATACACCTCCGGCGTCAGCTCCACCGCATACGCCCCCTCCTCCTGCGCGGAGACGGGCCACTGGCGGGCGAAGTCCTCCGGCTCGGAGGCCTGTGCGAGCGCTGCGGCCAGGAGGAGCAGGACGGCGGAGAGGCGGGTCATGGCGTGTCCAGGTTCTCGCGCCGCGGAGGCGAGGGCGCGAAGTAGCCCACCCCGACCAGCAGCAGGCCGACGGCGAGGAAGGAGATGATGCCCTCGAGGTTGCCCATGTAGCGGCGGTCCACGGTGACGAGCTTCAGCAGCACCAGCCCCATCAGCACCGCGCCCCCCAGCCACAGCGGGCGGTTGCGGTGGCGGCTTGCGCGCACGCAGGCCGCCACCCCCGCGAGGCTCCACACCACGGTGAGGCAGGTCTGCGCGAAGCCCGAGTCCAGCACCTCCGGGCCCCAGGGCTCGCCGTGGTGGTGGTGCACCGCGCGCAGCGTGGCGAGGCTCACCAGCGCGAAGGCGAGGAAGGGCAGGGCGCGGCGCAGGGCAGGCCACGCGGCGCCGCCCTCGGCATGCACGTACGCCACGGCGAGCGCCGAGAGCGCCACCAGCGCGAGCTCCAGCGGGTTGAGCAGCGGCAGGTAGGGCAGGGGGCTGGCAGCGCCCTCGAGGAAGAGGCCCACGCCCCACGCGAGCGCGATGAGCCCGAGCGCCGGCGCGAACCAGCCTGCGCGGTAGCGCGGGAAGAGGGGCGCGCGCGGCCAGGCGGCGGCCCCGGGCGCGCGCCACAGCGCGAGCGTGAGCAATGCGAGCGGAAGCACCAGTGCGGCGAAGCGCCACCCGTTGCCGAGCGCGAGCGACCGCGCCACTTCGTGCCGCAGCTGCAGCCCCGCCCCCAGCGCCAGCGTCCACAGCAGCGCGAGGTGCACGAGGTGCGAGGCCCAGCCCGCGCGCGCACGCAGCAGCCACAGCGCTGCCACGCTCGCCACGCCAAAGGCGCTCCAGCCCCAGAGCGCGGAGCGGTCGAAGGGCGCGCCCAGCGCGAGCGCCGCGATGGGCACCGCGAGCAGGCCTCCCACGGCCGCCACCGCCGCGAGCAGCTCGAGGCGCACCCAGTCCAGGGGACCGCGCAGCGCGGCCGCCGCGAGCAGCGTGAAGCCCAGGAAGGCGAGCGCGAAGTTCCACCCGCCCACGGAGGCCGTGGCCGAGTCCACCTCGTGCGCGCCCGCGCCCAGCCACCACGCCGTGGCCCACAGGAGCAGCGGCAGGCCGAGGTGCGCGTTGGGGCGGTGCCGGTCGTGCAGCCGGCTGAGCACGAAGCCTGCGAGCGCGAGCATCGCCGCGCCGAGGAAGTGGCCGTTGAGCAGCAGCGTCGAGTCGCGCTGCGTGTACTCGGCCCAGTCCGGCCCCACGGGCGGGTTGAGCACGCTCACCCAGAAGGCCACGGCCGCGAAGGCCTGCAGCGCGAGCCCGCCCAGCCACGGTACCCAGCGCCGCTGCCGCAGGCCCAGCCATGCGGCCCCCGCGCCCTCCAGCGCCCAGAGGCTGGTGGTGGTGCTGGTGGAGAAGGCGAGCGGCACCGCGAGCGTGGCGAAGCCCAGCGCGAGCGCGCCGTAGGCCTCCGCGAGCAGGCGCTCGGAGTGGCGGCGGTGCAGCAGCACCACCAGCCCCGCGTAGAGCACCGCCACGATGAGCGCGCTGAAGGCGAGCGCGAGCGGCTGGCCCTTGAGCAGCGCCGCCTGCAGCGGGAAGGCGAGCAGGGGCGTGCCGAACACCAGCGTGCCATCCACCCAGGGGCGCGGGTGCTTCGCCTGGCGCAGCACGTAGAGCAGCCCGATGCCCACGTAGAAGGCGAAGAAGAGGATGAGGAAGGGCTCGACGGTGGCGAAGTGCTCGGGCCGGTAGAAGCGCGCGCCCCACGCCGCGCCCACGCCGAAGGTGAAGGCGAAGCCGATGAGGTTGAGGGCGCGCCAGCTCTCGCGCCAGGAGATGGCCAGCACGGCGGCGTTCATCACCGCGTAGAACGAGAACAGCGCCACGTGGTTGTGGCTGCCCGTGGAGATGAGCACCGGGGCGAGGTAGCCGCCGAGGAAGCCCAGCGCCGCAAGCGCCTGCGCGTGCTGCAGCACCGCGAGCGCCGCGGCGCCCGCCACCAGCACCAGCACCATCGCGAAGGTGGCCGCCGGGGGCAGCATCCCGTAGAGGCGGAACGCTGCGAACACCGTGAGCAGCAGCACGCCCAGCGCGCCGCCCTGCAGGCTCAGGCCGAAGGCGGGCCGCCGCACCCGCTCGCGCCAGCCGAAGCCCAGCGCGACGAGCGCCGCCAGGGCGATGAGCGCGAGCCGCAGCTCGAGGGGGAAGGTGTAGTAGCCCTGCACCGCCGCGTAGCGCAGCGCCGCGGCCACGCCCGCGAAGAGCACCAGCACGCCCACCTTCACCGGCACGTTGCCCTCGGTGAACCAGGCCTGCACCGCCCTCAGCGCGCGCTCGTCCCAGCCCGGCTCGCTCGGAGGCGGCGGGGCAGGGGGCGGCGCCGGCGCACGGGGCGGCAGGGCAGGGGGCTGCGCCTCGGCGGCCAGCGGCGCCGCGGCCGGAGGCAGCGCTCCGGTGGTGGGCGGGGCGAGCGCTGCACCCGCAGGCGGCAGCGGCACCTCGCGCTCCGGCGGCGGTGCGGCTGGGACGGCCGTCGGCGCGCCGGGCTCGGCCTCCGGGGACGGCGCGAGCGCCGTTGCGCGCTTCAGGGCGGCGCGCAGGTCCCGCAGCTCCCTGCGGGTCTGCTCGTGCGCCTCCTCGCTGTGCTCGAGCTGGTCGCGCACCCGGGACAGGGTGACGAGCATCCAGCACACCCCGAAGCCCAGCAGGGCCGAGGCGAGGTCGTGGTTCTCGGAAAGGGCGAAGCCCAGCAGTGCTCCGAGCAGCCCCAGTATCCAGCTCATCCCGCGTCCCCCTCGAGCGTGTGGCGCCGCCACTCTACCGGGGCGAAGCGTCAGCCGGGGAACAGTCTACTTGCGCGCCTGCTGCTTCTGCAGCTTGCGCATGCGCTCGAGGATGAGGGTGCGCTTGAGGCTGGAGAGGTGGTCCACGAAGACGTGGCCGTCCAGGTGATCGATCTCGTGCTGCAGCACGTGCGCGAGCCGCCCCTCCGCCTCCAGCTCCTGCCAGGCGCCCGTCTTGTCCTGGTACTTCACCTTCACCCGCTCCTTGCGCGGGCACTTCTCCCACTCGCCGGGGACCGAGAGGCAGCCCTCCTCGTACTTCACGTCGCCCTCGCGCGAGAGGATCTGCGGGTTCACGATCTCGAAGAAGGTGCCGTCCTCGCGCCCCACCAGCGCGCAGCGCAGCGGCACGCCCACCTGGTTCGCCGCGATCCCGATGCCCTCCGCCTCGCGCATCGAGGCGTCCATCTCCTCGAGCAGCTTCTCCAGCGCGGGGCCGAAGTCGGTGACCGGCTGGGTCGGGGTGGTGAGCACCTTGTGGGGCCAGATGACGATCTCGCGTGCCATGGAGCCGCTGCATACCGCAAAGCGCCCGGGCCTCCGAGAGCCCTGTTGCCCGAGGTACGCCCCTGTAGGATTACGGGGATTTCGTGTCCCGCCGCTTTGCGTGTACTGTCCGCCACTCATCGGTCCGCCCGGGCAGGAACGGACCTTGTGGAGGGGCAAGACACATGAAGTCGATGAAGACGTTGTTCGGGGCGGTCGCCGCAGTGGTCCTGGTGACGGGCTGTGGCAGCAGCAGCCCCTGTGAGCAGGCGGGTGATGCCCTCCGTGACTCCGTGAAGCTTGCGGCCAAGTGCGAGCCGGGGTCGGTCACGCCCTCGGACGACCAACTGGAGGAGCTCGTGGACGACAAGGCGTGCGAGACGCGCACGAAGACCGCCTGCACCGAGGACGAGGCCAAGATCGTGGGCGAGGTCCTCGACTGCGCCTTCGGCAAGCTCACCTGCTCCAACCTCCAGAGCAACGGCGGACCCACGGACGCCGACCTGGCCGCCTGCGACCCGGGCGACGACGTCACGGTGCGTGAGGCCTGCTTCTTCGCCTTCTTCCCGCCGGGCTCCATCGACACCGGAACCCAGGCTGTCGCGCGCAAGGCGCTGCGCATCAGCGCGAGCCGCTAGAACCTCACGCAGCAGCGGGCGGCCCGGTCTCTCCCTCGGGAGAGCCGGGCCGTTTCGCGTCATAGACGCACCGCGTCGTTTGTGGTCGAGTCGCCCACCTCTTCGGCGGAGGGCTCAGATGGGCACCAGCGGCGACGCAGGCTTCACCTCACTGCGGATGGAGCGGAGCTCGGAGGGCCGGGCGGACGGCGTGGCCGAGCTCGTGCTGCGCGGCCCCGGCAAGGGCAACGCCCTGGGGCCGGACTTCTGGCGCGAGATGCCCCAGGCGCTCGCGAGCCTGGACGCGGACCCCGCCGTGCGCTGCGTGCTCTTGCGCGGGGAGGGCGCCCATTTCACCTACGGCCTGGACCTGCTGGGCATGATGGAGGAGCTGGGCCCGCTGCTCTCCGGCGAGAACCAGGCCGCCGAGCGCACGCGCCTGCTCGAGCTCATCGGCCGCATGCAGCAGTCCACCGAGGGGCTCTCGCGGATGAAGAAGCCCGTCATCGCCGTGGTGCACGGCTGGTGCATCGGCGGCGGCATGGACCTCATCGCGGCGTGCGACTTCCGCATCTGCTCGAAGGACGCGCGCTTCAGCCTGCGCGAGGTGAAGGTGGCCATCACCGCGGACCTCGGCGCGCTGCAGCGGCTGCCGCGCATCATCGGCGAGGGCGCCACGCGCGAGCTCGCGTACACCGGCGGCGACTTCGATGCGGCGCGCGCGCTGCAGATGGGCCTCGTCAACAGCGTGCACGAGAGCCCCGAGGCGCTGCTCGCCCACGCGCGCGAGACGGCGCGCACCATCGCCTCGAACCCGCCCCTCGTGGTGCAGGGCATCAAGCAGGTGCTCGAGTACGGCGCGGACAAGTCCGTGCAGGACGGCCTGCGCTACGTGGCGGTGTGGAACGCCGCCTTCTTGCAGTCGCACGACCTCGCCGAGGCCTTCGCCGCGTTCGCGGAGCGCCGGCCCGGCAACTTCCAGGGAAAGTGACCTCACGATGAGCCAGACCCAGACGAGCCAGAGCGACAGCAGCAGCGTGTTCCGCAGCGACCTCCTGAAGGGCAAGGTGGCCTTCGTCACCGGCGGCTCCTCCGGCATCAACCTGGGCATTGCCGAGGCCTTCGTGCGCGCCGGCGCGAAGGTGGTCATCAACGGCCGCAACGTGGAGAAGCTCGAGGCTGCGGTGAAGGGCCTGCAGGCGCTGGGCGGCACGGCCATGGGCGTGGCGGCGGACGTGCGCGACTACGCCGCGGTGGAGAAGGCCTTCCAGAGCGCGCGCGATGCGTACGGCGAGCTGGACATCCTCGTGTGCGGTGCGGCGGGCAACTTCCCCGCGCCCGCGCTGGGCATGTCCTCCAACGGCTTTCGCGCGGTGCTGGAGATCGACGTGCTGGGCACCTTCAACGCCTGCCGCGCGGCCTTCGAGCACCTGAAGAAGCCGGGCGCGAGCGTGATGAACATCTCCGCGCCCCAGGCCTACCTGCCCATGGCGATGCAGGCGCACGTGTGCGCGGCGAAGGCGGGCGTGGACATGATCACCCGCACGCTCGCCATCGAGTGGGGCGGCACCGGCGTGCGCGTGAACTCCATCGTCCCCGGCCCCATCGACGACACCGAGGGCATGCGCCGGCTCGCTCCCAGCGAGGAGAGCCACGAGAAGCTGCGCGCGCTGCTGCCGCTGCAGCGCTTCGGGAAGAAGGAGGACATCGCGAACCTCGCGCTCTTCCTCGCCTCGCCCGCGGCGTCCTACGTGACGGGCGCCATCATGGTCTGCGACGGCGGCCAGTCGCTGCTGGGTTCGGGCTCCATGATGCAGGCGCTGGGGATGTAACCGCGTCCTCCCTTGCCCTGGGGCGGCGCATCCACGCCCGCCCCTCGTCCGGGAGAACAATGCGCAGGGGGCGCCCCGCCTTTTCCGGGTGCCACCTGACGCGCGCGCATTAGCTTTACGCGGCCGGCCCACCCCTGCCCGAGGAGCCACCGCATGACCGCCCCCGCCGACGCCGCCCGCCTCGTCACCTGCCCGCCGGACGTGTTCACCCGCGCGAGCCAGGAGGCCATGGAGGCCACCCGCACGGGCATCGCGCGCTTCAAGGCGCTGCCCACCCCGCGCGCGGCCCGCGAGGCGCTCGAGCTCTACGACGAGGCCGTGGCGGCGCTCTCGGACGCCTCTGCGCGCGCGAGCGTGGTGCGCCACAGCCACCCGGACGAGGCCATGCGCACCGCGGCCGAGGGCGCCGAGCAGGAGCTCGAGGCGCTGGCCACCGACCTCGCCCTGGACCGGGGCCTCTACGACGTGCTCGCCTCGCTCGACGTCTCGCGCGAGGACGCCGCGACGCAGAAGTACATGGAGCGCCTGCTGCGCGACTTCCGGCGCGCGGGCGTGGACCGCGACGAGGCCACGCGCGCGCGCGTGAAGGCACTCAACGAGGAGCTGGTGCGCATCGGGCAGGAGTTCAGCCGCAACATCCAGGAGGACGTGCGCGCGGTGGAGCTCACGCCCGCGCAGCTCGAGGGGCTGCCGGAGGACTACGTGCGCGCGCACGAGCCGGGCGAGCGCAGCACGGTGCGCATCACCACGGACTACCCGGACCTCGTGCCCTTCATGACCTACGCGCGCTCGCACACGGCGCGCGAGCTGCTCTGGCGCGCGAACCGCCAGCGCGGTTTTCCCAAGAACCAGGAGGTGCTGCAGCGCCTGGTGCAGAAGCGCCACGAGCTCGCGACGCTGCTGGGCTACCCCAACTGGGCGGCGTACGCGACCGAGGACAAGATGATCCGCACCGAGAAGGCGGCAGCGGACTTCGTGGAGAAGATCTCCCAGGCCTCGCTCGCCCGCAGCCAGCGCGACTACGAGACGCTGCTCGCGCGCAAGCGCCAGGAGGACCCGGGCGCCGAGCGCGTGGACCCCTGGGACCAGGCCTACCTGGACGACCGGGTGAAGGCCGAGCAGTACAGCTTCGACAGCCAGAGCGTGCGGCCCTACTTCGAGTACGGGCGGGTGAAGGAGGGCGTGCTGGGCATCACCTCGCGCCTCTTCGGCGTGCAGCTGCGCAAGCTCGCGGACGCGCCCGTGTGGCACCCGGACGTGGAGGCCTACGACGTGCTGCAGGGGGACAAGCCCCTGGGCCGCTTCTACCTCGACATGCACCCGCGGGACGGCAAGTACAAGCACGCGGCGCAGTTCACGCTGGCCACGGGCAAGGCGCAGCGCCGCCTCCCCGAGGCGGTGCTGATGTGCAACTTCCCCAAGCCGGGCAAGGAGCCCGCGCTGATGCAGCACTCGGACGTGGAGACCTTCTTCCACGAGTTCGGGCACCTGCTGCACCACATCTTCGGGGGGCACACGCCGTGGGCGGGCCTGTCCGGCGTGCGCACGGAGTGGGACTTCGTGGAGGCGCCGAGCCAGATGCTGGAGGAGTGGGCCTGGGATGCGCGCAGCCTGCAGACCTTCGCGCGCCACTACCAGACGAACGAGCCGCTCCCGGCGGAAACGGTGCAGCGCATGAAGCGCGCGGACGAGTTCGGCAAGGGGCTGTGGGTGCGCCAGCAGATGTTCTACGCGGCGCTCAGCCTCGAGCTCTACCGGCGAGACCCGAAGGGGCTGGATGCGACCGCGCTGGTGCGCGAGCTGCAGGGCAAGTACACGCCCTTCCCGTACCTGGAGGGCACGTACTTCCACCTCAGCTTCGGCCACCTGGATGGCTACAGCGCCATCTACTACACGTACATGTGGAGCCTCGTCATCGCGAAGGACCTCTTCACGGTCTTCAAGGACAAGGGGCTGATGGAGCCGGGGCCCGCGCAGGCCTACCGCCGTGCGGTGCTCGAGCCGGGCGGCAGCAAGGACGCGGCGCTCCTGGTGAAGGACTTCCTCGGCCGCGACTACGACTTCCGCGCCTACGAGTCCTGGCTCAACGCGGCCTGACCCGCGTCCTCCCTCTCCCTCTGGGAGAGGGTCGGGGTGAGGGTGCTGGGCGAAGCCGGGTCACTGTCGACGCCGGGCCGGGGTGGGGATAGCTCCGCCCCACCGTGCCCCGTTTGACGCCGCCTCGCCCCGCGGGTTACTGCCGCTCCCCCATGGAGCGGCCCCCGCGCGGCGACAGACGAATGGCGTACGCGGCGCTGCTCCTCTTCGCGCTGGCGCTCTGGCTCGGCCCGCTGCAGGAGCCTGCGCACGAGGCCAAGGCCTTCGCCACGGGGCTGTGCGTCAGCCTGGCGCTGCTCCTCGCCGCGCTCACCGGCCGCGCCGTCTTCGCGGTCGCCTTCACGTCGCTCCTGATGGGGGTGCTGGGGCTCGCCGCGTGGCTCAAGTACAGGTACCTCGCCCTGCCGCTGCTCGCGCCCGACCTGCGCTACCTCGCGGGGGCGGACCTGCTGCGCACGCTGGTGCACTACCCATCGCTGCTCACGCTGTGGCTCTCGCTGCTCCTGACGCTGCCATGGGTGCTCGCCGGCTTCTGGCGCCACGACCGAGGGCGCCCTTTCGGGCGCGCGCCGCTGCGCGCGGCCGTGGCGCTCCTGGGGATGCTCGGGCTGCAGCAAGCGCTCTCGCCCACGGGCCCGTTCGCCTCGGTGCACGCGAAGGACCCGTACGACCTGATGCAGGAGCGCAGCCCCTTCGCCAGCTTCGCCATCTCCTTCCGCGCGATGCAGCCGCGGCCGCCCTCCTACGCCCCGGACGCCGCAGGGGCCTTCACCTGGACGCAGCCTCCCGGGCAGCCCCCCGCGAGGCGACCCCTGCCCGACCTCGTCGTGGTGCTCGAGGAGAGCACCTTCGACCCGCGCACCCTGGGCTTCTGCTCGGAGCCCGTGTGCGAGCGGCGCATGTTCCAGCCCGACGCGCGCACCGTCTCCGAGGGCCTGCTCAACGTGCACACCTGGGGCGGCGGCACGTGGACGAGCGAGTTCACCTTCCTCACGGGCCTCGTGCACAGCTCGTTAGGTCCGGCGGGCATCTACGCGCCCTTCAACCTCGCCCCGCGCATCCGCTTCTCGCTGCCGCGCGCGCTCGAGGCGCAGGGCTACCGCACGGTCGCGGTGTACCCGACCCCGGCGAGCTACCTCAACGCGGCGCAGGCCTACGCGGCCTACGGCTTCGACGCCTCCTACGACGGGGAGGCAAGCGGGCTGAGCTGGACCTCCACGGACGCGGAGATCGTCCGCGCCTTCGCGCGCATCGCGGCGCAGGAGCGCGCGCATGGCGGTGGCCGGCCGCTGTTCCTCTACCTGCTCACCATCCGCCAGCACGGCCCGCACGGGGAGGCCCACGGCGACCGCCCACCTCCCTACGCGCACGCGCTCGAGCGCAGCCCGCTCGATGCGCGCCAGCAGCGCGCCCTCGCGGACTACCTCTCGCGGCTCGAGGACTCGGACCGAGCGCTCTCGGAGCTGGAGTCCGTGCTGGAGCGCAGCGGGAGGCCCACGCTGCTGCTGCACTTCGGCGACCACCAGCCCTCGTTCGGAGGCGCGCTGGAGGGGCTCTCACTGCCGCCGCACGAGGGCGTCCCGGACGCGCGCCGCGCGACCTACTACCACCTGCGCGCCCTGCACTGGCCGGTGCAGGGCCTGCGCTACCCGGCGCTGGACCTCGCGCTGCTCGGCGGCCTGCTGCTGGATGCCGCAGGGCTCGCCAAGGATCCCTTCTTCACGGCGAACGCCCTGCTGCGCGAGCGCTGCCAGGGGCAGTACCTCGCGTGCGAGGCACCGCGCCTGGTGGACTCCTACCACACCCGCGTCTTCGCGGAGCTCGGCGACCTGCAGTAGCCCTGGCTAGAGCACCGGGGTCCGCTTCAGGCGCCAGATCTCCTCCGCGTACTGCTGGATGGTGCGGTCGGAGGAGAAGCGGCCCGCGTGGGCCACGTTGAGGATGGCCTTCTTCGTCCAGGCGTCGGGGTCGCAGTAGGCGCGCGCCACCTCCTCCTGCTTCTGCGCGTAGGCGGCGAAGTCGGCGAGCACCAGGTAGCGGTCCTCCTCGAGCAGGCTGTCCACCAGCGGCTTGAAGAGGCCCTTGTCCTCGGGCGAGAAGAAGCCCTCGGCGATGAGGTCCAGCGCCTCCTTGAGGTCGGGGTTCTGCGCGTACACCTCGCGCGGGTTGTAGCCCGCGCGCTTCTTCGCGATCACCTCGTCCGCGGTGAGGCCGAAGAGGAAGAAGTTCTCGTCGCCCACGGCCTGGCGGATCTCCACGTTCGCGCCGTCCAGGGTGCCCAGGGTGAGCGCGCCGTTGAGCATCAGCTTCATGTTGCCGGTGCCGCTCGCCTCCATGCCCGCAGTGGAGATCTGCTCGCTCACGTCCGCCGCCGGGATGATGCGCTCGGCGAGGCTCACCCGGTAGTTGGGAAGGAACACCACCTGCACGCCGGTGCTCCCCGCGTCGCTGTTCACCACCTCGGCGATGCCGTTGATGAGGCGGATGGTGAGCTTGGCCAGGTGGTAGCCCGGGGCCGCCTTCGCGCCGAACATGAAGGCGCGCGGGTGCACGATGCTCGAGGGGTCTCTGCGCGCGCGCGCCCACAGCGTCACGATGTGCAGCGCGTTGAGCAGCTGGCGCTTGTACTCGTGCAGGCGCTTGATCTGCACGTCGAAGATGGCCTTCGGGTCCAGCACCACGCTGCTGATCTCCTGCACGTGCTGGGCGAGGTCCTGCTTGTTGAGCGCCTTCACCTCGCGGAACGCCTTGCGGAAGGCCGCGTCCTCGGCGAGCGGCGCGAGCTTCTCCAGCTGGTCCAGGTCCGTCACCCACCCGTCGCCGATGCGGCTGGAGATGAGGCGGCTGAGGCGCGGGTTGCACCACAGGAGCCAGCGCCGCGGCGTCACACCGTTGGTCTTGTTGTTGAAGCGCTCGGGGAACATCTGCGCGAAGTCGGTGAGCACGTCGCGCCGCAGCAGGTCGGTGTGAAGCGCCGCCACGCCGTTCACGCTGTGGCTGCCCACCACCGCCAGGTGGGCCATGCGGATCTTCTTCTCGGGGCCCTCCTCCACGAGGCTCATGCGCGCGAGCCGCTCGTTGTCGAAGGGGTACTTGATCTGCACCTGCCGCAGGAAGCGGTGGTTGATCTCGTACATGATCTCCAGGTGGCGCGGCAGCAGCTTCTCGAAGATGGACGCGGGCCACTTCTCCATCGCCTCGGCCAGCAGCGTGTGGTTCGTGTAGCCGAACACCTGCTGCGTGAGCCCCCAGGCCTCGTCCCACGCGAGCCGCTGCTCGTCCACCAGCACGCGCATCAGCTCCGCCACGCCGATGGCCGGGTGCGTGTCGTTGAGCTGGATGGCCACCTTCTTGGGGAACTCGCGGAAGCCGTCGTGCTTCTTGAGGTAGCGGCGCACGATGTCCGCGATGGAGCAGGCCACGAAGAAGTACTGCTGGCGCAGCCGCAGCTCCTTGCCCGCCTGGAAGTGATCGTTGGGGTAGAGGACCTTGGAGATGACCTCGCTCTCGTTCTTCTCCACCACCGAGCGCTCGTAGTCGCCCGCGTTGAAGAGCAGCAGGTCGAACTCCTCGGACGCGCGCGCCTGCCACAGCCGCAGCGTGTTCACGCTCTGCGTGCCGTAGCCCGCGATGGGTGTGTCATAGGGCACGCCGATCACCGTCTTGCCCCCCACCCAGCGCGCCACCGGCCGCCCGTCCGCGCCCGTGTGGTGCTCCACCCGGCCGTAGAAGCGCACCGGCACCGCCTTCTCCGGACGCACGATTTCCCAGGGGTTGCCGAACTTGAGCCACTCGTCCGCGCGCTCCACCTGGTAGCCGTTCACCAGGTCTTGCGTGAAGATGCCGAACTCGTAGCGGATGCCGTAGCCCACCGCCGGGTAGCCCAGCGTGGCGAGCGAGTCGAGGAAGCAGGCCGCGAGCCGCCCGAGGCCGCCGTTGCCCAGGCCCGCGTCCGGCTCCATCTCGATGAGCGCGGTCAGGTCCACGCCCACCTCGCGCATCGCCTCCTGCGCCGCCTCGTACATCCCCATGTTGATGAGGTTGTTGCCCAGTGCGCGCCCCAGCAGGTACTCGGCGGACAGGTAGTACGCGCGCTTCACGTCCTGCTCGTAGTAGCTCTTCGCCGTGCGCACCCAGCGCGCCGCGAGCCGGTCGCGCACCGCGAGCGACAGCGCCATGAAGCGGTCGTGCGCGGTCGCCGTCTCCGGGTTCTTCGCGCGGCTGTGGCGCACGTGGTCCAGGAAGGAGCGGCGCAGGCTGGCCGCGTCCGTGCCGGTGCGCAGCAGCAGGTCCTCGTCGGAGGGCGCGAGCGGGGCGGGCGCGAGCAGGGAGGCGTCGGAGCTCGGGAGGCGGGCCATGGGGAGCGGAGGTCCTTTCGAGTGGGGCGAGCGACCCAGAGGTGTACCGCGCCGCCCGCGCCTGCCTCTAGCGCGCCGTGGGAGCCTCTTCCGCCTCCGTTCAGCCCTGGTCGGAGGGCGGGCGGGCAGCAGGGCCCCCGCAAACGGCCGCGCCCCCGGCCAGCGCCCCGGTCCAGGGGGCGCTGCGGCGGGGGCGCGGGGGAATGCGGGAGGGAAGGGGAGGAGGCTTAAGGCTGACCGGTCACGGCCGGGCCCACCGGGGCCTGGGCCGCCACCGCCGCCACGTTCATCGAGTCCAGGCGGTCCGCGAGCGGGGCGATCTTCGCCTGGAAGTCCGCCACCAGGGTGCGCGGCAGGGGCTCGGCGCGGGGGAAGTTCTGGTTCAGCGGGTTCACGAAGGCGCCGTTGCGCTTGAGGGCGAAGTGCAGGTGCGGCCCCGTGCTGCGCCCGGTGTTGCCCGAGTACGCGATGACCTGCTTCTGGCTCACGCGCGAGCCCTGGTGCACGCCCGCCCCGTAGCGGCTCAGGTGCAGGTAGCAGGTCTCCATCGCGTTGACGTGGCGGATGCACACCGTGTTGCCGCCCGGGCCCGTGTTCTGCGCCCGCGTCACCACGCCGTCCGCCACCGCCCACACCGGCGTGCCGATGGCCGCGCCGTAGTCCACGCCGTTGTGCGCCTTCACGTACTGGAGCACCGGGTGGAAGCGGCTGCCGAAGCCGCTGGTCACGTGCGCGAACTTGAGCGGGCTCTTGAGGAAGGCCTTGCGCGCGCTCTGCCCGTCCTGCTGGTAGTAGCTCGCGATGCCGCCCGGCAGCTCGTAGCGGAACACCCGCTTCTTGCCCACCGTGCTGCCCGCGTAGTTGGCCGCGAGCACGTCGCCGTAGCGCACCACGCGCCCGCGGCTCACGAACTTCTCCACCAGCGCGCGCACCTGGTCGCCCTTCTGCACGTCGCGGTAGAAGTCGATGTCCCACGCGAACACGTCCGCGAGCACCATGCCGATGCTCGGGTCCTCGCCCGCCGCCACCGCCGCCTCGTACAGCGAGCTGGTCACGTCCAGCGTCACCAGCGACACCTGCTTCTCCACCTCGATGGCGCGCTTGCTGCCCACCAGCTTCTCGCCCTCGCGGCGCACCTGCCACTCGTCCAGGTCGCTCTGGCGGTAGTCCAGGAAGTCCAGCTCGCCGTCGCGCAGCACCAGGCGCACCTGGTCACCCGTGCGGCTCTTGCGGAAGTCGAACACGCCCTCGAGCGCGGCGATCACCGCCTCCACCTGCTCGTCCGGGAGCCCCGCGTCGTGCAGCGCCTGCTTCAGTGTCGAGCCCTGCTCGACGCGCCGGTTCTTCACCAGCGAGCGGGAGGGGGTGGCGGCCTGGGCGGGGAGGGCGGCGAGCAGCAGCGCCGCGAGGACGAGAGACAGATGACGCATGGACACCGGGGCAGGGCGGGGGGGAGAGCGCGAAGTGTAGAGGAGCTCGCGGCTGCGGCCCAACAGGTGGCCGACGAAAAATCTTTCCGGCTCGTCCGTCCGGTCGCTCCCTACATCCGGCGCAGGGCCGCGGCAGCGAGGTGCGGCGCAGTTTTCCAGCTCCACCGCGCCACGGTCCCCTCTCGCACTGCGAGACGGCCGGGGCGGGGGAAGGGCGCTGCGCCCTGCGGGCCCCGCTACTCGCCGCGCCGGCCCTTGAGGCGCTGGTACTCGGCCCAGTGCGCCTGGGCGCGGCCGAGCAGCTCGTGCACTTCCTGCTCCTCCTGGCCGGCCCCGCCGCCCGCGGCGCCGGGGGCCTCCGTGCCGGAGGAGGCCGCGGGGGCGGCGGAGACCGCGGGCGCCTGCGCCCGGTCCTTCGCCCCCGCGTCGTCCGCCGCCTGGGCGAGGTGCGCCGCGGCGGAGTGGGTGGACAGGCCGGGGTAGTCGGTCACGCCGCGCACGATGTGCACGGGGGTAGGTCGGGCCCCGGGGCCGCCCTGCACCTGGGCCTCGAGGTCCCCGCCGTAGCGCACCATCATCGCGCCCAGGGTGGCGAGGAAGAAGCTGCCGTCCGCGTCCTCGCGGATCTGGACCTCCCGCAGCGCCACCACCCCCTCGTCCGCCGGCTCCACGGGGGCGAAGCGCAGCAGGCAGCCCCCGCGCTCCTCCGCGAGCTCCAGCAGCTCTGCGCCGCCCGGGCCCGGGCTCCGGGTGAGCCGCAGCGCGAGCTCGGGGGCGAGCTCGCCGGGAAGGCGCTCCAGGGCGCGCCGCGGGACCTCCAGCCAGAAGGAGTGCACCTGCATCCGCTCGATCCGCGCCATGTGCGTCGCCGTCCTCCGCGTCGTGCGCTCCGCTCCGGGAGCGGCCCTACAGGTCGACCTTCTTCTCCGAGTGGTTCTGCCCGTCGAAGCGCAGCATCACGCCCTTGCCATCGTAGCGCGTCACCAGGCTCACCGGGCGGCGCCACAGGGACTGCAGGTTGCGGAGTGTCTCCCGGGCGTAGTCGCCCTTGAGGTCCTGCCCGTCGTGTTTGTGCGCGAGCAGCAGCTCACTGCGGTTCTCGTGGTTGCCGTCCACCACCTCGATGATCGGCTGGCCGAAGTTGGTCAGCCCCGCGAGCAGCTTGCTCTTCACCTTGCGGAACTCGCGGTCGAGGATCTCCCAGCTGTTGCGCTTGTCGTTGAAGCCGTAGACGAACAGCTTCTGCTCCATCGCGAACTCGGGGGTGAGGAAGGTGTCGATGAAGGTGATGTCGTTGTAGTGCTTGCGCACCTCGAACAGCTTCTCGCGCCCCGCGCCCAGCTTCTTGTCCCAGGAGCGGCGCGCGCGCAGGTCGTCGCACTCGTCCCACTCCTTGCCGAAGCGGCCCTTGTTCCAGCGCTCCTCGATGTCCCGGTACAGCTCGATGCCCAGCTTGTAGGGGTTCAGGCTGCCGGGGCGGGTGCCCATGGTGCCGGAGTGGTGGTCCGCGTAGTCGATGATCTCGTGGTCCTTGAGCGCCCGCGTGGTCATGATCGTGGAGTGCCAGTAGCTGGCCCAGCCCTCGTTCATGATCTTGGTCTGGCCCTGCGGCGCGAAGTAGTAGGCCTCGTCGCGCAGGATGGAGAGGATGTCCACCTCCCAGTCCTCGAGCGGCGCGTGCTCGAGCAGGAAGAGCAGCACGTCGCGCTGGGGGCGCTCGGGGAAGCGCTTTGCCCGCTGCTTCTCGTCCTCCACGCGCTTGCGCTGCTCGTCGAGGAACTCGGAGGGGTTGATGAAGCCGCGCATGTATTCGCGCCCCACCTTGAAGCCCTCCACCCGCTCGTTGCTCTTCGCCTCGTCCTCGGCCCGCTTGGGGTCGGGGTTGCGGCGGATGTGCGGCGCGTGCTGATCGATGAGGTTCTCGAGCGACAGCGTGCGGTCGATGAAGTCCTCGACCTTCTCCACGCCGATCTTGTCCACCCAGCGCCGCACGCGCGTGGCGTGGTTCGCCATGTCGTCGATCATCCGGCGGTTGGTGTGCCGGAAGCTGAAGTTGTTCTTGAAGAAGTCGCAGTGCCCGTAGACGTGGGCCATCACCAGCTTCTGGTCCACCTCGGCGTTGCTCTCCAGCAGGTACGCGTAGCAGGGGTCGTTGTTGATCACGAGCTCGTAGATCTTGCTGAGCCCGTACTCGTACCCCTTGGACAGCTGCTCGTACTCCATGCCCCAGCGCCAGTGCGGGTAGCGGTTGGGGAAGCCGCCGTAGGCGGCCACCATGTTCAGCTCGTCGTAGGTGAGCACCTCGAACACGGTCTCGAAGAAGTCGAGCCCGAAGGCGCGCGCGTAGCCCTCGATCTCGTCCTTCAGCGCGGACAGGCGCGGCGTGAGGCTCTTGGGCATGGGCTTCAGCGCCCCTTTCCGAGGAAGTCCTTGATGGAGGGGTAGATGGCGTCCTTGTCGCTGATCTCGCTCAGGGCCACGTTCTCGTGGTCCCCCACGCTCTCGCGCAGGTCCTTGATGAACTGCCCTGAGCCGTAGGGGCTCTCCACCTGGCCGTACGCGAACTGGTTCACGTGCGGGAGGATGTCGTCGCGCAGCATGTCGATGCACTGGCGCGTGTCGTCCGCGCTCCAGTTGTCGCCGTCGCTGAAGTGGAAGGGGTACACGTTCCACGCGCTCTTCGGGTAGTCCGCCTGGATGATCTCCCGGCACAGCTTGTAGGCGCTGGAGATCATCGTCCCGCCCGACTCGCGGGTGTGGAAGAAGGTCTCGCGGTCCACCTCGCGCGCCACCGCGTCGTGGATGACGTAGCGGCTCTCCAGCCCCTTGTACTGGTGGCGCAGCCAGGTATCGAGCCAGAAGCTCTCGATGCGAACGATCTCCTTCTGCTCGTCGCCCATCGAGCCGGAGACGTCCATCATGTAGATGATGACCGCGTTGGTGTCCGGCAGGTCCTGCAGCTTGTAGCTGCGGTAGCGCCGGTCCTCGCGCGTGGGCACGATGAGCGGCTTGCCCGGGTCGTAGGTGCCGCTCGCGATCTGCCGCTTCAGCGCCTGCTTGTAGGTGCGCTTGAAGTGGCGCAGCGACTCGGGGCCGGTGGTGTTGACGCCGGTGTACTTGATCTTCTGGGTGACGATCTTCTCGCTCTGCCGCCGCTCGATGCGCGGCAGCTGCAGCTCCTCGCCGAGGATCTGCGCGAGCTCGTCCAGCGTCACGTCCACTTCCAGCGAGTGCTCTCCCTCGCCCTGGCCCGCCTGCTTTCCCTCGCCGGGCTGCACGCTGCCGGGCCCCAGCTGCTGGCCCACCTCGCCGTCGCCCTGCCCGACGCCGCCCTGCTCCTTGTGGCCGTACTTGAAGTGGGGGATGTCGATGAAGGGCAGGGGGATGCTGATGAAGTCCTTGCCCTTCTTCCCCAGCATCTCGCCCTTCTGCACGTACTTGCGCAGGTTGGCTTTGATCTTCCCTCGGACGATCTGCTTGAAGCGCGAGTGGTCCTGGTGGATTTTGAGGGACACGGCGCCTACTCCTTCGCGTCACCCCGGGCGAAGATGCTCGCCACGAAGTTGAGCACGTCCGTGGAGCAGATCTCGCAGTAGCCGTAGTTCTTCATCATCCGGTCCTTCACCAGATCGATCTTCTCCTGGGTCTCCTTGTCCACCACGCTGGACACGAGGTTCTTGAGCTTGATGCTGTCCTTCTGGTCCTCGAAGAGCTTGAGCTCCAGCGCCTTGTGCAGCCGCTCGTTGGTCCGGTAGTTGAAGCTGCGCCCGTCCACCGCCAGCGCGCCGATGTAGTTCATGATCTCGCGGCGGAAGTCGTCCTTGCGGCTGTCCGGGATGTCGATCTTCTCCTCGATGGCGCGCATGAGCCGCTCGTCCGGCTCCTCGTAGAGGCCGGTGTACTTGTTGCGCACCTTCTCCTTCTGCGTGTACGCCTTGATGTTGTCGATGTAGTTGCCGCACAGCTTGCCGATCGCGTCCTCGTCGGCGCTGATGGCGCGCTGGACCTCGTTCTTCACGATGTCCTCGTACTCGCGCTTCACGCTGGTGAGCAGCTCCTTCATGTTCTTGCGCGCATCCTCGCTGTTGATCAGCGAGTGGCCCTTGAGCCCCGCCTCCAGCTCGTTGAGCACCATGAAGGGGTTGATGCAGCCCTCGCCCTTGTCGCTCACCAGGGCGTTGGAGATCTTGTCCTGGATGTAGCGCGGGCTGATGCCCTCGAGGCCCTCACGGGAGCTCTCCTTGCGCAGCTCCTTGATGTTGTCCTCGGTGAAGTTGGGCAGCGTCTTGCCGTTGTAGAGCTTGAGCTTCTGCAGGAGCGAGAGGTTGTGCTTCTTGGGCTCCTCGAGCCGCGTGAGCACTGCCCACATCGCCGCCATCTCCAGCGTGTGCGGCGCGATGTGCTTGCCCTTGATCGCGCGGGAGTTGAAGTCCTTCTCGTAGATCTTCACCTCTTCGGAGAGCTTGGTGATGTACGGCACGTCGATCTTCACCGTGCGGTCGCGCAAGGCCTCCATGAACTCGTTGTTCTCGAGCTTCTTGTACTCGGGCTCGTTGGTGTGCCCGAGGATGACCTCGTCGATGTCCGTCTGCGGGAACTTCTTGGGCTTGATCTTGTGCTCCTGGGAGGCGCCCAGCAGGTCGTAGAGGAAGGCCACGTCCAGCTTCAGCACCTCCACGAACTCGATGATCCCGCGGTTGGCGATGTTGAACTCGCCGTCGAAGTTGAAGGCGCGCGGGTCGGAGTCCGAGCCGTACTCGGCGATCTTGCGGTAGTTGATGTCGCCGGTGAGCTCGGTGGAGTCCTGGTTCTTCTCGTCCTTGGGCTGGAAGGTCCCGATGCCCACGCGGTCCTTCTCGCTGAAGACGAGCCGGTTCACGCGCACGTGCTCCATCACCTTGGCGAAGTCGCCCGCGTACTGCGTCATCAGGTCCTTGAAGACGAAGCGGCAGGCGGGGCACAGCTCGCTGCCCTGCGGGATGGTGTAGCCGGCCTCCGGCGGCGCGAGCTCTGCGAACACCTTCGCGCGCCACTCGCGCGGGATGAGGTTGAGCGGCTCCTCGTTCATCGGGCACTTCATCCGCTCGCGGGTGTTCGTGCCATCCGCGGCCTTCTTGTCCAGCATCCAGCTGAAGGTGTACGAGGCGCCCTCGGGCGTCTTCGAGTACTCCTCGATGCCCTTCTTGAGCAGGCGCGCGATGGTGCTCTTGGACGAGCCCACGGGCCCGTGCAGCAGGATGACGCGCTTCTCGGTGCCGTAGCCCTGGGCGGCGCTCTTGAAGACGTTCACCAGCTTCATCAGCGGCACGTCCAGGCCGAAGATGGCGTCGCGGCCGCCGAAGCGCTCATCGGAGAAGAAGTGGTAGCGGATCAGCTTCTTCTTGTTGTCGATGTACTCGCTCTTCCCGTGGCTGAGGATCATGTCGTAGATCCTCTGGAACGCGGTGCGGGTGACCTTGGGGTTTCGGCGCACGAGCTCGAGGTACTCCTCGAACGAGCCCTCCCAGTTGAGCTCGGCGTACGTCTTCACGTCCTGGAGCGCGGCGATCTTGGCGACCCACGAACCCTGCTGCGAAGCGTCCTTCATGTCTCTCCCTCGGCCAACCCGGGAGCCCGCGCCGGCCGCGCGCGCGCCTGGGAGGTGAATGCGTGAACCTGGGGTGACGGGCAGCGATTCCAGCCCGTCCGGGCTCCCGCGCGTACGGCTGCGCGGGCCCAGGCACGACGACTGCGTTCGCTGTCCTCTCGGGTCCCCGCCGCGGAGTCGGACCGCGTGCGCGTGTCGGTGGTCGCGCCGCCGGTGCGGCGCCCTGCCTCCACGGGGTGAGAGAGCACGGCTCTGAGTATATGGAGCCCCCTGCCCTTAGGGGTAACGGGCCCCCGTTCTCCCGGCCATTGGTGAACGCGCCGGACGCACGCTCGCCAGGAACTGGACGGTGCGCGACGGGGCGCGTGTACGCCCGTCCAACACACGGCCCCCGGCACGGCGGGGCCACCGCCCGCGCGCTGCGCGCCCGCCTGCCTGCCCTGCCGGCAGACCCGCTCCCTTTCCTTTGGGAGCCAGGTGGGATAGCTCCTCGCGCGCCATGTCGTCTGTCGCCCCCTCTGCCGCCGCCCCCTCCCAGACCCCTCCGCTCGGCGCGCTCACGCCGGCGCCGGCCGCCGTGGCCGCGCCCGAGCCCGCCCGGCTGCTGCTGTGGCTGCTCGCCGCGGCGCTGCTGCCGCGCCTGGGGCTCTTCTTCTTCAACGAGAACCTCTACGGGGACGCGGTGGTGCGCACCGAGCTGGCAGAGCGCTGGCTCGGCCATCCGCACTGGATCCGCGGCTACGGGGACGGCACCTTCCAGTTCGGCCCGCTGCACGTGTACCTGGGCGCGCTGTTCCTGAAGCTGCTGCCCTACCGCGAGCACGCAGGAAGGCTGATGAGCCTGGTGTTCGGCACGCTCAGCGTGGTGCCGCTCTACGCGCTCACCCGCCGGCTCTTCGGCTGGAAGGCGGCCGCGTGGGCCTGCCTCGCGCTCGCGGCGTGGGGCATGCACCTGCAGATGTCCACCACGGCGGCGAGCGAGGCGCTCGCGCTCTTCCTCATGCTGGGCGTCTTCGCGCTCTACGCCGAGGCCCTCGACGAGAACCGCTTCGCGCCCCTGTTCTGGAGCGCGGTGCTGCTCAACTTCGCGTGCGCCACGCGCTACGACGCCTGGATGTACATGCCGCTGCTCACGGGGTTGCTGCTGTTCAGCCCCGGGGACGTGGTGGCGCGGGTGACGCGCGCGGTGGGCTTCGGCCTGGTGTGCCTGCCCTTCCCGCTGGTGTGGATGCAGGGCAACGAGCTGATGCACGGCGACCCCTTCTTCCCCATCCACGACATCGAGAAGTTCCACGCGGCGTGGGTGGCGGACGGGGTGGGGCGCTACGGGCACCTGCTGTACCGGCTGCAGAACCTCGGCTTCTGGCCGGCCATGGCGCTGTTCACGCTCACCCCGGGCGTGGCGCTGCTGGGCGCGCTCGGCATGCGGCGGGCGTGGAAGACCGAGCGCGAGACGCGCTGGCTCATCCTCTCGGCGCTGCTGCCCGCGGCGTTCTACGCCTTCAAGGGCGCGGTGCTGCTGAACTTCGTCCCGCTGGGGCGCTTCACGGTGACGCAGTTGGTGGTGCTCCTGCCCTTCGTGTGGCTCGGCTACGAGACCTCCGTCGCCGGGCGCAGCGCGGGGGCGCGGCGTGCGGTGGGGGTGGCCACGGTGCTGCTCGCGGTCGCCATGCCGCTCGCGCTCGGGCTCTACACCTTCCGGCGCGACGGCGGCCTCGCGGACACGATGCGGCCGGTGAGCCCCGTCACCACCAACCCGGTCCCCATCATGGAGGCGGCGCGCTACCTCAAGGCCGAGGCGGCCGCGAAGGGGAAGGGCGCCATCCTCGACGACGAGCCGCAGCTCTACATGGACCTGCAGCTCGCCTTCTTCAGCGGCCTGCCGGAGCTGCGCATGGCGCGCTACCGCTGGGACACCTTCCGCCAGCGCCTCGCGGACGCGGACCCCGCGGTGCTGGTGCGCTTCGACAACGGCAACCTGGCGAAGGACCCGGGCGTGAAGCTCGAGGGCCGCACGCTCAGCGTGGACGGCCTGCGCTTCGAGGAGGTGGACGGCTTCCACGCCCCGGTGCACGTGTACCACCGGGCGCCGTAGCGCCCCCCGCGCGAGCATGAAGCAGCGAAGGGCCGCGACGGCAGACGTCGCGGCCCTTCTCGTCTCGGCAGGGCCCGTGGGGAGAGGCGAGGGCGGGGCGCCGCCCGTGCCGCGCTACCCGCCGCGCTTCTTCTTGCGGAAGTACTCCACCTGCCACTGCTGCACGGCGGCCTGGTGGCACTCGTAGGTGGGGCAGAAGATGTGCGTGCCGTCGTTGCGGCTGACGAAGAAGAGGTCCTTGCAGTCCTGCAGCGGGTTGAGCGCCGCCTGCAGCGCCGCGGCGCCCGGGCTCGCGATGGGGCCGGGCGGCAGCCCCTTGGTGAGGTAGGTGTTGTACGGGTGCGGGGTGCGCAGGTCCTTCGCGGTGATGTTCTTCGAGTACACGCCGCGCAAGAGCCGCATCGCGTAGATGACCGTGGGGTCGGTGGCGAGCTGCATGCCCTGCTTCAGCCGGTTGTGGAACACGCAGCTGATGTGCGGCCGCTCCTGGGGCTGGCCCGTCTCCTTCTCGATGATGGAGGCGAGCGTCACCGTCTGCAGCAGGTCCAGGGTGACGCCCGCCTGCCGCTGCGCATCCGCCTTGCGGTACTCCTCGAGCGTGCGCTGCACCATCTTGGTCAGCACGCTCTCCGGCGTAGCGCTGCGGGTGAAGGTATAGGTGTCCGGGAAGAGGAAGCCCTCGATGGAGTCCGCCGGTACGCCCACCTTGTGAAGGAAGGCGGGGTCGGCGGCGAGCCGCTCGAGCTGGGCGCGGTCCAGCCCCAGCGGGGAGGCCGCCACGATGGGCAGAATCTCCTCGGCGCGCAGGCCCTCGGGCACGGTGAAGCGGTACACGCGCACGGTGCCGGTGCGGATGCGCTCGAGCGCCTCGGGCGGCGTGAGCGTCCCCTCGAAGTAGTACTCGCCCGCCTTGAGCTTGGGGCCCAGGTTCTCGCGGCGGATGTAGAGGTACGCGAGCTCCGCGTCGTTCACCACGCCCGCCTGGGCGAGCTGGGTGGCGAGCGCGCGGGGGCCCGTGCCCGGCGCCACGTTCACGATGGCGGGCGAGGCGAGGGTGACCGGCGTGCGGGCAAAGGCGTCGATGCGGCGCTCGCGGTTCCAGTACCAGGCGCCAGCGGCAACGCCGGCGACGAGCACCAGCGCGAGGAGGGCGAGCAGGACTCTCTTCACTTCAGTTCCCTTCGTCGTAGTCGTCGTAGTCCGACGGATCGTATGGAGGCTGGCGCGCATCGAGCCAGCCCTGCAGGATGAACTGCGCGGCCATCTGGTCGATGACCTCGCGCCGCTTCGCGCGCGACACGTCCGCCTCCAGCAGCGTGCGGGTGGCCGCGACCGTGGACAGGCGCTCGTCCCAGAACTCCACCGGAAGTCCCGTGGCCGCCGTCAGCTGGTCGGCGAACTTGCGGGACGCCTCGGCGCGCGGGCCCTCGCTGCCATCCATGTTGAGCGGCAGTCCCACCACGAAGCGCTCGGCCTCGTGCTCCTGCACGAGCGCCTTCAGGGCGGTGAGGTCGGCCTTCAGGTTGGTGCGGCGCACCGTGGTGACGCCCTGGGCGGTGAGCCCGAGTCCGTCCGACACGGCGACGCCGATGGTCTTGGTTCCCACGTCCAGCCCGAAGGTGCGCATCCCGGCCGGACTCTAGCCGCAATCTCCCACCCTGGACCGCGCCGTCCACCGTCGGGGACCGCTCTTGTGGGGGGACGTGGGCCAAGTGCGCTGAATCGTTGGCGCGAGCGGCAGGCAGGCGGACGGCACCGCCGCTGCACAGGGCCTCCCCCGCGACGCGCGGCCACGCAGCAGTCCCCACCCGGCCCTGCGCGCAGGAGAGTCACGATGAGCTTCCTGAGTGGCGCACTGCACATGCTGGACAGTCTCAACCCGGTGTCGAAGCTGCTGGACGCGGCGGGCGATGCGCTCGGGCTTCCGCCGGAGGTGAAGCACGCGCTCAAGATCGGCGCCGGCTTCGCCACGGGCAACGTGGTCATGATTGCCACGGGCGCAGCAGACGCGGCCGAGGACGCCGCGCGCCATATTCCTGCGAGGACGGAGTACTCCCCCGGGGGCTCGGGCGGGCAGCAGAGCTGCCCCGGCTATGCGCCCCCGGCGGGCGGGAGCCGAGCTCCGGTGGGCCCCGATCCGCAGGCGGGAAGGCTGGACCCCCGCGTGCTCGAGTACCGGGACGCGCTGCGCACGGTGTCCTCGAACTTCGAGCTCTTCGACGTCATCGACGGCAGCAACAACGACAAGTTCAGCTACCAGACCCTGGGGAAGGTCCGTGACAACGGCCAGGTTCCGGCGGACGTGCGGAAGGCGGCGGACTTCCTCCTCAGCCACCCCGAGTACCTGCGCCAGCTCGACACGGCGCACCGGGGCGGTAACCCCGACGGCACCATCAGCCGCAAGGACCTGGACCAGGCGCTGCGCAACGTGGACAAGGCCATCGCCGAGCACGGCGTGCGCGAGCCCTGTGATGCGCCCCCGCCCTGTGCGCCGCCGCCTCCGCCCTCGGGCGGCACGCCCTCGACGCCCCCGCCTCCGGGTGGAACCCCCTCCACGCCCTCGCCGGGAACGGGCGGCTCGGGCTCGCCGCTGGACCCCGAGATCCACGACTACCTCTCCGCGCTGCGCACCCTCGAGGCGAACTTCCCCACGATGGACGGTGCGGCGGGCAGCGTGAACGCGCGCCTCTCGCTCGAGGACCTGCGCAACATGGCGAGCGACCTGCGGCTCTCGCCCGAGCTGCGCAAGGCTGCGCAGTTCCTCTCCACGAATCCCGGCTACTTCGAGCGCCTGGATGGCGCAGGTGGCAGCGCGAACGACGACGCGGTCGACCTGCAGGGCGTGCGCTCGGAGATCGGCCAGGTGCAGGCGGACCTGCGCAAGTACGGCGCGCCGCCACGCTCCGGGAGCAGCAGCGGCTCCGGCGCCAGCAGCATCGGCGACATCGTGCGCGACCCGAGCATGAGCATCGAGGAGAAGGTCGAGGCGGTCCTCTCCTCGGTGCTGGACGGCATCGACTCGGAGATCTCCCGCACCATGGATGACCTGGCGGCTGCCCAGGACAAGGCCGCGCACATGAAGGACGGCGGCAACCAGGCCCAGGAGAGCGCGGACTCGGACGTGCAGAAGCTCAGCATGCGCCTGCAGAAGCTCGTGGAGAAGCGCAAGGCCATGTTCGACCTGATGAGCAACATGTCCCAGAAGTTCAACGAGATGGCGAACACGGCCATCTCCAACCTGGGGCGCGCGTGAGCCGCGCCCTCGACCCGGTCACCCCAGAGGCGGAGGACACCATGGACACGCAGAGCGAGATGGCAGCACGGCTGAGGGCGTACGCGCGCGGGGAGCTGACGTGGGCGCAGGTGGAGGGGATGACCTTCGAGGAGGCCAAGGCCATCGCCCAGGTGGGCTGCGAGCTGGCGGCCGCGGGACAGCTGGAGGAGGCGCGGGTGCTCTTCGAGGGGCTCGTCGAGGGCAACCCGCGCGACGCGGCCGCCCGCGCCGCCCTGGGCACCGTGTACCAGAAGCTGGGGCGCAGCCAGGAGGCGCTCGCGCAGTACGACGCGGCGCTCGCGCAGGAGCCCAAGAACCCGGTGGCGCTGGGCAACCGCGGTGAGCTGCGCCTCAAGCAGGGCAACCGCGAGGGCTTCCAGGACCTCGCCCACGCGGTGGAGGCGGACCCGGCGGGCCTCACGGCCGCCGGCCGCAGGGCCAAGGCGCTGGTGAAGGCGATCGCGCTGGGCGCCGTGGAGCGCTTCCACGCGCAGGGAGCCCCCAAGGCCTGAGGCGCACGAGTTCAAAGCAGTCGCCGTGCCGTCGGGGAGCGGCGCGGCGGTGGCCACTGGCGAGCGGGCCCCGAGGTGGGGTTGGTGTGGGATGGACGGGTTGGGGCCCGTTCGCCGGCGGCGTTTTTCTTCTCTACGGTTGGGGCGAGGTGGCAGCAGGGGAGGGCTGCGCCTCGGCATCCGCAAGCAGCAGCGCCTTCACCTTGCGCAGGCTCTCGCGGGTGCGCTCCACGAAGGGGTTCTCCGAGCCGATGCGCTCGGCGGCCTCGAGCGTGCGCTCGTAGATGCCGATGGCCTTGGTGAGCAGCACCCGCACGCGGCTGCGCACCTCCTGGCGGTAGGCCTCGGCCTGCTCGGCATCGAGCTCCGGAGGCACCGGCGTGTTCACCATCTGCGCATGGAGGTTCTCGTACATGCTGCCCACCTGCGCCCCGGAGGCCGTGGCCCACTGGCCGTTGCCCGCGCGGATGGAGCGCAGGTAGTGACCCTGCGCAGAGAGCAGCAGCTCGGCCTTGTGCTCCAGGTCCTTCGCGAGCCCGTCCGCGCCGTGCGAGGGGTCCAGCTTCGCCGCCTCGAAGTTGAGCCGGTAGATCTCCCCGAGGAAGAAGTGAGCCTGGGCGGGGTAGTAGCTGTCCACCTCGCCCGCATCCGAGACGCTGCCGTAGAGCGACAGCGCCTGGCGCAGCGTGCCCTCGGCGCGCTCGGCGTCGCCCGACTCGAGCTCGCACACGCCCTGCTGCACGCGCGCCTCGATGCGCCGGCCCGCGGGCAGGTCGTCGCGCGCAGCGAGCGCGCTCAGCACCCGGACGGCCTCGGGGTAGCGCTCGAGGTGGTACTCCGCCTCGGCGAGCCGGAACGAGGCCTCCAGCGCATCGCCCGTGCCATGGACCGGATCCGCGAGCTGCGCAAAGCGGGCCTGCGCGTCCGCCCAGCCCTCGGTGCGCTCGTAGGCGAGCCCCGACTGCAGCAGCGCATCGCGCCGGTGGGCGCTCTGGGGGAAGCGGTCGATGATGCGGTCGAAGACGCGCGCCGCGAGCGCGAAGTCGCCGGCGGCGAAAGCGGCCGTGCCCTTCGCATGGAGCTCCGCGTCGTTGAGCCCTTCCAGGCCGGGGTCTCCCACCACCTGCTCGGGCGGGTAGGCCACCTCCTGGCGCTGTGCGCGCGCGTCCGCCTCGTGCCCCGCGCGGCTCGCGCCGCTGCAGCCTGCGAGCCCCAGCGCAAGGCTGCCCACCAGCATCCATCCCCGACGAACCATCGCCATCCGTGTCCTCGCTCCGTATGGAGACCCTGCGGGTCCCCTGGGCCCTCGAGGGGCCCTGTGCTCCCGGGAGGACGCGCGAGCCTCGCGCGCCTCACCGGCTCTGGGTGCGGCAGCTTAACCCGCACTCCCCCCTGCAGCTTCCCTGGCTGCCCACCCGCCGTGCGGCAGCGCACGGCATGTGTGCCCCTCGCACGCTCCGTCGGGAAGGGGCTGCGGACAAGGGGCGCGCCGGGGCTAGGCGAGCTGTGCTTCTCCCAACAGGAAGCGCCCGGTGCGCCAGAGGGCGTCCACGTCGTGCACGTCCACGTCGAAGCGCGGCACCTGCACGAGCGGAGTGCCGGGGCAGGCCTGGGAGAGCTGCGCGATGCCGGCGGCGTCCTGCTCGGCCAGCACCTTCAGCTCCTCCAGCGTGCGCAGCACCTTGTCGCGCCGCGCGGGCACCAGCTCCTGGGCCTCGTCCCACAGCGCGGGCGGGGGCAGCGGGTGCACGCGGTTCACCACGATGGCGACGAGGTCCATGCGGTTCTGGCGCAGCAGCTTGTGGAAGTGGATGGCCTCGTCGAGCCGCTCGGCGGCCGGCGCCGTCACCAGCACGAAGCCCGTCTGCGGGGACTCGAGCAGCGAGCGCACGCCGCGCGCGCGCTCGCGGAAGCCCTCGTTCATGGAGGAGATGGCCAGCATGAACGCCGAGAGCTCCTGCAGCGTCTCGGTGCCGGTGAACCTGGCCAGCGTCTTCGCCACGTAGCTGCCGCCGAGGTTGAACAGCGAGAGCCCGAGCTTTCCCGCGGCCAGCGCCGGGGTGAGGAGCCACTTCGCCGCCTCGTTGTCCAGGAAGTCCAGGACGCGGTTGGGGGCATCGAGGAAGTCCAGCGCGTGCGCGGTGGGCGGGGTGTCCAGCACCACCAGCTCGAAGTCGCTGCCGCTGCGCAGCTCCCACAGCTTCTCCATCGCGATGTACTCCTGGCTGCCGGCGAGCGCGCCCGAGAGCGACTGGTAGAAGCGGTTGGAGAGGATGCGCTCGCGCTTGTCGGCCGGGGCAAACCGGGTGATGAGGTCGTCCCAGGTCTGCTTCATGTCCAGCATCATCGCGTAGAGCGCGGCGCGCGGCTGCAGCCCCGCGGCGCGCAGCGCGGACTCGGGGATGCGCGCCTGCGTGTTGCCCAGCGCCGAGACGCCGAGGCTGTTGGCCAGGCGCTTCGCCGGGTCGATGGTGCAGACGATCGCCGAGCGGCCGTCCACCGCGGCGCGCAGCGCGAGCGTGGCCGCCACGGTCGTCTTCCCCACGCCGCCCGAGCCCACGCAGATGAGCGTGCGCTTGTCGGCGAGCGGGCGCGCGAGGGGGCTCGCGCTCATGGCGTGCCCTGCACGAGCGCGGCGAGGCTCGCGGCCACCTGCTCGGTGGCCTCGCGCCCGAAGGTGGGCAGGAAGAGGCGGGGCACGGGGTGCACGGGCACGTGCAGGTTGCGCTCGAGCTTCATCTCCGCGAGCACCGTGCGCGCGGCCCGGTCGTGGTGCGCCTGCGCGAGCGCGAGCAGCTCCGGGTGGCCGGCGAGCGCGCTCAGGTCGTCCTCGCTGAAGCGCTCGGGGAAGGCCATGTTCAGCACCGCCGCCTCGGTGCGCACGCGCACGCGGTCGCGCAGCGCGGCGTGCAGCTCCAGCGTCTCGTTCACCGGCATCTCCTCGGGCAGGCTCACCAGCACCGCGGCGGTGGTGCGCGGGTCCACGAGCAGGTCGCGCATCTTCAGCGCCTCCTTGGACATGGGGCCCGGGGGCACCGTCTCGAGCAGCACCTGGGGCACGCGCAGGAAGGAGATGGCGTGGCCGGTGGCCGGCGCGTCCATCACCACCGTCTCGTACTTGTAGCGCCCGTCCGGCAGCTTCTCCTGCAGGTGGAAGAGGATCTTCCCCAGCAGCACCAGCTCCTGCAGCGAGGGGATGAAGCGCAGGAAGTAGCGCACCAGCCGGTTCTCGAACACCGTGCGGTACAGCGCCTCGAAGCGCAGCACCATCAGCGCGTACTCGCGCATGGACTCCTGGGGCCTGCAGTTCACCGCCCACAGGTTCTTCTCGAGCAGCCGCACCTCGGGGCCCACGGGCTTGTGCCCCAGCAGCCCGCTCACGCGCTCCTGGGTGTTCACCTCGCAGACGAGCGTGCGGCGCCCCGCCTGCGCGGACGCGAGCGCCAGCGCCGCCGCGACGGTGCTCTTGCCCACCCCGCCCTTGCCGGAGACCACCCACAGGCGTTTGTCGAGAAGGCCGGGCATGCGTGCGCGCGAACCGTAAGGATGGCCCCCGGGGGTGTCAACGCGCGTTTCCCCCCGGGCCGCGCGCTCCGGGCGCCGCTTGACACGACGCGTTGCCCCTCCCACAGTGCGCGCGGTTTTCCGGATGGAGGCGCGCAGACGCGGGCCTCCCGCACTGGCGCCGCACCCGCGTGCGCGCGCCCCGAGAAGAGAGTCCATGCTCAAGAACAACCCTGTGATGAAGAAGCTGGTGGAGACCGGCGAGGAGCGGGTGGGCAAGCTCGCGCAGCAGCTGCTCTCCAACGAGAAGTTCGTGGCCACGGTGCAGACCCTGGTGAGCCGCTCGCTCTCCGCGAAGGGCTCGCTGGACAGCGCGCTGCGCTCGGCGCTGGGCGCGATGAACCTGCCCTCCACCGCGGACGTGGAGCAGCTGCGCGCGAAGGTGGACGACCTGGAGCGCCTGCTCAGCTCGATCGAGGCGAAGCTGGACGAGAAGCTCGGCGCCGCGGCCGGCGCGAAGAAGTAGGGCCGGCGCAGAGCGCGGGCGCCCGGGCGCCCACAGGAGGGGTGATGCGGCGCATCGCGTTCATCAACGAGAAGGGCGGCACGGGCAAGACCACCCTCGCCGTGAACACCGCCGCCTGGCTCGCGCAGCAGCGCAGGCTGCGCGTGCTGCTCGTGGACCTGGACACCCAGGGCCACGCGGGCAAGTCGCTGGGGCTGGACGTGCGCTCGCTGCGCCCCAACGTGTTCCACCTGCTCACCGGGGAGGCGCGCTTCGAAGAGGTGGTGCGCCCCTCGCAGGTGCCCGGGCTGGACGTCATCCCGGCCTACAAGGAGATGGCCGAGTTCCCGGTGGCGGTGGCGGCGGACCCCGCGCGCGCGCGCCGGCTCGACGGGGCGCTCGCGCCCGCGCAGGCGGCCGGCTACGACGCGGTGGTCTTCGACGCGCCGCCCTCCCTCGGGCTCACCACGCGCAACATCCTCGTCGCCTCCACCGAGGTGGTGGTGCCGGTGGCGCTCACCTACTTCGCGCTCGACGGCTGCGCCGAGGTGGCCGCCACGGTGCGCGAGGTGGCCGAGGCCGAGGGGCGCCCGGAGCTGCGGGTGACGAAGGTGGTGCCCACGCTGTACCGCAAGACGGCGCTCGCGGGCGCCATCCTCGAGCGGCTCGGGGCCTACTTCCCGGACGCGCTCGCCCGCACGCCGCTGGGCTACAACGTGAAGGTGGACGAGGCCCAGAGCCACGGCCAGACCATCTGGCAGTACGCGCCCACGAGCCGCGGCGCGCAGATGCTCGGCGAGATCGCCGCCGAGATCTACGGCCCTGCGGCGGGCCGGAAGCGCGGCGCGAAGGTCGCGTAGGCGAGGGGCGCGCAGGCGGCCCGCGCTCGCGTGCACGCTTTCCCGGGCGAGCTGCCGCAGACGCTCGCGGCACGCGGCGCCCGGGAGGAGGCGTTACGAACCCTTGCGGCTCTTCTCGAGCTCCTCGAGCTTGCGCTCGAGCTGCTCGAGGCGCTGGGTGAGCCCCTGCATGTCGCGGCCGAGCGCGGGCAGGTTGCCCGTGAGGTTGTCCACCACGTGCTTCACGCGCTCGTCGATGCGCCGCTGCCAGTCCTCGAGTGCGCGCTGGCTCGCCTTGAGCAGCTCCGCGGGGCCGCCGGGGCCTGCGGCCGCGGCGTCCTCCTTCGCGGCGGGGGACGGGGCGGCGCCCGGCTCGTCGCGGCGCAGCAGCTTGTCCAGGCGGCTCTCGGCCTCCTCGCGGATGGAGGCCACGCGCGGGGTGACCTCCTTCTGGATGAAGCCGGTGAGGCTCTCGCCGGGGCGGCGGATGATCTCGCGCAGCACCGCGAGCGGCATCTGGTTCTGCTTCTTCTCCTCCTCGAAGATGATCTGCGCGAGGGTGACCGAGGTGAGGTCCTCCTTGGTGCGGTTGTCCACGATCTGGACCTCCACACCCTCCTTGATCATCCCGGCGATCTCGTCGAGCGTGACGTACCGGCTCTCCACGGTGTCGTAGAGCTTGCGGTTCGTGTAGCGCTTGATGACCTTGGGCTCCCGGGCTGCGGGGGCACCACCGGACTGTTCGAGCTCGCTCATGACTCTCTCCGCCGAATCCGTGCTGGAAGTATGCTCTGGGAACGGCGCTCTCGCGTCGCTGTAGCAGAGGGGGGGTAGGGGAGCAAGCAGCCCGGGAGCGGTTCGCTCCCTGCCGCTGGCCCGCCTATACTCGCCGCCCGGCCAGGGCCCCATGATCGTCCAGTGTGAGCAGTGCCAGACGCGGTTCCGAATCCCCGACGAGAAGGTGACCGACAAGGGGGTCAAGGTCCGCTGCACGCGGTGCCAGCACACCTTCCGGGTGGCGCGCCCCCTCGCGGACGCCCCGGCGGCCAGCCTGGCGAGCGCCGCGCCTGAACGCCCGGCCGACACCTTCGAGGAGCCCACCCGCGTGGCCACCCTCTCCCACGAGGAGCTGGCGAAGCTGGGGCTCCTCTCGCCCGCGCCCGGCGCCGGGCAGGCCGCTGCGCCTGGGGTGGCCCGCGCCGTGGCGCCGCCGCCCCCTGCCGCGCGGCCACCGCCCGTGGCACCGTCCTCCCTCCCGCCTCCCGCCGTGCGGCCCCTCGCACCGGCCCGCTCCGCGGCGCCGCCGGGCGTGGAGCTCGGCGAGCTCGACTTCGACGCCCCGCTGCACGCCGCCGGTGCAGCGTCGCCGCCTCCACGCGCTGCAGCCCCGCAGGCCTCCGTGGCAGCGCCGCCCCCGCCGGCGGCGCGCCCCGCGCCCCCGGAGGGCGGGCGGACGGCGGTCGACGAGGGGCTTCGCCGTGCTGCGAGCGGGACAGCGCCGGCCCCGGCGGCGGCCGTGGCCCTGAGCGCCTCGCAGCTACCTGCCGCGGCGCCCCCGGCCCGGTCGGGCCTGGACAGCGCGGACCTGTTCGGCGGCTTCGGGGACCTCGACCTCGCGGGTGAGCCCGCAGCGCCCGCGGCGGGACACACGCCGGGACAGTCCCTGCTCGGCGACCTCGATGCGCCCGAGGAGCGGGCGTCCACCCCGTCCGCCGCGGACCTGGAGAACGCGCGCGCGCTCTTCGACCTGCCGCGCCGCGAGGTCATCCCGCCGCTGCCCCCGCCGCCCGCGGCCCAGGCGCCGCTCGAGCTCGAGCTCGCGCTGCCTCCTGCGCGCATGGCCCCTGCGCAGGCTCCGGGCGCGGAGCGGGCCCGCTCGGCGGGCGGACCGGAGGAGGCGGCGGACCGCGCGCGCTTCCAGCCGCTGCGCTTCACCGGGACGGTGCTCGGGCTCGCGGGCAACCTCGCGCTCGCGCTGCTCCTGGTGCTCGCCCTGGCTGCGGTGGGGCGTGCGTCGCTTCGCGAGGGTCGGCTCGCGCTCGGAGCGCTCGCTCCGGGGCGGCTGGGCGAGCTGCTCGCGCCTTCCTCCGGGCCGCTCGCGCTGCACGACGTGGGCAACGGCCTCTACGACACCCGCGACGGCCGCGCCGTCTTCTACGTGCGCGGTGAGGTGGAGAACCGCGGCGGGGCGCCGGCGCGGGTGCGCGTGCGCGCGGCGCTCTACGACGGCGACCAGCGGGTGAAGAGTGCCGAGGGGCTCGCCGGACAGGAGCCCGGACCCGAGGCGCTCTACGCCCTCACCAGCGCGGACGACGCGATGGCGCTGCGCATCCGGCTGGATGCGGCCGCACGGGTGCTCGCCCCGGGCGAGCGCGCGCCCTTCACCGTGGTCTTCTTCGAATACCCGCCCCAGCTCGGCGACTACCGGCTGGAGCTCACCCCCGAGCCCGTCGCGCCCTGAGCCCTCCGGGCCAGGCCCCCCTCCCGATGTCCACGCTCGAAGAGGCGAAGAACCTGGCACGCCGGCTCCACGCCTACGGGGGAGGCCCCGAGGTGGTGCGCAAGGCCGCCGCGCGTGAGCTCGCGCGCCGCCCTCCGGACGAGGCGGTGCAGCTGGTGCACGCCCTGCAGCTGCTCGCGCGCGAGGGCTGGGAGCCGGCCACCTGCGTGCTGGGGGCCGCGATGGCGGCGCTGGGCCAGGAGACCGAGAGCCTCCCCGCGCCCGAGGTGCTGGAGCAGAGCGCGGGGGCGCAGGCGCTGCCCGAGGTGACGGTGCTCTTCACCCGGGCTCCGGCGCGCCAGGAGCTGGACCCGCGCGCCGCGGCGAAGGCGGACGCGCGGCTCTTCAGCATGCCGCTCGGCCACCTCAAGCAGCAGGCGCGCCTCACCCGCGACCCGGACGAGCTGGCGCGCCTGGCCACCGCGAGCAACGCGGCCGTGGTGCGCAACGCGCTGATCAACCCGCGCCTCACCGAGGCCCTGGTGGTGCGCATGGCGGCGCGCCGCCCCGCGCGTCCCGAGCCGCTGGTGGAGATCTGGAAGAGCAGCCGCTGGAGCACCCGCCACGCGGTGCGCCGCGCGCTGGTGTTCAACCCCTACCTGCCGCCCGAGGTGGGCGCGAAGATCGTCCCGCTGCTCAACGCCTCGGACCTGGAGGAGCTCGTCGCGGACAACAGCCTGCACGCGGCCCTGCGCGAGCAGGCGCGGCTGCTGCTCGCGCACGCGAGAGCCGGCGGCGCGCGCTAGCGGCGGCGCGGCTCGGTGAACTCGGCGTCCGAGGGCTCCTGGTGCTGGCGCGAGGGCAGGCGCTTGGCGTCCACCAGGTCCTGGCCCTGGCTCGCGCGCTTGAACGAGTAGACGAACTTGCCCACGGCGTTGCCCAGCTGGCCCATCCGCGCCGCGGAGAAGACCACCATCAGGATGAAGCCGATCACGATGATTTCGCCGAGGCCCAGGCCCATGCGGCGCACAGTGCCCCAGCGCCCCGCGGCTGGCAAGCCGCCGCAGGTCCTCCTCTGGACGCCCCGCGCCGCTCCGCCTTGGCCCCGCCCGGCGTCCCTGGGGTAAGGGAGGCCCCATGCTCCTGCTCGCTCACCGCGGTGCCAGCGCCGACGCCCCCGAGAACACCCTGGAAGCCTTCGCGGAGGCCGTGCGCCAGGGCGCAGACGGCGTGGAGCTGGACGCGATGGTGTGCGGCTCGGGCGAGGTGGTGGTGTGCCACGACGAGCGCCTCGAGCGGCTCGCGGGGCTGCCCTGGGAGGTGCGCCGCACGCCGTACTGGAAGCTGCGGGGCGCGGACGTGGGCAGCCGCCTGGGCTTCGCGCCCGCGCGCATCCCGCTGCTCACCGAGGTGCTCGAGCTGCTGCCCGCGCGGATGCTCGTGAACATCGAGCTCAAGTGCGAGCGGGTGGAGGACGACGGCCTGAGCGTGAAGGTGGCCGAGCTGGTGCGCTCGCGCGGGCTCGCCGAGCGCGTGGTGGTCTCCAGCTTCAACGCCCTGTGCCTCGTGCGCCTCGCGCAGGCCGCGCCGGAGCTGCGCCGCGGCTACCTCATCGATCCGGACAAGCGCTGGTGGCCCCAGGCCTGGGGGCTCGCGCCGCTGGTCTCGAGCCACTCGGTGCACCCCTTCGCGAGCGCGTGCACGCCCGCGCGCATGCGCGTGTGGCGCGAGGCCGGGCTGGAGGTGGCCGCGTGGACGGTGGACGACCCGGCGGAAGGCGAGCGGCTGCGCACGCTGGGCGTGCGCTACCTCATCACCAACCGCCCCGGCGCGATGCGGGCAAGCCTCGGTTAGAAGTCCAGCCCCAGCGTGGTGTTGAAGGTGAGTACCCCGGGCACCGAGCGGCTCTCGGTGCCCACGCCGGTGGCCACGCTGCCCACCTGCGTGAAGGAGACCTCCGCGCCCAGCTGCAGCACGCCGCCGATGAAGCGCGCGCCGCCGTAGATGCGCGGCATGAGGTGGTCCGTGAGCCCGATGGGCGCGTAGCTCGCGCGGTCCGCGAGCGCCGCGTCCGGGCCCAGCGTGTCACCGCCGGGCCGATCCGGGCGGAAGTTCACGTTGTTCGCGCTGGCGGCGACGCCCATCAGATCCAACCCGCCGTAGGGCGTGAGGGTGACCATGCCCCCGATGGGGAACTGCTTGCCCACGCCCACGTCCAGGCCGCCCGTGGTGAGGCTGAAGTCGCGGTTGCCCAGCAGGCGGGTCGCGTGCAGGCGCGCGCCCACGTCCGGCAGGTAGGTGAAGCCCTCGGTGATCGCCACCTTCACCTCGCCGGTGAAGGCCGCCATGCCGCTCTTCTCCACCCAGGTGCTGCGCGCGCCCAGCTCCACCGAGAAGGGCAGGCCCTTGCGCACGTGGAGGCTGGGCATGAGCACGGTGGTGGGCGAGCGGCCCTCGGTGGGCAGCGGCGTGGACGAGGAGATGCGCGCCACGGTGAGCTCGCCGTTCACGCTGAAGCCCGCGTGCCCGAGCGTCTCGGGGGGCATCAGGTTCACCGAGCTAAGGGCCGCGCCGAAGGTGCGCGCGAAGGCCTGGAAGTCGCCGTTGGCGCTCGGCTCGGTGGCCGGGTTGCCCAGCTTGTAGATGCGCAGGTCGTTGGGGTCCGCGTGCGCGCTGGCGGCGCCCCCCAGCAGGGCGGCGAGCGCCACCGCGCGGCTCAACCTGGCAACTCTCACGTGGGGCCTCCCTGCGCTCTCGCGCGCCCGCGCGACTGCGCGCGAAGAGGGGCGGCAGACGCGCGGGCACGCTAGCGTGCGCCGGAAAAGGGTGTCAACGAAACGGGCGGCCCGCCCGCGGGAAGCCTTCCCCGCGCACGGACCGCCCGGTCTTCGGATGCGCGCTGGGGCGCGCGGCTACTGGCGCGGCGCCGGCGCCTTGGCACCCGGCGCGGCGAGCTTCTCGGCCACGGCGGGGGCCCGGCGGCGGATGACGAGCGTCTTGCGGCTGGCGAACTCCGGATCCTCGCGGGCGACCACGAGCACGCTGTTGTTGCCCTCCTTCAGCGGGAACTCGGTGCTGAACTTCAGCTGGTGCGGGTCCGCCTTCGGATCCACGCCCTTGAAGAACACCTTCTGGTCGTTCACCAGCACGTACATGTCGAGCAGGCCCGTGGGGTCGCTCACCGTGCCGGTGAGGGTGAAGCGCTCACCCTCGGCCACCACGCCGCCGTTGGCCGGGTTCACGTTGAGCTGGATCTCGGGGGGCGCGCGGAAGGTGTTCCAGGCGAGCTCCTTCGGGGCCACGGGGCGGGCGCCGCGCACGTCGCGCGCGTCCTGGGGGCGCACGAAGGCGGTGCGGTCCTTGTCCAGCTGCACCTTGTAGAAGCCGCCGGCCTGGGCCTCGAGCGCGAGCGTGCCGCCGCGCGGGAGGCGGGCCACCGCGGGGCTGCCGGCCACCGGGGCGCCGAACAGCTCCGCCTTGTCGTTGATGCGAACGGCGCCCTTCTTGGGCTCCACCTGGGCCACGGCCGCGTCCTTCACCGGCAGCTGCAGCTTCTCGGTGACGAACTCCTCGAGCGGCTCGTCGATGATGGCGAGCTTGAGCACCGCCTCCTGGGCGCTGAACCCCTTCTTCACGTCGAAGGTGAAGCGGGCGCTCTTGGTCTGGCCGGGGGCGAGCTCGCCGAGCTTGAAGCGGCCCTTCTCGATGAAGAGGTTCGTGTCCCCGCCGTTCTTGATCTGGGCGAAGGAGTCCAGCGCGGGCCCCGTGCCGGTGTTGGTCACGTCCAGCACCAGGGTCGCGTCCTCCCCGCGCTGCAGCACGCCGTCGCCGTTGCAGGCCTGGCAGTCATCGAGCACCTGCCAGTTGAAGGCGAAGGTGGGCCGGGGGAGCTCCGCGAAGTTCATCTCGGTGGCCACGCGCTCGGGCAGCGGGCCCGAGTCGTCGGTGAGGGTGAGCTTCACCTCGTCGCGGCGGCTGGTGAGATCCTTGGGCAGGCGCACCTGCACGTCCCACGTCTTCTTCTCGCCCGGGCCGATGGCGCCGAACACGAACTCGCGCCCGTTGAGGAAGGCGTTCTCGCTGTCCGTCCAGCCACGCACCCGCTTGAGGGGCTCGCTGCCGCGGTTCTCCACCGTGACCTTCATGTCCAGCAGGTCCCCGGCGGTGACGCGGGTGTCCGGGCCGGGGCTGAGGGTGGCCACCAGCTGCGGGTTCTTCGGGGTGGGACCGGCGCTCCAGTCCACGCCGAGCGCCGCGATGGCGGTGTTGATGCGGCCCTCCTCCTCCTGGCGCTTCTGCTCCACGAAGGTCTTGCCCTTCTCGAGCATCTTCTGGCGGTTGCCGCTGCCGGGCGTGTGCAGGACGAAGTCGCGCGCGAAGAGCACGTCGAAGTCCTCCTTGATCGCGTCCTGGCTCTCGGCGTCCAGCTGGTCGTCGAGGTCCTCGCTCTGGCCGGCCACGTCCACGTCCAGCAGCGGATCCTTGCTGCCGCCGCGCGCGGCGCTCGCCTTGTCGTCCTTCTCGAGCTTCGCCGCCTTGGCGGGCTTGCCCTCCTCGGTGTGCTGGGCCTTGGCGCTCGCGTCCTTCCCGGCCTCGTCCACCTTGAGGTACTTGAGCGAGAAGAGGCTCTTCTCGCGGCCGATCACGTCCTCGCGCTTCTTGGCGACCGGGCCGTTGGCGCTGTTGCCGAAGTGCTGGTCGAGGTCCGCCTCGCCCATGCTCTTGCGCGGAGCGAACACGTTCACCCGCTCCGCCGTCACGCGCGTGGGGACGAGCGCGATGTCCGGCACGATCCCCACCTCCTGGATGGAGATGTCACCGGGGGTGAGGTACTTGGCGATGGTGAGCTTGAGCGCGCTGTCGTCCGGGAAGTCGTAGAGGACCTGCACGCTGCCCTTGCCGAAGCTCTGCCGGCCGATGATGACCGCGCGGTTGAGGTTCTTGAGCGCGCCGGCCACGATCTCGGAGGCCGAAGCGCTGCCCTCGTTGATCAGCACCGCGATGGGGTAGCTCTCCTCGCCCTCGGTGGCGCGCGCGCGCTTCTCCTCGCGCAGCTTGTCCGAGAGGCCCACGGTGGAGACGATCACGCCGCTGGACACGAAGGTGTCCGAGACCTGGATGGCCTGCTCGAGCAGGCCGCCGGGGTTGCCGCGCAGGTCCAGCACCAGGCCCTTCATGCCGCCCTTGGGGGCCGCCTGCCGGCGCATCTCGCCGAGCGCCGCCTCGAGGTCGCGCGTGGTGTTGCCCTGGAAGTTCTTGAGCCGCACGTAGCCCACGTTCTCGGCGAGCAGCTTCGACTGCACGCTCTCGATGGAGATCATCGCGCGCGCGAGGCTCATCGCCTTGGGCTTCTCCCAGCCCTTGCGGTCCACGCTGATGCTCACCTTGCTGTCCACGGGGCCGCGCAGCTTGGAGACCGCCTCGTTGAGGTCCATGTTCACCGTGGACTCGTCACCGATGGTCTTGATCTGGTCGTCCTTCTGGATGCCCGCGCGCGCCGCCGGCGTCTTGGGCAGCACCTTGACCACGGTGAGGTTGCCCTCGCGCATCTGGATGACGAAGCCCAGGCCGCCGAACTCGCCCTTGGTGGACATCTTCATCTCCCGGTACAGCTCCGGGCGCAGCAGCACCGAGTGCGGGTCCAGCGTGCTGAGCATGCCGTTCACCGCCGCGTACTCGATGTCGCGCGTGTCCTCGGTGGGGCGGATGTTCTTGCTGATGAAGTCGAAGACGTCCTTGAGCTGGAAGGACATCTTCCAGAGCGAGTCCACGTGGCTGATGTCGAACTCGCGCGTCTTGCCGTTCACGTTGAGCTTGAGCTTGCCGGTCTCGGCGCTGCCCTCGACGAGCACCTCGGGCACGCTCTTCTCCACGTACTCGAGCGAGGCGATCATCATCTCCTTGGGCTTCACCCGCTTCGGATCGACGTAGTTGTCCTTCACGTAGAGGATGACCTTCGTGAAGATCCGCAGGCTGGAGAGGTCGTGCGGGGGCTTCTCGCCCTTGGAGTTGAGCGAGCCGTCCCAGCCGCTCTGGCGGGCCTCCGCCACCCCGAGGGTCAAGGGCAGCGGGGCACGGTCACTTCCGACGAGGGCCCAGGCACCCAACAGCACGGCGATGGCGGCAATCCGGCGAAGCATTCGCGGCATGGTCTATCCGAGGTGGGACACCGGCGGGTGCCCCGGGGTGATGCGGGAAAAGGCCTGCGAAACCAGGCTGTTGGGAGAGAGTGAAGGGGCCGGGCGCAGCCGCGCAAGCGTAATCACGGGCGTCAGGTGCTTCAAGGCATTGCCGTCAGGGAACACGCACAACCCCCGCACAACCGTTCGGCATCCGGAACCGTTCCCCACCCTCTGCGCGCGGCCCTGGCGCAGCGGGCGGGCCCTGCCGGCGCCCGTGAACTCCAGAGAGGGGGACACCTGGCGCGCGCGTTTATTTCAACGCGCTCCGGTCAGCGCGCTCCGGGGCCGGGCGGCGGGGGCAGGGCGCCCGCCGCGCGCAGGCCGCGAAAGAGCAGGGTGCCCCCCACGATGGCGAGCGGCAGGAAGAGGGTGTTGAGCACCGGTACCCACAGGATCACGTACACCGCCGCACCGAAGCCCAGGCCCAGCAGGCGGCGGCGGCGCAGCACCGCGCGCACCTCGCGGAAGGGGTACAGGTGGCGCGCCATGGGCCCTCCGAGGTACTCGGCCGCCATCCAGTACATGCTCCAGAGGCTGGCGAGCGCGGTGAACGCCACGCTGCCCGCGCCGGGCACCAGGTTGAGCGGGAGCAGCAGCGCGAGCCCGGCGAGCAGCAGCGCCACCCGGGCGAGCGTGTAGCCGAGCCCCACCCCGATGCCCCGCAGGACCGCGCCCGGCCGGAAGGGGGGCGCCTCGAAGTCGCCGCACAGCTGCTCGGTCGCCTCGGAGAGCGGGTCCTCGAGCGGGACGAGCAGGAGCACCGGCACGGTGTTCGCCCCCACCACCAGGAGCAGCAGGAACAGCAGCAGCCGCAGCAGCTCCCAGAGCGTGGCGCCCAGCCAGGCGTCGGGCCGCCCCCAGGCCCAGCCCAGGAGCCCCGCCGAGGCCCCCCACAGCCCCAGCGCGAGCAGCACCAGGCTCACCAGGGTCACCAGGGCACACACCGCCGCGAGCCGGCGCAGGCGGGGCGAGCCCAGGATCAGCCCCAGCGCCTGGAAGGGCAGGGCGAGCCCCTGGAAGAAGTCCGCGACCGAGGCGCGGGGGCGGAAGGTGGGGACGATGGAGGGTCGGGGAAGGGGGCTGGGCATTGCTTTGGACAGGGCCGGCGCAAATGACAGCGGGGCGCAGGGGCCCCGTTATATAGCGCGCCCCATGTCCCTGGACCTGCAGCGCGCCGAGGCCGCGCCCATCACCTCCATCGAGCCGCTCGTCGAGGGCCTGCGCTCGGCCGAGAAGCCCCGCGCCCAGCACCGGCTGGGGCTCGAGCACGAGAAGTTCGTCTACCCGCTGCCGGGCAACGCCCTGCTGCCGCCGACGGCGGTGCCCTACGAGGGGCCCAGCGGCATCGGCGCCCTGCTCGAGCGGATGGCGGCTTCCGGGGGCTACACCCCCTTCCGCGAGACCCCCACCTCGCCCACCATCGCGCTGCAGCGCGGGATGCTCACCGTGTCGCTCGAGCCGGGCGGCCAGCTGGAGCTGTCGGGCAGCCCCTGGGCCACCGCGCGCGAGGCGCACGCGGAGAACCTGGTGCACCTGGCCGAGGCGCGCGCCGCCGCAGCCCCCCTGGGCCTGGGGCTCGTGGCGCTGGGCTACCGCCCGGTGGACCGCGTCCCGCAGATGCCGTGGATGCCCAAGAGCCGCTACCAGGTGATGCGCCGCACGCTGGGCGCGCGCGGGGCGCTCGCGCTCAACATGATGCTGATGACCTCCACGGGTCAGGTCTCGCTGGACTGGGAGAGCGAGGAGGACTGCGTGCGCAAGACCGTCACCACCGCGCGGCTCACCCCGCTGCTGGTGGCGCTCTACGCGAACAGCCCCATCGTGGAGGGCCAGGACACGGGGCTCGCCTCCTTCCGCAGCAAGGTGTGGACGCAGGTGGACGACGCGCGCTGCGGCTACCTGCGCAGCTGGTTCGACGGCTCCTTCTCCTACCGCGCGTACGTGGAGTGGGCGCTGGATGCGCCCCTGCTCTTCCTGCGCCGGCGCGGCGAGTACCTCTACCCCAAGCTCACCTTCCGCCAGCTGCTGAAGGAGGGCTACGAGGGGGCCCCCGCGGACCTCGCGGACTGGACGGACCACCTGTCCACGCTGTTCCCCGAGGTGCGGCTGAAGAAGGTGATGGAGGTGCGCGGCGCGGACTGCGTCAGCGCGGAGCTCACCGGCGCGCTGCCCGCGCTCTGGCGCGGCCTGCTCTACGAGCCCACGGCGCTCGCCGAGGCCGAGGCCCTGCTGCCCGCGCTCAGCTTCGAGGAGCACCTGGAGTTCCACGCCACCGCGCGCACCCAGGGCCTGCGCGGCCTCCTGCGTGGCCAGCCGCTGTTCCGGCTCGCCGGCGAGATGGTGGGCATCGCGCAGCGCGGCCTGGAGCGCCTGGATCCGCAGGACGCGCCCTTGCTCGCGCCGCTCGCGGAGGTGGCCCGCAGCGGGCGCTCTCCCGCGGACGCGGTGCGCGAGGCGTGGGCGCAGGACCCGCGCCCCGAGACGCTCTACGCGCGCTTCGCGCTCTAGCTAGCGGCCGAACAGCTTCTTGATGCCGGTGAGCAGGCCCTGGGGGCGCTGCGGCTCCTCGGCGAGCGGTGCGCCCAGCGGCGAGCGCGCGATGAGCTCGGCGCGCGCCACGTCTCCCGGGTCGCGCGCGTCCAGCGTGACCGGCTGGCGCCGCCCGCCGGGCAGGGTGGCCGAGAGCGCGAGCGAGCCGTCCGGCCCGAGCGAGAAGTGCAGCTCCAGCTCGCCGCCGCGCTCGAGGATGAGGAACACGGTGCCCAGGAACTCGTTGTCCTGGGCGACGATGGAGGGGCCCTGGAAGAGGGCGAGCGCCACCGGGCCCGGCTGCACCTGCACCACCAGGCTCTTCTCGGCGGGCAGGCGCGTGTTGCGCGCGAGCACCGTCTGCAGCGCGCCGCTGCGCTCCGCCACCCCGATGGGCACCGAGAGCACCTCGGAGACGCGCGCCACCGGCTTGCCGCTCGCCTCCGCCTGCGCGAGCGAGTGGCCGAGCAGCGCGGCGCCGAGTGCCGGCGCGCCGAGCGGATCCACGTCCGTCTGCACCGCCACGCCGAGCATCTCCTGCACGCGCCGGCGCACCTGGGGCGACTGGCTCAGGCCGCCCACCAGCAGCACCGAGTCCAGGCCCTGCGGACCCAGCGCGCCGCCCTCGAGCACCGCGCGCGCGGTGAGCGCCACGCGGTCCGCGAGGTCCGCCGTCACCACCTGCAGCCGCTCGCGCGAGAGCGGGGGCAGGGGCTCGGTGGGGGCGCCCGCGCCCAGCTGCACCTCGGGCATCAGCGCCTCCTCCTCGTGGCTCAGCACCACCTTCATCTGCTCGGCCGCGCGCCGCAGCTGCTGCAGCGTGAGCACGTCCCCCGAGGGGCTGCCGCCGTAGGCGCGCAGGAGCGCCGCGAGCATGTCCGAGACGCGCGCGTCGAAGTCCAGGCCGCCCAGCGAGGAGTCGCCACCCGTCGTGATCACCTCGAGGTCGTCGCCGGTGATCTGCACCACGGCCGCGTCCACCGCGCTCGCGCCCAGGTCCATCACCAGCACGCGCTTGCGGGCGAGCCCCCGGCCCGCGCCGTACGCGAGCGCGGCCGCCGCCGGCGCATTCACCAGGCGCAGGACCTGGAGCCCCGCGCCCTGCGCCGCCTCGCGCAGCGCCGCGCGCTGGCGATCGCCGAAGTAGGCCGGCGCGCAGATGACCGCGCGGGTGACGGGGCGGCCGAGGAAGGCCTCCGCGCGCGCGCGCAGCTGGCCGAGCAGCCGCGAGGTGAGCTCGAGCACCGGCACGTCGCGCGCGCCCAGGTCCACGGCCACCTCGCCGCGGGCATCCGGCGACACGGTGAGCGGCATGCGCTCCACCAGCGCCTGCAGCGCCGCGGACGGGGCGCGCAGGCCCAGCAGGCGCGGCAGGGCCACGCCCGCGCCGTACAGCTCGTTCGTCAGCGCGCTCGCGCCCACGCGGAACTCGCGGCCGCTGGGGTCCAGCGCCACGGCGGCCGGCAGCTGCAGGCCTCCCTCGTCCGTGACGGGGACGAGGCGGGCGCGGCCCTCGTGGAACACGGCCGCGCGCGCCGAGTGCGCGCCCACGTCGATGCCCAGCACGGGCTCGCTGCCGGGAGAGGCGCTCGCTCCGGGGAGCGGCGCGGGCACGGGCTCGGCGACGGCGCGGCGGCGCGGCGCCTCGAGCTCGGGGCCTCGCGCTGCAGGTGCCGGGCGCGACTCGAGCGCGCGGGGGCCACCCGCGGCCGCTGCGGCGGGCGAGGCCGGGCCAGGCGCGGCGGCCGACGGGGCTGCTGCGGACGGAGATGCGGTCGCGGGGGCGCCCGGAGCGGAGGCCGGAGGCGCTGCGGCGGTGCGCGCACCCGGGGCACTCGCGGGCGCAGGCGGCGCGGCTCCGGCAGGGCTCGCAGCGGCGGAGGCGGTCGCGACGGGGGAAGTGCCCGAACCCGGAGCCGCGGGGCTCGCCGCGCCCGGGGGAGCGCCCGCACCGGGAGCCGCCGGGCCCGCGGGGCGTCCCGGAGCGGCAGGTGCGGCGCTGCCTGCGGCGGGGCGAGCCGCCGGGCCGCCGGGGCGCGGGGCACCCGTGGGCGCTGCGGGGCGGGGCGTGGGGCGCTCGGAGGCCGGCGCGCCGGCGGTGCCGGCCTGGATCGCCGCTGCGAGCGGCGCCGGCAGGGAGTCCAGGCGCATCACCGTGGAGACGGAGGGCAGGGTGTCGGTGGCGGCGCGCAGCTCCTCGGGAGAGGGGACCGTGCGCGGGGGCGGCTCCGCCGGGGGCGTGGCGGCCGCGGGCGCCGCGGGCGGTGCAGCGGCCGGCGCGGGGCCGGGCCGGGACGCCGCCGCGCCGCCCTGGGTGCGGCGCGCGAGGATGCGGTCCACGAGCGCCTTGCTCGGGGCATCCAGGCGGGTGAAGCGCACGGTCATGCCGGTGCGGCCGCTCGCCTCGTCGCCCTGCACCTTCACCACCACGCCCTCGCCGCGCAGCATGCGGGCGCCATCGGCGAGGAGGAACTCGAAGGCGAGCGCGGTGCCCTCCGGCTTGGGCGCACGCGTGGCGATGAAGACGCCGCCGCGTGCGACATTGCTCCCGTACCGCTCGAGGAACTCGTCCTCGCTCTGGTAGGGCAGGCGCACGCGCAAAGGGAGCAGCTTGGCGTCACTCATCCGGCGAAGTCCCCCCCGGGACTCGACTGCGACAAACGTGGGGAAAGGCAGCGGGTGGGCGGCTGTGGGGCCGGGGAGGAGTCCTCCTCCCAGCCCCGGAAGCTCCCCCGGTCCGAGCCCGCTGGCAAGTTCCCGCCCCGGCCGGTCTCGGCGGGGGCGGGGTGGAAAGGACCCGGGCTAGGCGCTCGGCTTGGCGCCCTGGACCAGCTCGTACAGCTTGTCGAGCGCGGCCGCGATGCGCGAGGGATCGGCGCCGCCGGCCTGGGCCATGTCCGGCTTGCCGCCGCCCTTGCCGCCCACCTCCTTGGCCATCTCGCGCACCAGGTCTCCGGCCTTGATGCCGCGCGCGACCACGTCCTTCGTCGCGGCCACGAGGATGAGCGCCTTGCCGTCCTTCTCGCCGCCGATGGCCACCACGCCGGACTGCAGCCGGTCGCGCAGCTGGTCGGCGAGGCCGCGGAACACGTCCGCGTCCGCCGGGTCCACGCGGGTGGCGAGCACCTTCATGCCGTTCACGTCGCGCGCCTGGGAGAGCAGGTCCTTGCTGCTCGCGGCCTGCGCCTTGAGCTGCACCTCCTCCACCTTCTTCTCCAGCTCCTTGGTGCGCTTGAGCGTGGCCTCCACGCGCTTGACCAGCTCGCGGGGGGACGCCTTGAGCAGCTCGGCCGCGTGGCGCATCTCGCGCTCGGTCTCGCGCAGGTAGGCGAGCGCGCCCACGCCGGTGACGGCGGTGATGCGGCGCACGCCCGAGGCGATGCCGCTCTCGCTCACGATCTTGAAGAGCCCGATGTCGCCGCTGCGCTTCACGTGCGTGCCGCCGCACAGCTCGGTGGACTCGGGGTGCACGGTGACCACGCGCACCGTCTCGCCGTACTTCTCGCCGAACATCGCCACCGCGCCGGACTTCTTCGCCTCGTCCAGCTTCATCAGCTTCGTCTGGGCCTCGGTGTTCTCGCGCACCCAGTCGTTGACCAGGTCCTCCACCTTCTCCAGCTGCTCGGGGCTGGGAGCGGCGAAGTGCGTGTAGTCGAAGCGCAGGTAGTCCGGAGCGACGACGCTGCCCGCCTGCTTCACGTGCTCGCCCAGCACGATCTTGAGCGCGCGGTGCAGCAGGTGGGTGGCCGAGTGGTTCGCGCGGATGGAGGTGCGGCGCATCGCGTCCACGCCCGCCTGCACCATCTCGTTCACCCGGAAGGCGCCCTCGGTGACCTGCACCTTGTGCACCACGAGCCCGCTCACCGGCTTCTGGGTGTCCTGCACCTGGGCCACGCTCTTGCCGCCGTTGCCCACGATGCGGCCGGTGTCACCCACCTGTCCGCCGGACTCGCCGTAGAAGGGCGTGCGGTCGAGCAGCAGCTCCGCCGTGTCGCCGGCCTTCACCTCGTTGACCTCGACCCCGTCCTTGAGCAGCGCCTTGATGGTGCCCTCGCCCTCGTGGCCCCGGGTCTCGTAGCCGAGGAAGTCGGTGGCCCCGAGCCGCTCGAGCAGCTGCGCGTAGGCGGCGCCCACGGCCTTGTCGCCCGAGCCCGCGAACTCGCCCTGGTCGCGCTGCTTCGCCATGCGGGCCTCGTAGCCCGCCTGGTCGATGTCGAAGCCGCGCTCGCGCGCGATGATCTGCGTGAGATCCCACGGGAAGCCGTGCGTGTCGTGCAGGAAGAAGACGGCCTCGCCGGAGAGCATCTTCTCGCCGCTCTGCTTCAGGCGCGCCGTCTCCTCGTCGATCATGCGCAGGCCGCGGTCCAGCGTGCGCCGGAAGCTCTCCTCCTCGTGGCGGCACACCTCGAGCACGAAGGCGCGGTTCTCCTTGAGCTCGGGGAAGGCCTCGCCCATCACCTCGATGACCCGGTCCACCGTCTTCGGGAAGAAGACCTCGTGGAGGCCGAGCTTCGCGCCGTGGCGCACGGCGCGGCGCATGATGCGGCGCAGGACGTAGCCGCGGCCCTCGTTGGAGGGCTGCACGCCGTCCGAGATGAGGAAGGCGGCCGCGCGGCTGTGGTCCGCGATGACGCGCATGGAGGCGCTGAGCTCCTCCTCGGGGCGGTAGGGGCGGCCCGCGAGCTCCGCCACGCGCGCCAGGATGGCCTGGAACAGGTCCGTGTCGTAGTTGGAGCGCTTGCCCTGGACGACGGACGCCATGCGCTCGAGGCCCGCGCCCGTGTCGATGGAGGGCTTGGGCAAGGGCACCAGCGGCGCGTCCTTCTCCTTGCGCTCGAACTGCATGAACACGAGGTTCCAGATCTCGAGCCAGCGGTCGCAGTCGCACGCCACGCCCTCGCAGGCGCGGCCCGCGGCCTCCTCCGCGCAGGGCACGTCGTTGCCCTGGAAGTAGTGGATCTCCGAGCAGGGACCGCAGGGGCCGGTGTCGCCCATGGCCCAGAAGTTGTCCTTGTAGCCGAGCTTGTAGATGCGCTCGCGGGCCACGCCCGTCTTCGCCCACAGCGCGTAGGCCTCCTCATCCCAGGGCAGGCCCTTCTCGCCGTTGAACACGGTGACGGCGAGCCGGCTCACGTCCAGCCCCAGCGTCTTCGTCACGAACTCCCACGCGTACGCGATGGCGTCCGCCTTGAAGTAGTCGCCGAAGGAGAAGTTGCCGAGCATCTCGAAGAACGTGTGGTGGCGCGCGGTGAAGCCCACATTGTCGAGGTCGTTGTGCTTGCCGCCGGCGCGCACGCACTTCTGGGAGCTGGTGGCGCGGCTGTAGTCGCGCTTCTCGCGGCCGGTGAAGACGTCCTTGAACTGCACCATGCCGGCGTTGGTGAAGAGCAGGGTGGGGTCGTTCTGGGGAACGAGCGGCGACGACGCAATGCGGCGATGGCCGCGCTCCTCGAAGAAGCGCAGGAAGGCCTCGCGGATCTGAGCAGCGGTGAGGACGGAGGGCATGGTGTGGGTATAGCGCAGCAGGCGCGGGGATTCCCCGGGAACCTGCGGGCCGCTCTGCCCCTCGTGCCGCAGGCGGTGCGACAGGGTGCGCAAGGGGGTTTCGTTTTCCAGTGAACTCCGGCTAGAAGGGCTGCCCGGCGCCCGGCCGGAGGGGTCCGGGCCCAGCGGTCCAGGGCTTGCTGTACCCGGCCCCCCATGCGGACGAGGCTCCCGGTGCTCCAGTACAGATGGCCGTGTTTTCGAGCCCTTGCGCTCCTGCTGGGGGCCTGTGCCGGGCTCCTCCCCGGGCTCGCCCATCCCGCGCCGCGGATGCTGGCGGTGTCGCTCGGAGACTGTGCGGACCCGGAGCTGCGCGCGGTGGCGCGCACCCTGGACGAGAAGCTGCGGGGGCGGCTGGGCACGGCCGGCGCGGGGGCGGCGGAGCTCGCGCAGGGCCTGCGCCCCGAGGCCACCCGGACCCCGGACGAGCTGCGCCGGCAGCTCGAGGCGGCCGAGACCCAGTTCTACAACGCGCGCAACGCGGCGGCGGCGCGCCAGCTGACCGAGGCGCTCGCGGACATCGAGCGGCTGGCGCCCGGCGAGGAGCGGCGGGGGCTGGCCATCGAGGCGCGCCTGCTGCAGGCCCAGGTGCTGCGCGCCATGGGCCGCTTCGGCGAGGCGGACGAGTCCTTCCGCCACGTGCTGCGGCTCGCGCCGAACTACCGGCTGGACGTGAACTACTTCGCCCCCAGCACGCGCGCGGCCTTCGAGAAGGTGCGCAAGGGGCTGCAGGCGCTGGCGCCCACGCTGCTGCAGGTGGGCTCCACGCCGGCCGGCGCGGAGGTGTACCTGGACGGGGTGGCCGTGGGGCGCACGCCCTTCAAGGGGAGCTTTCCGCCCGGCCCCTACCAGCTGCAGGTGGTGAAGGGCGCGGGCCGCTCCTTCCCGCGGCCGCTGCAGCTGCCCGAGGGGGGCACCGCGCTCGAGCAGCAGGTGGACCTGGGCTTCGAGGGCTCGGTGCAGGCGGGGCAGCCGCTGTGCCTCCAGGGGCGCGAGGGGACGGCAGACCCGCTGCGCCCAGCGGTGAAGCTCGGGGCGCTCCTGGGGGTGGAGGAGATCGTGGTGCTGCGGCTGCAGCGCCAGCTCGGGGGCCCCGGGTGGGTGACGGCCTCGCTGCTCAACGCCCAGGGCGGCCAGCGCGTGCGCGAGGGCAGCCTCAAGACGGGCGCCGGCGCGGGCGCCGAGGCGGACGCTGCGCTCGCAGACCTCGCGCTCTTCATCGTGACGGGGCAGGGGGCGCCCGGCGTGGTGCAGGGGCCGGCGCAGCTCGTCCAGGCCCCCGCGCCGCCGCCGCCGCCCGCCGCTGCGCCGGCGCTCGCGGCCGCGCAGGCCCGTACGCCCGCGGACCCGGGGCAGGCCGCGAAGCGGCGCCAGGTCCTGCGGGTGGGCAGCTACGTGGCCGGCGGCGCCGCGCTCGCGGCGTTCACCACCGCCGGCGTGCTCTACGAGCGCTCGCAGGCCGAGCGCGAGGTGCTCGCGCTGCGCGCGCCCGACGGCGTGCTGCGCGCGGACGATGTGCCGGGGGCCCAGCTGTACCGCGACCTGCAGAGCCGCGGGCGCACCATCACCGGCCTCGTCGTGGGCGGCGGCGTGGCCGCGCTCGCCGGCGGCGCCCTCTACTTCTTCTCGCGCGAGCCGGAGGGGCACCTCCAGGTGTCCGCGGGGCTCGCGCCCGACGCGATGGGAGTGCAGGTCCATGGCCAGTTCTGAGAACGCCGGGCGGGCGCGCGCCGCGCGCGGCGCCCTCCTGCTGCTCGCGCTCGCGCTGGGCGGCTGCAACCTCGGCGGGGCGGTGACCGCCTGCAGCGAGGACAGCGACTGCCCCGAGAGCAGCCACTGCGACGCCGAGCTCGAGGCGTGCGTGAGCGGCGTAGGCGATGCGGCCGCGCCGGACGCCGGCGCACCGGACGCGGGGCGCTGACGTGAACCGATCCTTCGAGGTGCTCCCGATGCGCCCTCTCCAGACCCTGCTCGCCCTGCTGGCCCTCACCGCCGCCGCGGCTCTCGCCGGCTGCGGCCTGCCCGCCTCCTGCGCGGAGCAGTCCGAGTGTCCCCAGGCCACCGTGTGCGCGCTGGGGCAGTGCCGGCTCGCGTGCCCCTGCGCAGACGGCGAGCAGTGCGTGGACGGCGCCTGCTACGCCGAGCAGTGCGCCGCGGGCGTGGTGTGCGCCGCCGGCACGGTGTGCGTGGGCGAGAGCTGTGGGGACCCGCAGTGCGGTGGCCAGGACTGCGGCGACAAGGTGTGCGACCCGCAGTCGCACGCGTGCGTGGAGTGCCTCGGCGACGCGCAGTGCCCGTGGGCGAGCTTTCACTGCGACGCCGCGGCCGGCGCGTGCGTGTGCCGCGCCACCGAGACGACGGAGGAGAGCTGCGCGGACGGCGCGGACAACGACTGCGACCGCGCGGCGGACTGCGCGGATACCTCCTGCGATGCGCGCGCCTGCGAGGGCGGGGGCACCTGCCGCCAGGGCGCCTGCTGCCACGCGAAGACCACCCGCGAGGAGAACTGCTCGGACGGCGTGGACGACGACTGCGACGGCAAGATCGACTGCGCGGATGACAACTGCATCGACCAGCTCTGCCAGGCCGAAGGCGCGTGCACCCAGGCGTCGCGCTGCCTCGCCAACGGCAGCTGCGCGGTGCCGGTGAACAAGCCGTCCTTCACGCAGTGCCGCCCTGCCGGGAGCGACGCGTGCGACCCGCCCGAGTACTGCACGGGCAACTCGCCCACGTGCCCGCCGGATGCGGTCGCGCTCGCCGGCACCCTGTGCCGGGACCGCCAGCCGGGAGACCTCTGCGACCGGGTGGAGACGTGCGATGGCAAGAGCCGGACCTGTCCCCCGGATGCGCTCGAGCCCTCCGGAACGCTGTGCAGGGCGGCGCAGGGACTGTGCGACCGCGACGACTTCTGCACGGGCCTCAGCCGTACCTGCACGGACCTCCGGAAGCTCCAAGGGGAGCAGTGCCGCCCGGCCAACGGAGAGTGCGATCCCGCGGATGTCTGCGACGGGAGCAGCATCGCCTGCCAGTTCGTCTACACGCAGAACGGGACGCCCTGCGCCTTCGACGACAACCGCTGCACGATGGACATGTGCAACGGGGACGGCGCCTGCACCGCACCGAAACTCTACGATGGCGCCGCCTGCCCCGAAGGCCCTAGCGGGACGGTCTGCTGCGCAGGGCAGAACGCCTGCTTCGACCTGCAGACCGACGACGCCCACTGTGGCACCTGCGATACGCGCTGCTCGGCGTTGCCGGGCAGCAAGACGTGCCAGAGCGGCGACTGCTGCGAGCAGTGCCCGGACGACCCGCCCGACAACCTCTGCTGCGGCAACCGCCAGTGCACCTTCAAGACCATCGGCGGCAACCGCGTCAGCATCTGCCAGTAGGGCGGTGTAAGGGCGGGGGCCTCCGTGTGGGCGCGCAGGCCGGGCGCGCCCCGCTGCGCAGGGAGCGGGCGCCGCGCTACAGTGCGCGCCGCCCGCATGCCGCTGCTCGCGCTCCTCGTCCTCGCCCTCCTGGCACCCACCGCCGCGCTCGCCCAGGGTGACGGCCGCATCGCCTACCTCTCGCGTCAGCTCGAGCGGGCCAAGGATCCGCGCGTGCGCGCGCAGTCCGCGCTCGTGCTCGGCGCCACCGAGGATCCGGAGGCGCTCCAGCCGCTGTGCCGGGCGCTCGCGGACCCGAGCGAGCTGGTGCGCGCGGCCGCCGCGCGCAGCCTCGGCACGCTGGGGGAGCCCGGAGGCCTGGACTGCCTGCACGCGCGCCCCAGCGACCCGGACGCCGAGGCCGAGCGCGCCCGGAAGGAGGCGCTGGGCGCGCTGCAGGCCGCGCGCGACCGCCCGCCGCGCTTCTACCTCGCGTTCGCGGGCGTGGCGGACAAGTCGGGGCAGCTGGACGCGGCGCTCACCCAGCTCGCGGAGGCGCGCCTGCGCCGCAAGCTCGCCTCGCTCGGCGCCCTGCTTGCGCCCGCGGACGAGTCCAAGGCGAACGCGAAGAGCGTGCTCAAGAAGCGCCGCCTCAAGGGCTACCGCCTCAGCGCCGAGGTGCTCCCGGGCCCCGGCGGCGGGCTGAAGCTCGCGCTGCTGTGCATGACCTACCCCGAGCAGTCCCTCCTGGGCCAGGTGGAGGTGAAGGCCTCCGGCGCCAAGCCCGCTGACCTCCTCAAGGCCCTCGCCCCGCGTGCCGTGGACGAGGCCGCCCAGACCTTCGAGTGGAGCCCCTGACCATGCCCCCGACCGCGACCCTCGTGACCCCTCCGCCCGGTGCGGTGAACCGCCGCCTGCGCAACTACCTGCTCGAGCCGCGCTTCCAGCTCAAGTTCACCAGCTACATCGTGCTCTCCTCGCTGGTGCTCTCGGTGCTGCTGGGCGCCTTCCTCGTGCACACCACGCGCGTGCTGATGCAGGAGACCGAGTCCGCCGTCGAGGCGCGCTCGCGCGCGGCGGAGGCGAGCCGCAGCGTGTCCACCGCCACGCTCAACAACGAGCTGCTCGCGCGCATGGACGACCCCGCGTTCGAGGCGCAGCTCAAGGCCAAGTCCCAGGCCATCGACGCGGCGTACGAGGCCGAGCGCTCGGCCATCGTGCAGCAGCGCGCCGAGCTGGTGCACCGCCAGCGCCTCACCTGGGTGGTGCTCGCCGGCTGCCTCCTGGGCTTCATCGTCTTCGTGGCGCTCGCCACCATCGTCGCCACGCACCGCATCGTGGGGCCGCTGATGCGCATCCGCCGCATCGTGCAGGCGGTGGCGGACGGGCAGCTGCAGGGACACCTGCACGCGCTGCGCGAGCGCGACGAGCTGAAGGAGACCTTCGAGTCCGTGAGCCGCATGGTGCAGCGGCTGCGCGAGCGGCAGGAGGAGGACGTGCTCGAGCTCTCGCGCGCGCTCGCGCAGGCGGAGGCGGGCGGGCTCGCCGCAGGCGCCCTCGGCGAGCTGCGCGCGCTCGAGGCCCGCATGCGCCACCGCCTGGACGACGGGGACTCGCGCGCGGCGTTCGCCCCCGCGCCCGGCGCCGCAGCCGCGGGCCGGGGCGTCAGCTCGCGGAGAGGGTGAGCCCCATCTCGGTGAGCTCCTGGTGCACGCGCAGCCGCGCCTGCGCCCAGGGCAGCGCCTCCACGCGGTAGCCGGCGAGCGCGGCGAGCAGCTGCCCCCGGTAGCTCGCGTGGCCGGGGTCCGCGATGATCACCACCCCGCGGTCCGCGTGCGAGCGGATGAGCCGGCCCACCCCCTGGCGCAGCTGCAGCAGCGCGCGCGGCAGCCGGTAGCCCACGAAGCCCCAGTGCGCGTTTCCTCCTCCTCCGGCACTGCGCCCCGCGAGCGCCTCCTCGCGGGCGGTGACGAGCGGGCGGCCCGCGGGCTCGAGCGGCAGCTTGTCGATGAAGACGCAGCCCACGCCGCGCCCGGGGATGTCCACGCCCTGCCAGAAGCTCTTGGTGCCCAGGAGCACCGTGCCCGCGTCGCGCTCCTGGCGCGCCGCGAGCGAGCGGCCGTGGCCGCGCGTCTGGCGCAGCACCTCGATGCCCCGCGGCTCCAGCCGCGACTGCACCTCGCGCGCCACGCGCTCGAGCCGCCGCGTGGAGGCGAAGAGCCCCAGCACCCGGCCGCCCATCACCTGGGCGAGCCCCGCCACGCGCCCCGCCGCCCACTCGACGAACGCGTCCTCGTGCGCGCGCGGCGCGTCCGTCACCAGCACCACCAGCGCCTGGCGCTGCAGGTCGAAGGGGGAGGGGGCGCTGAGCACGCGGGGGGGCACCCGCTCGTTGGGCCCCTGCCTGCGCCCCTCGAGGCCGAGGCGGCGCAGCACGTAGGGCGCCTGGGGCCCGGTGCTCAGTGTGGCGGAGGTGAGCACCAGCGCGCGCTTCTGCGCCGCGAAGTCCTTCGACACGAAGCCCGACACGTCCACCGGCTGCGCGACCACGCTCCAGCCGCGCCGCCGCGGCACCGCGCTCGCCGCGTAGCAGCGCCCGGGCGCGGGCTCGTCCGCCAGCTCCTGCGCGAGCGTGGCGAGCTCCTGCAGCTCGGTGGTGGCTCCGGACAGCTCGCGCTCGAGCGCGGGCTGGCGCACCGCGAGCTCCGGCAGGCACTCCGGCACCCGCAGGGTGAGCAGCTTGTGCAGCACGTCCAGCGCCTCGCGCAGCCCGAGCAGCCCGTCGCGCACCGGCGCCCAGGCGGCGCTCGCGCGCACCGCGTCCGTCACCCGCACCTCGGGCGCGTACGCGGCCTCCTCCACCTCCTCGGCTCCGGCGGCCGCCGCCTCGGCCGCGGCGGCCGGCACGCAGAAGGCCGTCACCGCCTCGCCCAGCCCCTGCACCGAGCGCCCGAGCGAGGCGAGGCTGCCCTCCACCTCGCTCATCACCCCGCGCGCCTGGCCGAGCCGCGAGGAGAAGAGCGCGCGGCGCAGCTCGGCGAAGAGCCCGCGCCGCCCGTCGCGCCCGTGCAGCCGCTCGAAGAGCCGGGCGAAGGCGGGGTCCGAGAGCTCCGAGGAGAGCGCCTGGGTGGCCACGTCCTCCACCTCGTGCGCCTCGTCCAGCACCAGGTGCTCGAGCTTCGGGTAGCGCTGGGGCCACGCGAACGCGAGCGACTGGTTCACCACCAGCACGTCCGCCGCCTTCGCCTGGGCCACGGCCGAGTGGTAGGCGCAGCGGTGGTAGTGCGCGCAGCGCTCGCCCAGCGTGGTGGACGCCTCCGAGCGCAGCTGGGGCAGCAGCGCGTGGGTGACGGGGAAGCGCTCTCGAAACCAGTGCGAGAGCCGGTCCAGGTCTCCGTCCGGGCTGCGGCGCAGGTAGGCGCGCAGGTAGGCGCGCGGGGCGCGCGCGCCGTGGCCCATGCCGGGCTCCACCAGCGTGGCCTCGAGCGCGCGGCGGCGGCACAGGTAGTTGGTCTGGCCCTTGAGCAGCGCGTAGCCGAAGGCGCCGCCGGTGGCGCGGTGCAGGCGCGGCAGATCCTTCTCGATGAGCTGGTCCTGCAGCGTCTTGGTGTGCGGCGCCACCCCCACCTTGCGCCCGTTGCGCGCGGCGAAGAGGGCAGCGGGCGCGAGGTACGCGAGGCTCTTGCCGGTGCCGGTGCCCGCCTCCACCGCGAGCATCCCGCCCTCGGAGAGCGTGCGCGCCACGGCCTGGGCCATGTCCAGCTGCGCGGCGCGCGGGGCGAAGCCGCCCGGCTCGCGCTCGAGCGCGCCGCCGGGGCCGAGCAGCGCCTGCACCTCGGCCTCCGTCACCGGCTCCACCGGGCGCTCGGGCTCTCCGTCCTTGGGCGGCGGCGGGCTCACCTTGCCGTCGCGCCGCAGGCGCTCGGGGCGGCCCGGTGAGAAGCCCGCGGAGGTGAGCGTGAGCGGCACCGGGGTGCGCCGGCACGCCTCCCACAGCCCCGAGAGCAGCTGCAGCAGGGGCTGGGCCTCGGCGCCAGACTCGGAGCCACCGGCCTCGCCCGCCTCGGCCTGGGCGAGCCGCAGCGCGGCGCGCGGGCGCGGGTCCAGCGTGGTGAGCAGGTCCGCCACGTCCTCGGCGCGCCCCTCGCGGATGCAGCCCGCGAGCGCGTGCAGCAGCACGGCGTGGGTGGACTCGCAGTCGCTCATCGCGCGGTGGCGCGTGCGCCCCTCGAGCCCCGCCCAGCGCAGCAGCGCCTCGAGCGAGTGGCTGGGCAGCTCCGGGTGCAGGTAGTGCAGGAGCTCGCAGGAGTCGAGCAGCGGGGCGGAGATGGGCCCTAGCAGGTCCGGGAGGAAGCCCTTCTCGAAGGGGGCGTTGTGCGCGACCACCGTCCAGCCGCGCAGCTGCTCGCGCAGCTGGGGCACGAGCGCGGCGAGCGGCGGCCGGTCCGCGAGCATCGCGTCCTCGATGCCGGTGAGGCGCCGGATGGCGATGGGCAGCGGGCGCGAGGGGCGGAAGAGGTGCGCCACGCGGCCCACCTCGCGGCCCCCCTCCACGAAGAGCGCCCCCAGCTCGATGACCTCGTCCACGCGGGGGTCCAACCCCGTCGTCTCGAGGTCGAGGAACACGTGTCGGGTGAAGAGCTCGGCGGCGCCGCCCATCTCGGCGCGGACGCTAGCCCTCTCGTCCGACATCATCGCGGCCGCTGCATCGGAGACATCGTCGGGTGAGGCGCTCGCCCGCCTACTCCACGAGGAAGATGCCGGAGACCATCTGCCCCATCGCGCAGCCGTACTTCAGCGTGCCGCTCTTCGTCGGGGTGAGGGTGATCTCCACCGCCTTGTTGAGCGGGAGCTCCACGCTGATGTCCGGGTCGCGCATGACCAGGTCCGTGGCGCAGGTCTCGTCCGTGGCGCGGGTGACCACCAGGCGCACCGGCTCGCCGCGCTTGAGCGTGACGGGGCTGGGCTCGAAGCCGTTCTGGGTCACGCGCAGCGCCACGGTGCGCACCTCGCCCGCGGGCGCAGGCTTCTCGCCCGCGGCCTCCCCGGACTTCGAGGCGGCCACGGGCTTCGGCGCGGGCGCAGGCTTGGACGCGGGCGCTGCGGCGCGCGCGCTCGCCGCGTGGAGCATCAGGGCGCTGGCGGTGAGGGCCAGCGCGGTCTTGATCAGGCGGGAGAAGGCGTGCATCGCAGGGGCTCGGTGGGGCGGCGGGGAGGAGCTGGGGGAAGGGGGTCAGGCGCCGGCATCCGGGGCGCCCTCGGGCGGCGCGTCGGGAGAGCCCTCGGACTCCGGGGCGTCGAAGCGGACGATCGCATGGAGCGGGACGAGCAGCTCGTGGCCCTCGTCGCCGACGATGAGGTCGAAGCGGCCCGCGAGGCGCAGCGGCAGGTTCAGCTGGATGCCGTTGCGCAGGGTGAGGCGCAGCGGCTGCCCGAGGTGGGCGAGGAAGGGGCGCGGGTCGGAGTAGGGGCGCTTGTCGGGCTGGCGCGCGACGCCCGCGGGCTTCTGCGAGAGCTTGGGCTCGCGGCTGAAGGTGGGCCCGAGCTGCTCCCAGTCCGCGCGGCGCGCGAGCAGCACCAGCTGCAGCTTCTCCAGCCGGCCGCTGCGCTCGAGGCGCAGGGCGATGGGCTCCACCGCGGTGACGAGGTCCAGCAGCGTGCGCTCGCCGAGCACCAGCGCGAGCTCCGCCTTCTCCTCGAGCCTCGCCTGCATGAAGGCGTCCACCGCCTCGTTGTCCACCGCGCCGCGCGCCTGCTTGATGGCCGCCTTGCGCTGGGTGCGGTCCTTGCGGGCGAGGAACTCCGCCACGCTCATCCCGCTCTGCACCACGCCGAAGCCGTCCGGCAGCGAGAGGCCCGGGTGCTGCGCCATCAGGGTGTACACCTGGTCGAAGCGCTTCGCCTCCTCGGCGTGCAGCTTGCGCCAGATGCGGCACTTCATCTTCCCCTCGAGCTCCCCCTTCGCGATGCGCGCGGGCACCCGCTCGCGCACGGCGAGCGCCTGCACCTGCTCGGCGGTGGGCGGCGGGCGGGGCACGGAGGGGCGCGAGAAGCCACCGGGCCGCGGCGGGCCGCCCGGGCGCATCCCACCGGCGGGGCGCACGCCGCCCGGCGCGCCGCCCGAGGGCCGGGGCGCGGGGGTGAAGGTGCGCGGCGCGACGAGCGGGCGCGGGGCGGGCGCCGGTGAGGGCACGGCCGGCGCCGACTCCGCGGCGCGCGGCGCATCCGCTCCCGCCGCGGGCGGCGGGGAGGCCACCGGGGCGGACGGAGCGGGGGCAGGCGAGGGAGCCGCCGGACGCACGCTGGGCGTGACGGCAGGGCGGGGCACGGGGCGCGGCGCCGGGGCGCCGGGCGGGGTGCCCGCGCCGGCCGGCGAGCTGCCCGGAGGGGCGCCAGCGGGAGCCCCGGGGCGCCGGATGACCTCGACGGCGGGGGGACCTGGGCGTGTCTTGCGGTCAGTCACGGTCTCTCACTACCCATCTTGCAGGTGAGCCGCCAGCGCCCGGCAGGGCACCGGCCTCACGGCTTGAGAACTTCCGACAGGTCCACCCTCCAACCGGAGGGCTCCCGCACCATCCGCACGGTGCGAGCCGCCCCGGAGGACACCACGTGCAGCGTGGCGGCGTCCCCCTGCTCGCCGGCGAGCGTGACCTCGGAAACATCGGCGGGGCGCGAAACATTCGAGAAGAACAGGGCCACCGGGTCGTCCTTCACGCTGCCGCCGGAGGCCTCGGCGAGCGCGTGGGCGCGCCGGGCGAGTGCCTCGCGGGTGGGCGTGGAGAGCACGTCGTAGGCCTGGGCGAGCTCGCCGCGCTGCACCAGCCGGTGGAAGGAGCGGTACGCGTCCACGGGCGTGTCGAAGCGGGGCCGGTGGCAGCCAGTGAGCGCCGAGCCGGCCAGGGCCAGCACGAGCAGCGGTATCGCAAACGGACGCATGGGCGGGAAGGGGATCTACGGCAAACGGGCCTTTCGGGCAAAGCCCTTCGGCCTCGGGAGCGCCTTCGACCTCACTCCTCGTGTAGGCACACCCGGTTGCGGCCCGACTCCTTCGCCGCGTAGAGCGCGTCGTCCGCGGCGCGCACCAGGTCCTGGGGCTCGTCCACGCCGCGCGCCGGGAAGGAGGCGGCGCCGAGCGAAGCGGTGCAGCCCACCGAGATGCGCTCGGGCGCGGGGGCACCCGGGACGCCCGCGGCCGCCGCGACGAAGGGCACGCGCAGCGCCTCGATGCCCGCGCGCACCCGCTCCGCCACGCCGCTCGCCTCGCGCAGGCCGGTCTCGGGCAGCAGCGCCACCAGCTCCTCGCCGCCGTAGCGCGCGAGCAGGTCCGTGTCGCGCAGCCGCTCGCGCGCCACCTGCGCCACCGCGCGCAGCACCTGGTCCCCGAAGGGGTGGCCGTAGCGGTCGTTGAGCCCCTTGAAGTGGTCGATGTCCAGCATCACCAGCGCGATCGGGGAGCGGTAGCGGCTGGAGCGGGCGAACTCCACCGCCAGCCGCTCCTCGAAGTAGCGCCGGTTGCTCAGGCCGGTGAGCGCGTCCGTGCGGCTGAGCGCGAGCAGCTCCTCGCGCCGCCGGTCCAGCTCCTTGTTCGCGCGGTCCAGCTCGCGGTTCTTCTCCACCAGCGCGTCCTGCAGCGCCTTGAGCCGCAGCATGGACTTCACGCGCGCGCTCAGCTCGAGCATGTCGAAGGGCTTGATGAGGTAGTCGTCCGCGCCGATCTCCAGGCCCTCCACGCGGTTGGCCGCCTGGCGCGCCGTCATCAGGATGACCGGGATGAAGCCGAAGCCGCTCTCCGAGGCGTTCGCCTTGATGATGCGGCACACCTCCACGCCGCCCAGGCCCGGCATCTCCACGTCCATCACGATGAGGTCCGGCCGGTGCTCGCGCACCGCGCGCAGGGCCTCGGCGCCGTTGGCCGCCTCGAAGAAGGCGTAGCCCTGCGGCGCGAGCCCGCTGCGCACGAGCGCGACCATGGCGGGCTCGTCGTCCACGATGAGCACGCGGCGGCCCGCGAGCTCGGGCGCGGCGGTGGGGCCCGCGGGGCGCCGGGGGGCGCCGCCGGGCGCATCACCGGGCGCATCTTTGAGGCTGTGCGGAGCGCCGGCCATGAGGGGCATTCTTCCCCGTTCGAGGGGCGAAGCCAACTTCGCACCCCCCTGGCCCGCAGGTCCGGATCGACCCCCGCGAGCGGGGTTTGCGGGACGTGCAGCCTAAGTAGGTAGCCAGAAGTTCTCTAACAAATCGCGCAGCCAGAAGCCCTTCGCCAAGGCGCCCGCCTTACGGAGGGCTTCGGTGCGCGTGAGGGACAGCAGCCAGAGGACGGCGGCATCGACGTGCAGCTCGATGCCCGGGTACTGGCGGTTGGAGGACACGTACTGCTTGAGGGCGCGCCACAGCTGGTCCATGCAGCTGAGCTCCGGGTGCTGCTTGGGCAGCCACAGAAGGTGGATGTCGAGGCGCTTGGCGAGCGCCTGGGCCTTCTGGGCGGTGTGGCAGCTGGCGCGGTCGAGCAGCAGGAGAATGGGGCGGCCCGGGTAGGCGCGGCGCAGCGCCCGGAGGAAGTCCATGAAGGCCTCCTGAGTGCAGCCGCGGCTGGCCGTGACGATGCGGTGGCCGGTGCGCGGGTTGAGCGCGCCCCACAGCGTGCGCTTCGCATTCTCGCCGGTGATGAGGACTTGGGCCTGCTGCCCTTCGGGGGCCCAGGCTGAGCGCAGCGGCGGAAACCAGCGCAGGATGGTGGCGTCGGACACCAGCAGCACCGCGCGCGGGAATCGCCTCAGAAGCGCTTTTATACGGCGAACAAGCCCCCCTTTTTCTGCGCCAGGTGGGGCGCAGCCAACGCGTACACGTAGCGCGGGCGCTTCCAGGCGAGGTGCGCCTCGTGGAGGCGGCGGCGCAGCGTGCGGCAGCTCACGCTGCAGCCCTCGTGGGCCAGGTGCGCGCACAAGAGGGGCACCGTCCAGCCGCCACTGGCCCAGCCACACTCCGTAGGACTCTTCGCCACCAGCGCGCGCAGGCGCTCGGCACTCAAGGCTTGCGCCTCGCGCGGGCGCCCCGCGCGCGGCGCGTCCTCCAGCGCCTCGGGGCGGCGCCTCTGCACATAGCGCTCAACCCACGCGTACACCGCCGGCCGGCTCATGGCCGAGAGGCGCGCGGCCTCGGCCACAGTCTTGCCCTCCGCCACCAGCTTCACCGCCAGCAGGCGGCGAAAGTGCCGCGCGTCCCGGGCTGCGTGCAGCGCTTTGTCCAGCCGCCGCACGTCGCGTCCCGTCAGCCCCAACTCGCTTGGAGGGCGTGCTCGTCGCATGCCCTCCAAGCTGCGCCTCGAGGCAGAATTTGTCTCGATACTTTTGGCTACCTACTTAGGCGGGCTTGCGCAGGCGCGCGCGGTACACCGGCTCGCCGCTCACCAGGTAGCGCCGCTCGCGCGTGGAGGGGACCTCCTCCGGGTCATAGGGGTGGAACGCCCCCTTGCCCAGCGGGTTCTCGAAGCCCGCGGCCTCCAGCACCGCGAGCATCTGGCGGGCGCGGTCCTCCACGTCCGTGCGCAGGTCGAAGAGGCCCCCGGGGCGCAGCTTGTCCATCAGCAGCCGGGTGAAGTCCGGCTGGATGACCGCGCGCTTGAAGTGCGCGCGCTTCCACCAGGGGTCCGGGAACTGGAGGTGGATGGCGGAGAGCGAGCCGTCCGCGAAGAGCAGGGGCACGTGGTCGCGCGCGTCCGCCTCGAGCACGCGCAGGTTCTTCAGGCCCAGCTTGTCGCCGCGCGCCTTCGTGTCGCGCGCGTACTTCTTGCGCCACTCGAAGGCCACGAAGCGCACGCCCGGGTTGCGCCGGCAGTACTCGAGCGCGTGGCCGCCCGCGCCGCTGCCGATCTCCAGCTCCAGCGGGCCCGGGAAGCCGAACTCGGCATCCCAGTCCGGCGGGGCCTCGAGTTGCATCAGGTGCAGGCCGACCGGGTCGGGGAGCAGGGGAGGGCGGGCCATGGGCGCGAGCGAGGGGGGCAGGTGGGGGAAGGGGCGCAAGGAGCCTGCGCCCGGGGGAGCCGCGCGCCTTGAAGCACGCTCCGGCGGGGCTTGGCCAGGGCAAAAGCGCGGGCGCGGCAGGGGGCGGGCGCGCTATACCGGCGCTCGCGATGACGGAGACCTCCCCAGACGCGCGCGGCCCCGACTCCTTCCGTGTCTTCCACTCGGCCCCCGAGGCGCGCGCGCGCGGGGCGGGCGAGGGCAGCGCGGTGGCGCTGGGCAACTTCGACGGGGTGCACCTGGGGCACCAGGCCCTGTTCGCCGAGGCGCGCCGCCACGGCCCCGCCTTCGCCTTCACCTTCCAGCCGCACCCGGGCAAGGTGCTGCAGCCGGACCTGGCCCCCAAGCTCATCACGCTGCTGCCGCGCAAGCTGGAGCTGTTCGCGCGTTGCGGGCTCGCGGGCGCCATCGTGCAGCCCTTCAGCCGCGACTACGCGCGCACCCCGCCGCGCGAGTTCGAGGCGGCGCTGCTGGATGCGCTGGGCGCGCGCCACCTCGTGGTGGGCAGCGACTTCACCTACGGCCAGGCGCGCGGCGGCAGCGTGGCCACCCTGCGGCAGGCCGCGGCCGAGCGCGGGGCGAGCGTGCACGTGGTGGCGCCCGTCACGGTGGACGGCGTCGTGGCCTCCTCCTCCAAGGTGCGCGAGTACATCCTCGAGGGAAGGGTGGGCGCGGCGCAGCGGCTGCTCGGGCGCCCCTTCGACCTGGACGGCACCGTGGTGCCGGGCGCGGGGCGCGGGCGGGGCATCGGCTTTCCCACCGCGAACGTGGACACCCAGAACGAGCTGCGCCCGGCGCCCGGCGTGTACGCCATCCGGGTGGGGCTGCTCGAGCCGGAGGGGGCCGCGGGCCCGGGCAGCGTGCGCGCCGTGTCCCGCTGGCACCCGGGGGCGGCGAACATCGGGGTGAAGCCCACCTTCGGCGGCAGCGAGGTGACCATCGAGGCGCACCTGCTGGACTTCAGTGGGGACCTGTACGGCCGCGAGCTGCGGGTGCAGTTCCTCGAGCGGCTGCGGCCGGAGCAGCGCTTCGGCTCGGTGGCGGAGCTCGCGGGGCAGATCAAGCGCGACATCGAGGCTGCCCGCACGGTGATCGCCCGAGCAGACGACTGAGATTTCTTCAGTCCTTCTCGCGGCTTGGGGGCACGTTGAGCGCAGCCCGTGCCTTGACTCCTACATTCCCCAGGCCCGTAGAATTTGGCGCGAAATTGAACTGTTGATGCGCCCGCCGAAGCAGCGCTGCTCGGCCGGTGGCCCTACCGCCATCCCTACGCACCCCTCTCTGCACGTAACGAGGCACAAAGAGCATGTCCGGTCGACTCGGTGAACTGCTGGTCCGCGAGAACCTCATCTCGGTGCAGCAGCTGCGCAAGGCGCAGGAGGAGCAGCAGAAGTCGGGCGCGCGCATCGGCACGGCGCTGATCAAGACCGGCGCCATCGAGGAGTCGAAGCTCACCGACTTCCTCAGCAAGCAGTACGGGGTCCCTGCGATCAACCTCAAGGACTTCGACATCGACCCCGAGATCATCAAGCTCGTGCCGAAGGAGGTGGCCGAGAAGCACCTGGTGATCCCGGTGAACCGCGCGGGGCCCTCGCTGATCGTGGCGATGTGCGACCCCTCGAACATCTACGCGGTGGACGACCTCAAGTTCCTCACCGGCTACAACATCGAGGCGGTGGTCGCGAGCGAGGTGAGCATCCGCGAGGCGCTCGAGCGCTACCACGCGGAGAAGGGCCCGAGCCTCGAGGACCTCGTGGGCGAGGTGACCGAGGACGTGGAGGTCGCCCAGGCCGAGGACGAGGCGAACATCGCCGAGATGGCGCGCGCCGCGGACGACGCGCCCGTCGTGAAGCTGGTGAACCTCATCCTGCTGGACGCCATCAAGAAGGGCGCGAGCGATATCCACATCGAGCCGTACGAGAAGGACTTCCGGGTGCGCTTCCGGATCGACGGCGTGATGTACGAGGTGATGCGCCCGCCGCAGAAGCTCAAGCAGGCCATCACCAGCCGCCTGAAGATCATGGCGGAGCTGGACATCAGCGAGCGCCGGCTCCCGCAGGACGGCCGCATCAAGATCAAGATCGGCGGCGGCAAGGAGATGGACTTCCGCGTCAGCGTGTGCCCCACGCTGTTCGGCGAGAAGGTCGTGATGCGCTTGCTCGACAAGAGCAACCTGCAGCTGGACATGTCCAAGCTGGGCTTCGACCCGCAGCCGCTCGCCTGGTTCAAGGAGGCGATCGACCGCCCCTACGGCATGGTGCTGGTGACGGGCCCCACGGGCTCGGGCAAGACCACGACCCTGTACTCGGCGCTCTCCGCCCTCAACGAGGTGGGCACCAACCTGTGCACCGCGGAGGACCCGGTGGAGTTCAACTTCGCCGGCATCAACCAGGTGCAGATGCACGAGGACATCGGCCTGAACTTCGCCGCCGCCCTGCGCAGCTTCCTGCGCCAGGACCCGGACATCATCATGATCGGCGAGATCCGCGACTTCGAGACCGCGGAGATCGGGATCAAGGCGGCGCTCACGGGCCACCTGGTGCTCAGCACGCTGCACACCAATGACGCGCCGGGCACGGTGAGCCGCCTCCTGAACATGGGCATCGAGCCCTTCCTCGTGACGGCCTCGCTCAACCTCATCCTCGCCCAGCGCCTCTGCCGCCGCCTGTGCAACGCGTGCAAGAAGCCCGCGGAGAACGTGGAGGAGCAGGCGCTGATCGACGCCGGCGTGCCGCCCGAGAAGCTGGGCACCTTCACCCTGTTCCAGAAGAACGGCTGCCGCGAGTGCAACGACCGCGGCTACCGCGGCCGCGTGGCGGTGTACGAGGTCATGCCCTTCTGGGACGGGCTCAAGGAGCTGGTGATCAACGGCGGCAGCGCCGCCGAGCTCAAGCAGGAGGCGATCCGCCTGGGCATGAGCAGCCTGCGCATGTCCGCGCTCGCCAAGATGATGGCCGGCGTCACCACCCTCGACGAGGTCGTGGCCAACACCGGTCCGGACCGCTTCTAGGCCGCCCCTCCCGCAGCACACTCCGCAATCCTTACTCCCCGAGGATCAACACACGTGGCCAACCTGCACCAGCTGCTGAAAGCGATGGTCGAGAAGGGTGCTTCCGACCTGCACATCACCACCGGGTCCCCGCCGCAGCTGCGCGTGGACGGTGAGCTGGTGCCGCTCAAGACCGCGCCGCTCACGCCCGTGGAGACGAAGCAGCTCTGCTACTCCATCCTCACGGACGCGCAGAAGCACAAGTTCGAGGAGGACAACGAGCTGGACCTGTCCTTCGGAGTGAAGGGCTTGAGCCGCTTCCGCGCGAACATCTACATGCAGCGCGGCGCGGTGGCGGGCGCCTTCCGCACCATCCCCTTCAAGATCCTCACCTTCCAGGAGCTGGGCCTGCCGCCGATCGTGGGCGAGCTGGTGAAGAAGCCGCGCGGGCTCATCCTGGTCACGGGGCCCACGGGCTCGGGCAAGAGCACCACGCTCGCGTCCATGATCGACAAGATCAACACCGACCGTCACGAGCACATCATGACGATCGAGGACCCGATCGAGTACCTGCACCCGCACAAGAACTGCCTCGTGAACCAGCGCGAGGTGGGCGCGGACACGCGCAACTTCAAGACGGCGCTCAAGTACATCCTGCGCCAGGACCCGGACATCGTGCTGGTGGGCGAGCTGCGAGACCTCGAGACCATCGAGGCGGCGCTCACCATCGCGGAGACGGGCCACATCTGCTACGCGACCCTGCACACCAACAGCTGCGTGCAGACCATCAACCGCGTGCTGGACGTGTTCCCGCCCTACCAGCAGCCGCAGGTGCGCGCGCAGCTGTCCTTCGTGCTCGAGGGCGTGATGAGCCAGGCGCTGGTGGCGCGCAACAACTCGCCGGGCCGCGTGCTCGCGCTCGAGGTGATGGTGCCCAACGCCGCCATCCGCAACCTCATCCGCGAGGACAAGGTGCACCAGATCTACTCGCAGATGCAGGTGGGCCAGCAGAAGTACGGCATGCAGACCTTCAACCAGGCCCTGGCGGCGCTGCTCGCGCGGCGGATCATCAGCCAGGACGAGGCCTTCGGCCGCTCGAGCGACCCCGAGGAGCTGCGCAACATCATGGCCCAGACGGGCGGCCAGATGGCGCCTGGGCAGCGGCCGGCCAGCCAGGCGCCCGGTCGATAATTCTGAGATTCGCGAGGGGCGGGTAATCTCCCGCCTCCCCAGTGGAGGTTTCCCGGATGGCAGCGCCGGCGCAGAAGACCGCACCCAAGAAGAGTACGGCCCAGTTCCTCTGGGAGGCGAAGACTCGCGGCGGTGAGGTGAAGAAGGGCGAGATGGAGGCCATGGACGCGGCCGCCGTCGACGCACGCCTGAAGTCCCTGGGCATGACGCCCACCAAGGTGCGCAAGAAGGGCATCCTGGATGCGGACCTCTCCACGATGCCGGGCCTGGGCGGCGTCACCGGCAAGGACATCCTCGTCTTCGTGCGCCAGTTCGCCACGATGATCGACGCGGGCCTGCCGCTGGTGCAGTGCCTCGACATCCTCGCGAGCCAGATGGACAACCCGGCCTTCAAGAAGGTCGTGTACGCCATCAAGACCAAGGTGGAGGGCGGCAGCACCTTCGCGGAGGCGCTCAAGGAGCACCCCAAGGTGTTCGACGAGCTCTTCGTGCAGCTGTGCGCGGCGGGCGAGGTCGGCGGTATCCTCGACAACATCCTCAACCGGCTCGCGCAGTACCGGGAGAAGGCGGAGAAGCTCAAGCGCAAGGTGAAGAGCGCCATGACCTACCCGGTCATCGTGCTCTGCGTCGCGGTGGGCGTGGTGGCGCTGCTGCTGCTCAAGGTCACGCCGACCTTCGCCAAGATGTTCAGCGACTTCGGCAGCGCGCTGCCCGGCCCCACCCAGTTCGTGGTGGACATGTCCGAGTGGCTGCAGGCCTACATCTTCCACCTGATGGGGAGCATCGCGGCGGTCATCTTCTCCATGGTGTACTTCTATCGCCACCCGAAGGGCCGGCGCATCTCGGACAAGGTCATGCTGAAGATGCCCGTGCTCGGGCCCGTGCTTCGCAAGGTCGCCGTGGCGCGCTTCACCCGCACGCTGGGCACGATGATCAGCTCGGGCGTGCCCATCCTGGACGCGCTCGACGTGACGGCGAAGACCGCCGGCAACCGCACGGTGGAGGACGCGATCCTCTACGTCCGGACGAAGATCTCCGAGGGCAAGAACATCGCGGGGCCGCTGCTCGAGACCAAGGTGTTCCCCTCGATGGTGGTGCAGATGATCGGCGTCGGTGAGGCCACCGGCGCCATGGACACCATGCTGAACAAGATCGCCGACTTCTACGACGACGAGGTCGACACCGCGGTCGCGGGCCTCACGGCGATGATCGAGCCGATCATGATGGTGTTCCTCGGCGGCATCGTCGGTGGCTTCCTCATCGCGATGTACCTCCCCATCTTCTCCATCGCCGGTGCCATCAAGTAGGCCTGCGCTCGTCTCTCCCGACGAGCTGCTCCGCAAGCTGACCTGGCTCACCGTGTTCCGCACGGTGGCCACCACCCTGTCGATGGTGGCGATCGCGGCGCGGCTGCTGTCGGGCCCTCCCAGGGATCTGACGCGCGAGGAGCTGCTCGCGTTCGCGCTGCTGGGCGCGGTCTACGTCCTGACGCTCGTCTACGGGCTGCTGCTGCGCCAGGGCCGCGGCGGGAAGTTCAGCGCCTACGCGCAGGTGGTGGGCGACGTCGCGCTGGCGACGGGCCTCGTCTACGTGACGGGCTGCGCCGACTCGCCGTTCATCTTCACGTACTCGCTGGCGGTGGTGGCGGCGTCCATCCTGCTCTTCGAGCGGGGGGCGCGCACTGCCGCCGCGCTCTCCTCGGTCGCGTACGTGGCGATGGTGCTGCTCGCGCAGGCGGGCTGGCTGCACCCTCCCGACGGAGGGGCGCACCTGCCGCCGGGCCGGCTGTTCTTCGTGCTCGGCAGCCACGTGCTGGCGCAGTTCCTCATCGCGGTGCTCGCGGGCTACCTCTCGCGCCAGCTGCTGGCGACGGGTGGGCAGCTCTCGGCGACCACGGCGGACCTGCAGCAGCTCGCCGCCCTGCAGCGGCAGATCCTCGCGAGCATGCCCAGCGGGCTCATCACCAGCGGCGAGCACGGGCGCATCACCTTCATCAACCCGGCGGCGCGGGCGCTGCTCGGGCTGGAGGAGGGGGCCGAGACGGACGAGCAGCTGGAGCGCTTCCTGCCGGGCGTCCAGGGCCTGGGCCCGCACGCGCGACGCAGGGAGCTGGCGGTCCAGACGCCCCACGGGCTGCGCACGCTGGGGCTCACCATCACCCCGCTCGAGAGCGGCGACCAGGCGCTGCTCATCGTCTTCCAGGACCTCACGGACCTGCGGCGCATGGAGGCCGCCCTGCGCAGGGCGGACGCGCTGGCCTCGCTGGGGACGCTGTCCGCCCAGCTGGCGCACGAGATCCGCAACCCGCTGGCCGCGATGCGGGGCTCGGCGCAGATGCTCGCGCAGGACCTCGCGGAACAGCCGGCCCAGGCGCGGCTGCTCTCCATCGTGCTGCGCGAGGCGGACCGCCTCTCGCGCCTGGTGGAGGAGTTCCTGCGCTTCGCCCGCCCGCCGCGCCCCGCGCGCCAGGTGGTGAACCTGGCCTCGCTCGTCGAGGAGACCCTCGAGATGCTGCGCGCCGACCCCCTGGCCACGGACGTCGTGCTCGGCGGGCAGGTGGCCGCGGTCGAGGCCGAGGTGGACCCGGACCAGATGCGCCAGGTGCTGCTCAACCTCCTGCGCAACGCGCTCCAGGCCACGGGAGCGGGCGGCGAGGTGCGGGTCCAGCTGGAGGCGAGCGGCGGCGAGGCGCGGCTGCGGGTGTGGGACTCCGCGGGGAGCGTGCCCGCGGAGGACCTCGTCCGGATATTCGAGCCCTTCGTCTCCAGCCGGCCCGGCGGGACAGGGCTCGGCCTGTCGACTGCGCACGCCATCGTCCAGGCCCACGGCGGAATGATCGAAGTAACCTCTTCGCCCCAGGCCGGGACGGAGTTCACCATCACCCTGCCGCTCGACACCGCCGAGGCCTCCCGTGCGCATCCTGGTCGTTGATGACGAGCTGTCCATGCGCGAGTACCTCGAGTTCCTCCTCGCGCGCGCAGGCTACGTCGTCACGCTCGCCGCGACCGAGCGCGAGGCCGTGCAGCGGCTGAGCGAGAGCGCCGTCGACCTGGTGGTCTCCGACATCCGGATCGGCGCGGGCAGCGGCATGGGGGTGCTGCGCGCCGCCCGGGCGCTGGCCGCGCCGCCCGAGGTCATCCTGATCACCGCCTTCGGTACCCCGGCCTCGGCCGTGGAGGCGATGCGCGCGGGCGCCTACGACTACATCTGCAAGCCCTTCGACAACGAGGAGCTGCTGCTCCTGGTCCAGAAGGCGCTGGAGAAGCGCGGCCTGCGCGAGGAGAACCAGCAGCTGCGCAAGTCGCTGGACAGCGCGTCGCTGTGGGTGGGGCGCAGCCCGGCGATGCGCGCGGTGGCGGCACTGGTGGAGAAGGTGGCCGCGAGCCGCAGCACCATCCTCATCACGGGCGAGAGCGGCACGGGCAAGGAGCTGGTCGCCCGGGGCATCCACATGCGCAGCCCCCGCGCGAGCGCGACCTTCCTGCCCATCAACTGCGCCGCCCTCAACGAGGGCGTGCTCGAGAGCGAGCTCTTCGGCCACGTGCGCGGCGCCTTCACCGGCGCCGCGGCGGACCGCACCGGCCTGCTGGTGGCCGCGGGCGAGGGGACGGTGTTCCTGGACGAGATCGCCGAGGTGCCCGCCGCGACCCAGGTGAAGCTGCTGCGCGTGCTGCAGGAGCGCAAGGTGAAGCCGGTGGGCGGGACGGTGGAGATTCCCTTCGCCGCCCGGCTCGTCGCGGCCACCAACAAGTCGCTCGAGGCCGAGGTCAAGGCGGGGCGCTTCCGCGAGGACCTGCTCTACCGGCTCAACGTCATCAACCTGGAGCTGCCGCCGCTGCGCGAGCGCGGCGACGACATCCGGCTGCTCACCGAGCACTTCCTCTCGAAGATGCGCGAGGAGCTGGGGCGGCCGCACCTGCGCTTCTCCGAGGAGGCCCTGGAGGCGCTGGAGCGCTACCGCTTCCCGGGCAACGTGCGGCAGCTGCAGAACGTCGTCGAGCGCGCCGCTACGCTCGCGGAGACCGAGGTGCTCGGCCTGACCACGCTGCCGCTCGCGGTGCGCGGCGAGCGCGAGCTCCCGGCCGAGGCGAGCTCCGTCACGCTCAGCCCCAAGTTCTCGCTGGAGCACTTCCTGGACGAGAACGAGCGGCGCTACCTGCTCGAGGCGCTGCGGCAGGCCGGCGGGGTGAAGACCCGCGCGGCCGAGCTGCTCGGGCTGAGCTTCCGCTCGCTGCGCTACCGGCTCGCCAAGCACGGCCTCACGGACGAGAGCCTGTAGCCGCGCCGGCGGCCGCGCGCGTCAGCGGAAGTCGCGCCGGTTGAAGATGGCGATCGCGAGCACGCAGAGCAGCGCCGAGTACGCCACGCCGTACCCGATGCCGGACAGCGCCGTGCCCAGCGGGACGTCCGCGCCGTAGGCGGCGAGGGGCCGGAAGTTCATCCGCTCGAGGTTGGGGAGGACGTAGTAGATCGCCTTGCCCATCCCGCGCAGCAGCGCGCTCTCCGAGCGCTGGGCGAACAGGTAGATGTCACCGGACAGGTGGCCCGCGAAGTAGAGGCCCACGGTGGCGATGGCGGACACCATCTGGCTCGCGAAGGTGGAGAAGAAGAAGCCCGCCGAGGTGAGCACCAGCAGCTCGAACCACAGCGCCACCACCGCCCAGAGCTGGGTCGTGGTGATGGGGGTGCGGTAGAGCGCCAGCTGGGCGAAGAAGACCACCGTCATCGCGACGAGGAGCACCGCGAGCGTGAGCATGTTGCCGCACAGGCGCGCGAGCAGGAACTGCGCGCGCGACATGGGCTTGGAGACGACGAGGAAGATGGTGCGGCGGTCGATCTCCCGGCTCAGCAGCCCGCACGCCAGGAAGATGGCCAGGAACACCAGGATGAGGCTCATCATCCCCAGGCCGAAGTCGGTGAGGACGCGGTCCACCGTCGCCACCGTCACCTCGGTCACGAGGCTGGAGGAGAACAGCACCACCGCGGCGAAGGCCGCCACCGCGACCGTGACGCGGTTGCGCCGCGCCTCGCGAAAGCCGTTCAACACCATTGCGCCAAAGCCGCTCATCCGCTGATGTCTCCGCCGACTGCCGTGGGGCGGCCGGCCTCCTGGACGGCTGCCATGAAAAGGTCCTCGAGCGAGTGCCTCGAGGGCTCGACGCGGGTCACGCGCCCTCCGGCCGCGAGCACCGTGCCGAGCACCTGCTGCACGTGCTCGCCCCGGACGCGCAGCACCAGGTGGCCGTCCACGCGCTGGGCCGACTCGACGGGCGCCCCGAGGCGCTCGCTCTGCTCTGCGCCGAGGCCCTCGACCACCACCTCGGAGGTGGGCGCGCTGCCGTCCGCGAGCAGCTCGCTCACGCTGCCCTCGCGCCGCTGCCGCCCTCCCACCACCATCACCACCCGGTCGCAGAGCGCCTCGACGTCCGGGATGATGTGGGTGCAGAAGAGGATGGTCGTGCCCTTCGCGCGCTCGGCGAGGATGAGGTCGCGCATCTGCCGGCGGCCGATGGGGTCCAGCCCGGAGGTGGGCTCATCCAGGATGAGCAGCTTGGGGCGCCCCACCAGCGCCTGCGCGAGCGCCACGCGCTGCACCATGCCCTTGGAGTAGCGGCGGATCTGCAGGCGCTCGGCCTTGCCGATGTCCACCGCGCCGAGCGACTCGCGCACGCGCAGGTCGAGCTCGTGGCCGCTCAGCCCCGCGAGCCTTCCGGCCAGCGTCACGAACTCCCGCCCCGTCAGGTACTCGTAGGGCGTGGGGTTCTCGGGGAGGAAGCCGACCAGCCGGCGCGCCTCGGGATCCTGCGGCGCGCGCCCGAAGATGCGGGCCTCGCCGCTCGTCGGGCGCACCAGGTTCATCAGGATCTTGATCGTCGTGGACTTGCCGGCGCCGTTCGGGCCCAGCAGCCCGTACACCTGGCCCGCCTCGACGCGCAGGTTCATGTCCTGCAACGCGCGCACCGTGCGGTTCATCCAGAAGCCCACGCGGTAGGTCTTCGAGAGCCCGCGGCCCTCGATCGGGGCCTGGCCCCACTCTGCGCTGTCCTTCACCACAGCTGCGCTCTCCGTGGCTCGTTCGTCATGGTCATCCTGGTTCAAGTCAATTCTGGGGCGCCTGCTCCGAGGCGGTCTTGGGCGGGGCGCGCAGGTTCTCGTCCTCGTGCAGCTCGAGCCGGGCCTTGGCGGCGGTGGAGTGCGAGCGCCCCTCGGCGTCGACGTAGAAGTCTCCTCCGAGGGGATCGGCCGGGAGCGCCTGCAGCTGCCCCCGCTCCACGAGCTCTGCGGGCGTGCGCGGCAGCCGGCCCTCGCGATCGCGGAAGCGGGCGACCTCGCGGTCGAGCCCCTGCAGCACCTGCTCCTGCTGGATCTCCAGCACGCGATGCTCGAAGAACTCGCGCGTCTCCGGCTCGGCGGCGGTGTCGCGCAGGTAGGCCGCCAGGGCGAGGCCCGCGTCGAAGTTGCCGGACTGGGCGTACAGGCGCGTGGCGAGCGCCGACACGAAGGGGGGCGCGAACGGAGACTGGCTGAGCCGGTGGAGGATGTCCGCCGCGGCCCGGTACTGGTGGTCGAAGAAGATGAGGTTGTGCGCGAGCGTGAACTCGATCTGGTAGTCACCGGGCACGTTGCGCGCGCCCTTGCGCAGCAGGCGCGTGGACTCGTCGGTGTTCACGAAGTTCTGGCGGCCCTTGTCGAAGGGGATGGCCACCCCGGCGAAGCTGTAGACGCGCACGAACTTGGGGTCCAGGTCCGTGACGAGGTCCGCGTAGGGGTAGATGTCGCGGTAGTCCGCCGCGGTCTGGGCGCGACCGATCTGGTTGATGGTCAGCAGCCAGTAGTAGTCCGCGATCAGGTGCTGGTGCGCGGCGCCCACCGCGTGGAGGAAGTCCACCCGCGGGAGCATGGGCCTGTCGCGTCCGGGGCGGGCGCGCTCCGGCGGCGCCGAGAGCAGCAGCAGCGAGAGGAGGGAACCTGCGAGGACGACCCAGGAGGGGAGGGGCATGGCTCACAAAAAGCAACGCGGGGAGGCCGATGATCGACCCCCCCGCGCACTCTACGATGAAACGGTCAGCCCGTTTCGGTGGAGAAGGTGCCCGGCTCGCGCCGAGCGACCGTCCCCTCGGTTACTACTGGTCGCAGGAGACGTCGTTCAGCGGGTTCACCGGCGCGCCGGCGGTGCCGGAGGAGTCGCCACCGCAGGTCGCGGCGGTCGCGGCGACGGTGTCGGAGGCGAGCACCCAGGCGTCCGCCACGCTGTCGTTGTCAACGTTGCCGTAGGCGGCGACCGCGAACTGGCCGTTCGGGCCGGCGCTCGCGCCGATGGCGCTCAGCGGCGCGGTGATGGTCACCGGGGTGATGTTCGGCTGGGTGTTGAAGCGCACGGTGTCCTGGGGGATGCAGGACTGGTTCGCGGTGGTCAGGGTGTTCCAGGTGCAGGCGGCCGCCATGGAGTAGCTGTAGCGGTTGCCCTTCTCAGGAGAGAAGCCGATGTCGGTGAACTTCGCCGAGTAGGTGTCCTTCTCGCCGTACACCGACTTCTGGGCGGTGAAGATCGCCTTCAGGTTGGTCTTCGCCTCGCTCTGCTTGGAGCGCGCCTGGAACTTGATGAAGTTCGGGATGGCGATGGCAGCGAGGATGCCGATGATCGCGACGACGATCATGAGCTCGATGAGGGTAAAGCCGCGGGTCTTACGGAGCTTGCTGAACATGGGGGACTCCTGGGGGGAGGGAAACGGGCGGGTCTGCCTGAGTCGGGGGACGGCATTGCACGGCAGGTGCCAGGCTCTCCGCGCGCTGTGCCTCACGACGATCCAGGGACTTGGGCCGCGAGGGGGGTCGGGGAGGGAGGGTGAATCGCCAATTTTTGTCACCCGGGGTGCCCAAAAGCGTCCAGAAGCGCCGTGCGGAAGGGCGAGGCTCTGCGCGGATGTGCCTCGAGGTGCGCGCCTGACGCGACTGTGTGCGTGGAGCGCGCCCCTGCGACGCCGCGCGTGATACCCAGTCGGCGCATGAAAGGTGCGTCGATGCCGTCGCGAGTGCTGCAGCGCTGGGGCGGGCTCCTGAGCGTGGTCGGCCTGTGGGCCCTCTTCTTCGCTCCGCACCTCTTGAGCGACGGGGTGCCGTACTACCGCGACCAGCTCGTCACGCTCATCCCCATCCGGCACTACCTGCATGAGCGGCTGCTCTCCGGCGAGCTCCCCATGTGGTACCCGTTCGAGTCGCTCGGCGTCCCCTTCATCGGGCAGATCGTCACCGCGACCTTCCATCCGCAGACGCTGCTCTTCTTGCCGCTCTCGCCGGCGCTGGCGGTGAAGTTCAACCTGCTCGGGGGCTACCTGCTCGGCGCAGGGGGCGCCTACGCGCTGTGCCGGGCGCTGGGCAGCACGAGGCCTGCCGCGCTCTGCGGCGCGTGCGCGCTCGGCTTCGGCGGCTACGCCCTCGGCGTCTCGAACAACCTCGTCTACCTGATGGGGCTCGCCACGCTGCCCTGGGTGGCGTGGGCTTCGCTGCGGGTAACGGGGACGCGCCGGCTCGCGGATGCGGCCCTGTTGATGGTGGCCTGGGCGCTGGTGTTCCTCGCCGGGGACGCGCAGATGTTCGCCTTCTGCCCCCTGCTGATGCTCGCGGCGCTGTGCGTGCACGGAGTGACTCGCCGCAGCATCGCGCTGCTGGCGCTCGCCGGCGTGGGGACGCTACTGCTCATCAGCGCCGAGCTGCTCCCGGCGCTCGCGGTGAGTGGTGAGTCGATGCGGGGGCTCGGAGAGGTCTCCACGACCCTGGGGCGCACCTGGGCCCTGCACCCGCTGCGCGTGCCCGAGCTGCTCATCCCGGGCTACGTGCCCGATGCCTTCCGCAACCAGATGGTCGCGGAGGTGTTCAGCGGCCGCGGCGCGCTGTGGAGCACGACGGTGTTCGCCGGCGCGCTCGTGGTGCTGCTGACGGCAGTGGGCCTCAGCGTGCGCAGCCGCGCCACCTGGGCCTTCGGAGGCATCGCCCTGCTGGGCCTGTGGCTCTCGCTGGGCGACTACGGCGGGCTGCTCCCGCTGACGTGGAAGCTGCTGCCCCTGCTCTCGAAGTTCCGCTTCCCGGAGAAATACCTCGCGCTCTTCTGGCTGGGGCTCGCGCCGCTGGTAGCGCTGGGGGCAGACGCGCTCGCGGCGCGGCGGCGGCCCGCGGTGCTCGCGGCCGCAGGGGCCGCGGCCGGGTGCGCCGTGCTGGCGGCGCTCGCCTGGAACGGGGTGCTGGGGCCCGCCGTCTGGCGCGTGGCGGGAAGCTCGCTCACCGCTCCCCTGGCGGGGGCCGTGTCGTCGGCGTGGGGGCGGGGCCTCGCCTGCTCCGCGGGCTTTCTCGCCGCGGCCGCGGCGCTGATCTGGGCGAGCGGGCGTCGCGCGCGAGTCCTCTGGCTGCTGCCGCTGCTCGTCTTCGCAGAGCTGCTGCACGGCAATGGGGCGCATCTCCCGCTCGTGTCACCCGCGGAGCTCGAGGCGCCCAACGCCTTCGCAACGACGGTGCTGGAGGCTGCCGGCGGCGCGCGGCCCGCGGACCGCGCGACGCGGCTCGCGCGCCTGGACGTCCCCTCCACGGTGACGCTCGGAGGAGGCGAGCTGTGGGTGCGCGCCATGCGCCAGGCGCTGCGGGTGGACTCCAATGGCCCGGACCTCGTCGCCGTCTTCGGGACGAACCTGCCGGCGACCCCTGCCCGCTACGGCATCCTCTTCGGCTCCTCCTCCGAGCAGGCCGCCCCCTGGGCTCCTGCCTTCAACGGCTGCTTCTGGACGGTCTCCCTCTCGGAGCCGCTGCCCTCGGGCCTGGAGCTGGTGTCGCGTCAGGACGCGCTGGGCATGGGGCTCGCGCGAGGCGCATGCCTGCCTCGCGCGTACGTGGCAGGAGCGGTGCCCGCAGGCGACATGTGGCAGGCGCTGCGGCGACTGCGGGCCGGCCTGCCGCCTGGCATGGCCGTCGTCGAGGGAGCACCGGCGCTCGCGTCGACGGCGGGAGAGGTGCAGTGGCTCGAGCTGCACCCCGAGCGCCTGCGGCTCGCCGCCCGGGCCCCCCGCCCTTCGGTGCTCGTCATCAACGACCAGTTCGCGCGCGGCTGGAGCGCGTTCCTGGACGGCGCGGCGGTGCCGCTGCTGCCTGCCAACGTGGCGGCGCGTGCGCTGCCGCTGCCACCGGGCGAGCATGAGGTGGAGCTGCGCTACGCCACCCCGAACCTGGGGTGGGGCCTGACGCTCAGCGCCGTGGGTTTGCTGCTCGCACTGGCGCTGGTCATCCTCGGGTCGCGCCCGCTCGGCGCCCGGCAATGACCAGATAGCGGTTGTCCAGGCCCGTGCGAAGCGTCTGGAGGGCTCGGCCCATCGCCATGCGGGGATGGCGGAGGTAGTAGCCGACCAGGTTCGAGCGGAGCTGGTACGAGCGGCTCGACCCGGTGCGGATCCTCAGGAGATTGCGGAGGGACACTCGCTGCCGCTGGCGCAGCTCGTCGACGATCTCGAGACCTGCATCCTGGAACATCCGCCGGAACTGCGCTTCGGTGAAATCCGAGAGGTGGTACGGGTTCACGTCACTCGAAAGAGTCGTGGGGACGGATGCGATGAGCATCCCGCCCGGTGCCACCATCTCGACCAGGCGCCGGAAGAGCCGGGCCGGATCTGCGACATGCTCGATCGTCTCGAGACTCACCACCACGTCGAAGGGGGCTGGCGGCGTGAATTCGAACGCGTCCGCACACACGAACGAGAGGTTCTCGGACGCATAGGTGCGCTTGGCATGCGCGATCGCCTCGCTGGAGAGGTCGGCGCCCAGGACCTCCGCAGCGCCGGCCTTCGCGAGCAGCGCGCTTCCGTAGCCGACGCCGCACGCCAGATCCAGCACCCTGCGGGCTCGGACGTGGCCCGAGGCGAATTCGTAGCGCTGCAAGTGGGTGAGCAGCGTGGTGCGCTCGAGCGGGTTCTCCGAGGACAGGAGCTCGGGGATGATCCGCTCGAGGTCGAAGCGGGGGGCGCCCTTCGGGTCTAGTTCGTCCATCTCAATACCTCGATTCTTTCGTCTGGCTCTCCGAAGGACTGCACCGCTCGGAGATGGGAGGACACGCTGGAGAGGGCTGGGCACGGCGAATCGACCGGGTAGACGACGAGGTAGTCGATCGGCAGATGTTCGAAGAGCTTCTGCATCTGGGCCGCGCTGTCCTGGCACCACATCCAGTGGATTCCTACATCCGTCCAGAGGGAGAGCTGCTGAGCTCTCGTCGTCAGCACGACGACCGGGGGAGACTGCGCGTTGAGCCACTGCGCCAGCTGTTGCTCGGCGCGGGTGCTCAGGTCCGGCTGCTGCCGCCTCGCATTGTCGTGGGTTTTCGCGGCGCTGCTCGCGGCCGCGAGCACGACGATGACCATTGATGCCAGGCGCAGGCTCCGGCGTTGGTCGACCCCGAGGACGGCGAGCGCCGCGACGATGAGGAAGATGAAGCCCAGCCCGTGGCGGTACCCGAAAAGCCACTCCTGGAAGAACGACGCGTGGGCTGCGTGCACGGGAGCGATGGAGACCGCCCCCGCTACCAGCAAGGCGAGCAGCAGCGCCCGCGCCTCGCGAGGGAGGCGTGCCACGTGCTGACGGGCCGGGCGGGACCAGGTGAGCGCGACGAGCAGCGCGAGGGGCGGCAGATACGCCGCGATGCTGAAGGAGGAGACGTAGGAGTTCTGGCTGTTCGAGTCGAACGCCACCGCCACGCCTCGCAGTCGGTCGATCACCCAGGAAAGGGTGTTGGGCGTTTCGACCAGCCATCGGAAGGGCTCGAGCTCCGGAGTCTGCCGGAACGCGGCGAAGTCGATCATGATCTGCGGCGTCACCGTGCCGACGGCGTCGTAGAGCAGCGCTGCCTCGAACACGATGCCCAGGGCCGCGGCCAGACCGCAGGCCAGCAGGCACCGGCCACGCGTCCCTGGCGCCCGGCCCAGCGCAAGGCCTGCGAGCGGCACGGCGACGAACCCCAGCAGCTGGGAGCGCGTCAGATACGCAAGCCCGCAGAGCGCTCCAGCGGCTGCCGACCAGAGCAGTTCCGAGCGCCGGGTGTCCGCCCCCAGGGCACGGTCCGTGGCGAGCAGCACGCCGAAGCAGAGCGCGAACGCCAGCGCCTCGGTGTAGGGCAGGGAGGTGTAGTGGAAGAAGATCCAGTTGCTCCCGAACAGGCACGTGACGAGGTGCGCGAAGCGGATGTCGAGCCCCCCGATGCGCAGCGCAGCGGGCACCTCGAGTCGGTGCTCGAGCCGCCGGGTCACGAAGTAGAGCAGCACCAGGTCCAGCAGGAAGAGTGCTTCTGGAAGGAGCTCGGCCACCCGCCGCAGGCCGAAGAGCCGGCCCGCCGTGCCCAGCAGGGCCGGCCAGAGGGGGTAGACGGTCGCAGCGTGAGGAAGCGGCTTCAGGCCCTGATGGTAGAGCGAGACGCTGGTCTTGAATCCCTCACCCTGCGAGACGTGGCGCGCAATCTGGAAGTAGTAGTTCCCGTCCGTACTCCGCGAGCCGAGCATCGGTGAGTACGCGAACTTCGCTGCCGCGGCCGTCAGCACCAGGCCGAGCAACAGCGCCAGCTCACCTCGTGCGCGGCAGCTCATGGACCTTTCCCGGATGGCCCTCGCTCGGCGGCGGCGCACTCTCCGAGGGCTTCGCGCTGGCGCGGAGCATGGCCAGCTCGCGCACCAGCGTCTTGAGCTGACCCTCGAGCTCGGTGAACTTGGTGTAGTAGTGCAGGACGATGAAGAGCAGGCTGATCTCGACGAGGTAGGTCACGAGGTCCGAACCACGGCCTACGCCGACCGCTCGCGCCACCGTCGTCGTGACGTCCGGGAACAGCACCAGGCTCGCCGAGCCTCCGAGCAGCGCCAAGACGACGGCGATGTGGACCGGCACTTTCGTGCGACGCAGAAATGCGTAGTAGCCGATGAGCGCGAGCCCCGTCAGGAGCAAGAGGCGGATGAGCATGGGGGGGGTGGGCCCGGGGGCAGCGAGGTCAAGCGCGGGCGAAGTAGTCGAACAGGATGCGCAGTGCCTGGGACGCGCGCTGACCCTTGCGGATGCTGTAGTCGGTGTAGCGGATGGTCACCGGCACCTCCACGACGTGGAGTCGTGCGCGTGCCGCATGTCGCAAGATCTCCGAGGCGTGGGCCATTCCGCTCTGGTGCATGCGCAAGGGTGCCGCGACGTCGCGGTGGAACGCGCGGAGTCCGCAGTGGGAGTCGGTGAGGGACAGGCCGGAAAGCTTGTTGGACACGGACGCTGCGAGGCGCAGCAGGGCCTTGCGCCGCTTGCTCGCGCCCTCGACGCGGCCGAGGAACCTGGAGCCCAGCGCAAGGTCGGCGCCTCCGTCGAGTGCCGCGAGGAGAAGCGGGATGCTGTCGCTGGAGTGCTGCCCATCCGCGTCGAAGGTGACCACGCGGGCGGCGCCCTGCCGCCAGGCGAACTCGATACCCGTCTGGAGCGCTGCACCCTGACCGAGGTTCACGACATGGCGGAGGACCACGGCGCCCGCTTCGAGTGCGCGCTGACCCGTCGCGTCGCTCGAGCCATCGTCGACGACGACGACCGGCCACCCCGCGGTGACGAGCTCCCTGACCACCCCTCCCACCACCGGCCCCTCGTTGAAGGCGGGAACGACGACCCACGTGCCCGGTCGCGCCTCCGCGTGGGGCACCCGCGCGACGTCAGTCATGCGTTGCTCGCTCGGGGTTGCCTCCGGCTCCGTGAGGACGAAAGGACGAGAGGCGAGCGCCGACGATGCCTCCCTCTCGAGGGAAGCGAGCTCGGCCCCGCGCACCCGCTCGGCACGCAGGACGGGCGCGGAGTGAGGAGGCCTTCAGGTGGACGGGCAGAAAAATGGGCGGGGCCTTTTTGCTACGGAGTTGCAGTGAACTTCTACCGCAGGTCGTTGCGGGCGCGCGAGGGGGACCCAGGCGCTTGCCTGCACACCAGGAGCGCTGCGGCCGTTTCTTCAGCTTGCACGAGGGGTGGGACACACCGTGCCGGTGAAGTGGGTCGATGTCGCATCTGCGCGTCTCGGCGGCCCGTGCGCACCGAGCGGAGTCCGGGTACCCGAGACCGCTCGCCCGCAGGACAGATGGAGAAACCGCGCTCGCGTCGGCACGGGGGGTGTCATGCTCTCCTCCGTGCGAAGACTGTCACCGAAGGCCTGGGGAGCGCCGCTCGGACTGTGCCTGCTCGCGAGCGCTGCGCTCTTCGGGGCCACGCTGGTGGGCGCGCGGAGCTTCTTCTACCGGGACGTCCTGCACTACTACTGGCCGACGCACGAGGCGATGGCCGACGCGTGGCGCGCCCTCGAGCTGCCGCTCTGGAACCCCTCCGTCAGCGCCGGCCTTCCGCTGCTCGCGGACCTGCACGCCGCGACGCTTTACCCGCCGAACCTGCTGTCGTTGTGGCTGCCCTTCCCCCTGGCCTACGCGTGGCTGCTGGTCTTCCACCACGTGCTGGGTGGGCTCGGAGTCTTTGCCTTCCTGCGCCGCCTCACCGGGGACGGCGGCGCCGCGGCGGGAGGGGCGCTCGCGTGGATGCTGTCGGGCTACGTCATCGGCCTCTCGTACGCAGGGCCGTTGATGGCGGGGGCCGCGTACGTGCCGTGGGTGCTCCTCGTCCTCGCGTCCACCGCCTCCTGGCTCCGGCGCTCCGTGGTCCTCGCACTGCTCTGCGCGCTGCAGGCGCTCTCGGGCGATCCGCAGTCGGTGCTCTACTCCCTGCTCGCGGGCGCGGCATTCTGCGGGTGGAACGCGCGCTCGCAGCGGGGCCGCGCGGCGCTCGTGCTCGGCGTGGGGCTGACCCTGGCGGGGCTGCTCGCCGCCGTGCAGCTGTGGCCGGCCTGGCTGCTGCTGAAGCAGGCCTCCCGCGGCGTGAACGATCCCGACTTCTACACGGACTGGATGCTGCATCCGCTGCGGCTCGCGGAGCTGTTCCTGCCCCTTCCGTTCGGAGGCTACCTGGAGGAGCCCCAGTTCTGGGCGTGGTTCACCGTCAAGGGCCCCTCGACGACGCCCTTCGCGCTCAGCGCCTACCTCGGCGCTTCGAGCCTGGTGCTCGCGGTGCTCGGGCTCTCGCGTCGCCGCGAGGTGGGGCTGGGGCTGTCCCTGCTGCTGACGGGGCTGCTCCTGTCGATGGCGTCCCACGCCGGTCTCGGCTGGGTGCACGCAAGGCTCCCGGGCTTCAACCTCTTCCGCTATCCGGAGAAGTACCTCCTGCTCGCGAGCTTCGGGTGGGCGGTGCTGGTGGCCTTGGGGCTGCAGCGCGTGGGGCAGGCGCGGGCGCTTCCCCGAGCTCGCACGGCCATGCTCGTCGCGCTCGCCGCGGGCCTGCTGCTCGCCTGGCTCGGCTCCTTCGCGCTCGAGGAGAAGGCGCTCGCGCTTTCGCAGGCGCTGCTCGCTGCGGTGCACGTGCAGGCGCCCGGCACGGTCGTGCTCGAGCCGGCCCGCGCCGCGCTTCAGGCGGGCGGAGTCTTCGTCGCGCTGGCGCTGCTCAGCGTGGCCGCTGCGCGGCGGCTGTCAGGGAGGCCCTTGCTGCGGCTGCTGCCGGTGCTCGTGCTCGCGGTGGACTTGCTGCTCGCGGGCCAGCGCATCGTGTGGACCGAGGACCCGGTGCTGTACTCACTGCGCAGTCCACTGCGCGAGGAGATGGTGGCCCGCGCGACGGTGAAGCCCTTCCGCTTCTTCCGCGAGGCACAGGGGCTCGCGGCGGTGGCGCCCGGAGGCCGCACCGTGGAGGCGATGGGGCTGGCGCGTGCCTGGGAGCTGATGACCCTCAAGAGCAACGTGGGGACGGTCTACGGGCTCGACGAGCTCGGCGGCTACGGCGCGGTGCAGCTGCAGCGCGACGTGGCGCTGTACTGGGCGCTGGCCACGCAGGAGGCACGGCTGCTGGATGCCCTCAACGGCTGCTACCTCGTCGAGCCCCTGCGGCCCGACGGCCCGCCGCCGAGCGAGGGGTTCAGGCAGGTAGAGGCCTGGCCGGATCTCCGCGTGCAGCTGCTCGGCCGCACCCGTTGCGTTCCGCGCATCCACGGCGTGAACGAGCTCATCCCGGTCGCCTCGCTGCAGGAGGCGGTCGCGCGCATCCGGGACCCGCTCATCGATCTGAGCACGCAGGCGCTCGTGGAAGGGGCGGCAGGAGGGCGCTACGAGAGTGTCACGCTGAAGGATCCGCGCTTCGGGCGCGGTCGCGCGGAGGTGCTCGCGCAGGTGCCGCCGACCGGGGGCTTCGTCGTCTTCGCCTCGAGCTATCACCCTGGCTGGCGCGCGGAGATCGATGGGGTTGCGGCCGCCGTCTTCCCCGTGAACGTCGCCACGCTGGGCGTCCAGCTGCCTCCCGGTCAGCACCGTCTCACGTTCCACTTCGTCGAGCCGGGGCTGCTGCCGGGTGCGCTGGGCTCACTGCTGGGCGCGCTGGTGGCAGCACTGGCGTGGTGGCGCGGGCGTCGCCCGTCCACCACCGAAGGCTCCGTCGCCTAAGCCCCCGGACATAGATAATGTCCACCCCCAGCATGGACTCGCTGCGGGTGGACAGGGCAGAGCGGGAGCGGCTGCGAAGCATTGGCCACTCCGCGGACGTGGATGCGGCCGAGCGCGACCGGG